>JAPLTV010000105.1 GCA_026397955.1 Verrucomicrobiota bacterium | reverse complement strand
CTTGGGCTTCTCCTCGATGGAGAGAGCCTTGCCGTCAGCGTCGAACTCGATGACGCCGAAGCGTTCGGGGTCAGCCACGTGATAGGCGAAGACGGTACCACCCTTGGGATGGTGGCAGGACTTCAATAGATCGCCGAAGCCGGCTGAGTAGAAGATATTGTCGCCGAGGATGAGACAGACGTCATCGCCGCCGATGAACTTCTCCCCGATCACGAAAGCTTGGGCGAGCCCGTTGGGCACGGCCTGCTCGGCATACTCGAAACGGCAGCCCAGATTGGAGCCGTCGCCGAGCACCTCGCGGAAACGCGGCAGGTCCTGGGGGGTCGAGATGATCAGGATGTCCCGAATATCCGCGAGCATGAGTACGGATAGCGGATAATAGATCATCGGCTTATCATACACGGGCAGGAGCTGCTTGCTCATGACCTGAGTCAATGGATGGAGCCGCGTGCCGGAACCGCCGGCGAGAATGATGCCTTTCATAAATGGGTTCAGAGTTTGCCCTGCCGATCGAGGCGGTAGGAGCCGTCAAGGATCGCCTGAGTCCAGGCGGGGTGGTCGAGATACCAGCGGACGGTCTTGCGGAAGCCGCTCTGGAAATCCTCCTGCGGGGCCCAGCCGAGCTCGGCCCGGGCGCGGCGGGCGTCGATGGCGTAACGGAGGTCGTGACCGGGGCGGTCGGCGACGTAGGTGATCGCGGAGGCGTGCGGCTGGCCATCAGCCCGCGGACGGAACTCGTCAAGGAGACCACAGAGCTCGCGGACGAGGTCGATGTTCCGGCGCTCGTTGTCGCCACCGATGCAATAGGTGCGACCAGGGACGCCCTGGGTCGCCGCCGCGAGCAGAGCGCGGGCATGGTCGTCGACGTAGAGCCAGTCGCGGATGTTCTCACCTTTGCCATAGACGGGAATGGGCTCGCCGCGCAGGCACTTGAGGATGACGACGGGGATGAGTTTCTCGGGGAACTGGTAGGGGCCGTAGTTATTGGAGCAGTTCGTCACGACCACCGGCAGGCCGTAGGTATCCATCCATGCCCGGGCGAGATGGTCGCTCGCGGCCTTGCTGGCGCTATAGGGGGAGTGCGGATCGTAGGGGGTCGACTCGTGGAAGGCGGGATCCGACGGTCCGAGCGAGCCGAAGACCTCGTCGGTCGAGACATGGACGAAACGGAAGGCGTCTTTGGTCGGACCGGACAGAGATCGCCAATGGCCGAGCGCGGCCTGCAAGAGCTGGAAGGTGCCGGTGACGTTGGTGGCGATGAACTCTCCCGGGCCATCGATCGAGCGGTCGACGTGCGACTCGGCGGCAAGGTGCAGGACCTTGTCGGGACTGGCTTCCGCGAAGACGCGTCGCATAGCTTCGGCGTCGCAGATGTCCGACTGGACGAAGCTGAAGCGGGCCTGGCCGAGCAAATCAGCGAGGGAGGAGCGATTGCCGGCGTAGGTCAGCTTGTCGACGACCGTGATCTCGTGGCCGGCGCTATGCGCAAGACGGGCGAGATTCGATCCGATGAAGCCGGCGCCGCCGGTGATAAGGAGTTTCATCTGAAGAGGATGAATGAGGGGGAACGTGGGCGAGTCGTCTATGCTAAAACTATTTCCAGAAGAACGAGTCGTTATGACGAGAAATGGGGACGAGGTAGGGCTATGTCGTGACGCGGTCCCGACCCTACCTATTGAAGTGCTTCAGCACACCCGCGATCACGCGGCTGCGATCCTCTTCGCTCAGGCCCGCGCCGGAGGGGAGACAGAGGCCTTGCTCAAAGAGGCGTTCACTGACCTTGCCGCTGTGCATCTCGGCGGAAGCGAAGACGGGCTGGAGGTGCATGGGCTTCCAGACGGGACGGGCTTCGATATTCTCGGCCTCGAGCGCGAGGCGGACCTGCTCACGCGTGACGCCGGCAATCGCGGGATCGATGGTCAGGCAGGTGAGCCAGCGGGTGGACTGTCCCCAGGAGGCTTCGGGCTGCATGGTCACGCCAGGGAGAGCCTTGAAGGCTTCGGCGTAGGCTTTGAAATGCCCCCGACGACGAGAGACTTTGCCGGAGAGGCGCGTGAGCTGGCCGAGGCCGATGCTGGCCGAGATATTGCTGAGGCGGTAGTTATAACCAATGGTCGAGTGCTGGTAATGCGGAGCGGCATCGCGGGCTTGGGTGGCGAGGAAGCGCGCCTGCTTGGCCATTTCAGCATCATCAGTGACGAGCATGCCGCCGCCGCCGGTGGTGATGATCTTGTTGCCGTTGAAGGAATGGATGCCGAACAGGCCGAACGAGCCTGGAGAGGCTTCGCCATAAGTGGCACCGAGGGCTTCGGCGGCGTCTTCGATGAGTTTGACGCCATGCTTGTCGCAACACGCCTTGATGGGAGTGATATCCGCCGACTGGCCATACAGGTGCACGAGGACGAGCGCCTTGGGCGCTTTGCCGGCCTTGGCTTTCTGCTCGATGACGGCACACGCGAGCGCGGGATCCATGTTCCAGCTGCGTTCTTCCGAATCGATGAAGACCGGCTTGGCGCCGAGATAGGTGATGGGGGCAGCGGAAGCGACGAAGGTCAGCGACGAGCACAGGACTTCGTCGCCCGGACCGACGCCGGCGAGACGAAGTGCGAGATGTAACGCCGCGGTGCCCGAAGAGACAGCGACCGCATGCTTCGAGCCGACGAGCATGGCGAAATCTTCCTCGAATGCGTCGAGATTCGGGCCAGCCGGAGCGATCCAATTGGATTGGAAAGCTTCCAGGACAAGTTCGATTTCCGCGCCGCCGATATCAGGGGGAGATAAGTAGATTCTATTTGGCTTCATAAATGGGTAAATTATTTAGGTGACGGGTGACGGCCACCGGGGCATCGGCATTTCAGGCTTCGGCTGTTCAGCCTTCGGCAATCAGGGATCGGGCGCCGGCTGCCGATACCCGATTAGCTGTTACCCGAGGGGCTGATTCCCGAAAGGCTGACTTCCAGGGGGCCGTCACCTGTCACCGTTTGTTAAACTTTATAGTTAGTGCGATTGCCTCAGGTGACGGGTGACAGCCACCGGGGCATCGGCATTTCAGGCTTCGGCTATTTGGCCTTCAGCAATCGGGGGGCAGCCATCAGGGGTGTACCTGACTGAGTGGTGTTAAGTTATCAGGGGTTGAGCCCTAGCGGTCTACGATGGATTTGGCAGTTTGGCTTAAGATTATCTGAGCATGAATAAACCTTTTCAGCCGCTGCGTGTACTCGAATTAGCGAAACAGACCGCGGAGGATATTTATTTACTGACGGGCGATCGTAGATTTGAGCGCGAAGCTACTTTAAAGACCCAGCTTCGTCGCGCTGTTTTGTCCGTGCCAAGCAACATAGCCGAAGGAGAAGGTCGCCGCTACTCCCAGGAAGGCATTCGCTTCTTCAAGATTGCCATCGCCTCTGCCGAAGAGGCCAAGATTCAGCTGTCCTTAGCCTTACGCATCGGGATTGTTCCTCCAGATAAGGCAAACAAGGCGGTGGGCGACCTGTCGTCCGTATGTCGTATGCTTAACAAGCTAATATCTAGCCGAAATACTCGTGGCACGAAACTCGAGTGACGCCGATGGCCGATACCAGATAGCCGAAGGCCGAACAGCCGTCTCCCGGATGGCCGACTTCCCGGGGGCCGTCACCCGTCACCTTGTTGTTGGGCATTCGCCGGATCCGCAATCAATTCCTCGACCCTCTGGCCGCTGGATATCCGCACAAACATCTGCTCATTCTTCTGATTAATTCCGTATGCCCGGATATCTTTCCAGACGAGGGGGAGGCGTTCGAGGCGGCCGATGAGTCCATTGCGCCAACCGGCCTGCTGTTCTTCATAACGATTGGGTTCGCCGTTCACGAGATGCCAGAACGCGACGTTCTGCTTGCCGCCGTTCGGCACAATATATTGCCCGAGTTCGTAAGGCAGGAGCTCACGCTCCCCCACTCTGCCGGGGACGGCGTAAAGCCTTTCGGTGCGCACGCACCCGTTATTCACCCAGCACGAATCCGGATTGTGCGAGCCGGCATCAACGACCGATACTTTGCCGGGCTCCCAATACGCGACGTAGACGAGAATCTGCGCGCCATTACGAGTATAGAGAATCTGCTTTGCCTGGCTGAAATTGAGGATGCCCTGGGCGCTGGCCATCGCGGCCGAGGATCCAGCAATGGGAATTTCCCGACGCGTCCAGCCCGGGACTTCGGGCAAAGCCGACCCGAGCTCGCCGGTAAAACCCCGCGGGCGCGCCGGCGCGAACTCGGAAAGGAGGACGAGGACGAGCAGGCCGGCGAGCATGACGCCGCCGAAGATGAGCAGGGCTTTCCGCATATCAAAGAATCCGCGCCGGGATGCCGACGACGGTGACATCGGGCGGGACGTCCGTCACGACGACGGCGCCGGCGCCGACGATCGAACGGCTGCCGACCGACTTGCTCGGGATGATGCTCGCCCGGCTGCCCATGAAGACGCGGTCCGCCACGCGCACGTGTCCGGTGATATCGCACTGGGCGCTGAGCGAAGTCCACGGCCCGAGCGAGGCGTCGTG
>JAPLTV010000108.1 GCA_026397955.1 Verrucomicrobiota bacterium | reverse complement strand
TCCTTGGGCCAGTTGTCGGCGAGGTGGGCCACGACGTAGTGCTGGCCGAAGCGGCGGATCTGGCGCGGGTTGCCGCCGGGTAGGTCGGTCTGGGTGAGTTTCTTGCCATCGAGGTCGAGTCGCAGCAGGTACTGCTGGTCGCTCATCGCTATGATCATGGTCTCGGTCTGGTCGGCGGCCGTATCGATCATGCCGCCATGCGGGCCCCAGTGGACGATGCCGCCTTCGGGTCCGCCGAGCAGACGCTTGAACGAGCCATCGGCGGCGTAGTGCAGGACGTAGTCCTTGCCGTAGCCATCCAGGACGTAGAACTCGCCATCGGCGCGGTGAAGCGTCCACGAAGGGCGGTAGTCGGACTCCTTGGCATATTTACCGGTATTAGCCGGCAGGCGCCACTCGCCGAGCTGTTGACCGGAGAGAGACAGCTTCGTGACCGTGTGGAGATTCAGGTCCGTGATGAAGAGAGACTCGGCTTTGGGCGTGCGGACGAGCGACAGGCCGTGCGCGCCGGGGAACTTCGGTCCGGTGAACTTGTTCACCAGCTTGCCGGCGTCGTCGTAGAAGATGACGTTATTGGCGATGTGGTTGGTCAGCAGGACGACCTGTCCGTCAGCCGTACGCGCGAGCCCGTGGCAGTCGTTGACGGGCGTCTTTTCGTCGAGCACGCCCCAGCCGGGGACGACGCGATACTTGAAGTCGCACTGGCCGATGACCTCGGGCGATGAAGCCTGCGCGAAGGACCGTCCGACCGCGCCATACCAAGCCCCGGCGAGCAGGGCGTTCTTCAGGAGCGAGCGTCGGCTGAGCGTCATGGCCTTACGGCTTCAGGACGCGCAAACGATGGTTCTCAGAATCGCCGACGAAGACGGAGCCGTCCTTGTCAACGAAGACGCCGTGCGGGCGGGCCAGTTTGCATTTCAGAGGGTCGCCGTCGGGGCCGTCGCCTTTGACGCCGGTGCCGATCTTGAGCTCAAGGTTGCCCGTCTTCATATCCACCATGCGGATCGAGTGGGACTCGGTGTCGGCGATCCAGGCATTGCCTTCGGCATCGAAAGCGACGCCCTTCGGGCCGCTGAGCGTGGCGAGCTTGGCCGGGCCGCCGTTGCCGGTGAAGCCCTTCTTGCCGTTGCCGGCGATGAGTGAGATCTTGTCGGTCTTGAGGTCGAGCTTCAGGACCTGGTTGCCCTCGCGGGTGCAGACCCAGAGGTTGCCGGCGGCGTCGAAGTCGATGGAGCGGGGGCCCTTGAGCGGCGTGCCCTTCACCGGGGCGCCGTCGGGGGTCTCGCCCGCCTTGCCGGTGCCGGCGATGGTGGTGATCACGTGCGACTTCATGTCGACCTTGCGGATGACGCTGTTCCCGATGTCGCAGATGAAGAGGTCACCTTGGGCGTCGAACTGGATGCTGTGCGGGTTCTTCAGCTGGGCCTGATCGGCCGGGCCGCCGTCGCCGGAGTAGCCGGGCTTGCCCGTGCCGACGACCGTGGTGATGATACCGGTCTGGGCATCGATCTTGCGGACAGCGTGATTCATCATGTCGACGACGAAGAGATTGCCGCGCTTCGGACCGAAGCGGAGCTCGTGGGGGAGGTTGAACGTCGCCGCCGTGGCGGGGCCGCCGTCGCCGGAGTAACCGGCCTTACCCGTGCCGGCGATCAGCGTGATCTTGCCGTCCTTATCGACGCGACGGATGCGCTGGCCGGTGTATTCACAATACCAGATGGCGCCGTCCGGACCGCGGACCACGCCGAACGGGTTGTCCATCGTCGCCGACGTTGCGGGACCGCCGTCGCCGGAGTATCCTTTCTCACCGTTGCCGGCGAAGGTCGACACGGAGGCCGCAGACAGATAGGCCGCAGCGAGAAGGGGAAGGAAGCGGAGGAGCAT
>JAPLTV010000043.1 GCA_026397955.1 Verrucomicrobiota bacterium | reverse complement strand
GACCGGTGCGACCTACGATTCGCGTAACTCGCTCGTCGTCGGCTTCGTGATGGGTTTCGCGGTCATCCCGATCGTCTTTACGATCGCCGAAGACGCGCTCTCCAACGTGCCGAACTCCTTGGTCTCCGGCTCCCTCGCCCTTGGCGCCAGCCGCTGGCAGACGGTCTGGAGCGTGGTGGTGCCGACCGCCATCTCGGGCATCGTCTCGGGCGTCATGATCGGCTTCGGTCGCGCGATCGGCGAGACGATGATCGTCGTGATGGCCACGGGTAACACCGCGGTGATGGAGTCCAATCCTTTCAGCGGCATGCGTACGCTCTCCGCTAATATCGCGGTCGAGCTGCCCGAGGCCGCCGCTGGCCATACCCACTACCGCGCGCTCTTCCTCGGCGCCTGCTGTCTCTTCCTGCTCACCTTCGTGATCAACACCCTCGCGGAAGTCCTCCGCCAGCGCCTGCGTGAGCGCTATAAAGTCGTCTGACCATGGCCTCCTCTACTGATAGCAGCACGCCTCGCGGTGAAGCCTTCGTCTGGTTCACGGGCCTCGGCCTTATCATCGGTTTGGGCATGGTCATCGGCCTGCTTTCCTTGGTCATCGTCAACGGCATCACGGTCTTCTGGGCGCCTCAGGTGCCGGTCGCCCAAGTCGACGACGGCCGTACGCTCATCGGTCAGCTGGCACAACGTCGCGTCCGCGCCGGTTCGCCTGCCGATAACCCACGCTATGAACTCCAGTATCAGGTAGGTCTGCGTGAACTGAACGGAAATTCCTACCTCTGGGTCGACGAAGCCAAAATCAAGTCCGAGAGCTTCCCTGCCGACGTCCTTGGCCTCGAGCGTGTCGAAAACGGTCCGGCCTTCGTCCGCCCTCAGACCCTGCGTAAGTCCGACGGTAAGGTCATCGCTGCCACGGACGCAGGCTTCGAAGACGCTTTCCAGGCCGAAGTCGCCGCCGCCGCTGTGGTTCGCGAAAATCTGATCGAGATCACCCGCCATCGCATCGGCGACGTGAACGGCGAGATGGACAAGGCCCGCGTGGCCCTGCGCCGAGCCGAAGACCTTAAGCTGGCGGACGAAGTTGAAGCCCGCCGTCGTCAGATTGCCGGTCTCGAAGAACGTTTCGCCACCTTGCAGGCTGAGGCCAAGAAGGTCGTCGAGGGTGGGGCGGTGGCCTCTCTCGTCTCCAAAGATGCTTCGAACCGCGAGGTCGTCGTCCCGCTCACCCAGGTCATCCGCGCTTGGTTCCCCAATCGCCTTGATACCTGGGGCCGCGTAAAACTCTTCTTCTCCCGTCTCGGAGAGTTCGTCTTCGATGAGCCCCGCGAGGCCAACACCGAAGGCGGCCTGATGCCGGCGATCTTCGGTACGCTGGTCATGACGGTCTTCATGAGCCTGATGGTCACGCCCTTCGGCGTCATCACCGCCATCTACCTTCGCGAATACGCCCAGCAGGGCGCCGTCCTGCGCATCGTCCGTATCAGCGTCAATAACCTCGCCGGCGTGCCCTCCATCGTCTTCGGCGTCTTTGGCCTCGGCTTCTTCGTCTACGTGCTCGGCGGCTCGATCGACCAGCTCTTCTTCGCCGACCAGCTGAAGTATAATAACAATACGCCGGTCTTCGGTACGGGTGGCCTGCTGTGGTGCTCGCTCACGCTCGCGCTGATGACGCTCCCGGTCGTCATCGTCGCGACCGAGGAAGCGCTGGCGGCCGTGCCTCGTGGTATGCGCGAGGCTTCCTTGGCCACGGGCGCTTCGAAGTGGCAGACGATCCGAGACATCCTTCTCCCGGCGTCCGCCCCGGGCATCCTGACCGGGGTCATCCTCGCCATGGCCCGTGGGGCAGGGGAGGTCGCTCCGCTGATGCTTGTCGGCGTGGTCAAGCTCGCCCCGACCCTGCCTTTCGATGGTTCCGCCCCCTTCCTGCACATGGACCGTAAGTTCATGCACTTGGGATTCCACGTGTATGACCTCGGCTTCCAGTCGCCGGACTCCGACGCCGCCCGCCCGATGGTCTTCGCTACGACGCTGCTGCTGATCTTCCTGGTCGTCTGCCTGAACATCGGCGCAATAACGATCCGCAATCGCCTCCGCGCTCGCTTCAAGGGCGCCTCCTTCTAAAAACAAACCACCTCATGCCCCAGATCATGAACCCTCCTTCTTCCTCTCGCATCAAGGTCCGCCCCGCCGCCGAACGCGAAGGCCGCAAGGACTACATCAGCATCCGCGACTACGGTTTCTGGTATGGCCAGAAAAAAGCCCTCGAAGGCATCTCTCTCGACATCCCGGAGCGCCAGGTGGTCGCCTTCATCGGCCCGTCCGGTTGCGGCAAGTCGACGCTGCTGCGTAACATCAATCGCATGAACGACCTCGTCGACGGCATTCGTCACGAGGGCGAGATCACCATCAATGGCCGTTCGATCTACGATGCGGGCCTGGAAGTCATCTCCCTCCGCCGCCGCGTCGGCATGGTCTTCCAGAAGTCCAACCCTTTCCCGAAGTCTATCTTTGAGAACGTCGTCTACGCCCTCCGGGTGGTCGGCGTGCGCGACCGCGCCGTCCTCGAGGAAGCCTGCGAGACCTCGCTCCGTAAGGCGCTGATGGACGAGCCGTGCTCGGCCCTTGACCCGATCGCCACCGGCAAGATCGAGGAGCTCATCCACGAGCTCAAGGATCAGTTCACCATCGTGATCGTGACCCACTCGATGCAGCAGGCCGCCCGCGTGTCTGACCGCACCGCTTTCTTCTACCTCGGCAAGCAGATCGAATATGATACGACCGAGAAGATCTTCATGAACCCGTCGCAGGCCCAGACCGAGGCCTATATCTCGGGCCGCTTCGGTTGATCCTTTAACAAACACGACTATGCAACGTTTCTTCCACGACGAACTCCGCCAGCTCCGGGACGACCTAATCCTGATGGGCGAGCGTTCGCTCGACATGACCCGACTCGTACTCCGTGCCGTCGAGACCGGCGACGACTCCCTGGCCCTGCAGGTGCGCGGCATGGATGACCGCGTCGACGAGCTTGAGAAGCGCGTCGACCGCGAAATCATGCGCTACCTGACGCTCTTCGGCCCGATGGGCAGCGACGTCCGCCTGCTGCTCGCCGCCCGCGACATCGGCCATGATATCGAGCGCATCGCCGACGAGGCTTCGGTCATCGCCAAGCGCGCCATGGTGATCTCCGAGCGCGGTCCGCTCAAGAACCTCCTGCACGTGCCGACCGAAGGTATCATCGCCTGCGAAGTCCTGCGTCTGGCACTCGACAGCTTCATTGAGGGAGACATCGCCAAGGCCCGCCTGGTGTTGGAGCGCGACGCCGAGATCGACGCCCTCAATCGTAGGAACTACGAGGAGCTCTTCGGTAAGGCTGGCGATTCCACCAAGGTGTCCGCCTCCCACGTTGAGTTAATCTTCATCTCCAAGGCTCTCGAGCGTATCGGTGACCACTCTAAGAACATCGCCGAACAGGTCATCTTCCTGCTTTCCGGCGAAGACGTCCGCCATACCCGCTAAGTCGGCCCATGGAAAAGTCCCCCTTGTCGGGGGGCTTTCCTGTGTTATGATGAGGGGATGGAAGTCGCACGTCGTCTCGGAGTCCTAGTCCTCGAATGGGCGTCCCTCGCCTTGGGCGTGTATGTCGCCGAGCACTTCGGTTACCTAACCTATAAGGATATCGGCACGCTCGCCGTC
>JAPLTV010000090.1 GCA_026397955.1 Verrucomicrobiota bacterium | reverse complement strand
AGCCGCGCTTGTAGACGTCGGCGAGCGGGATGGACTCGAACTGGTTGGCCTCCATGGACTGGAGGTAGTCGGTGCGGATCTTGGTGAACTCCGCGGCTTCGCGGAGGGTCACGCCCAGTCGCTGACGGGCTTCTTGAAGGCGTTCGCCGAGGGTTTGCATGGGCCGACTTTCGCCCGCGGACGGGAAATAGGCAAGCCTCTCGTGGCCGGCCGGATCAGGCGAGGAGGCTCCAGAGCCAGAACCAAGGCGTCGCGACCACGCCGACCGCCGTACTCATGAACGCCCGGAAGAAAGGCAGGTTGACCGCGACGAGCAGGATGATGAACCCCCAGCGGGCGAGCATCAGGAAGGTCTCCTCGGAATAGAGGCCGAGCCGGACGGCGATGCGCGAGCCGTCGAGCGGCGGGATCGGGATGAGGTTGAAGACGACCAGGCTAGCGTTGAGGAAGACGCCCATCTGCAAGAAATCGATGATCACCGCCTGCGAGCGGGGGTCGAAGTCGCCTAGGCCGCCGATGACGGCGAACACGAAGCAGAGCACGAGGTTCATCCCCGGGCCGGCCAGGGTGATGTAGATGTCGTCCATCCGGCGGGTCTTCGGATTGGGCAGGGAGATCTGCACCGGCTTGCCCCAGCCGATGAGGCCGAAGCCCGGGCTGAGGAAAATCATGACCGCCGGGAGGATGATGGTCCCGATCAGGTCGGTGTGGGCGAAGGGGTTGAGGGTCACGCGGCCCTGCAGGCGCGGGAGCGGGTCGCCGCGCAGGTCCGCCATCCAGGCGTGGCCGAACTCATGGAGCCCGATCGAGATGATCAGCAGGATGAGCTGGAGGAGCCCGTCGCGTAATTGCCCGACTTCCATCTCAGTTACCGCAGCCTCCGCGGGGCTGGCCGCAGCCGCAGCTGTTCGTGTGGACGTGGTCGGACTTCAATCCTTTGACCGCCACCATCGGGAGCTGTTTCGCCAGCTTGTCCGAACCGCAGTGCGGGCAGGCCGGCTTGTCCTGGGAGCTGCGGACGAGCAACTCGCTGGTCTTGCCGCAGTCGGCGCAGGTGTAATCGAAGATCGGCATGGCGGACGCCGATGAGCAAACGCCGGCGGCCGGATTAGCCAATCCGAAAGCACCGCCGCACTCGCTCCTTGAGCCAACGTCGGCAGGCGCATAGACCTGAACCCATGTCGTACGCCGCCCGCACCCGACTCGCCCAGCGGAGAGGCCTCAGCCTGTCCGCGGCGCGCACGCTCGCGCGGCTCGCCACCCCGCAGGCCATCCAGGATTTCCTCGTCGATTTCCCGCAGAACTTCGAACCGGAAGGCGACACCGCCCGCTCGGTGGAGCAGACCCTGAAACATCGGCGTGCCCATTGCATCGAAGGCGCCATGGTGGCCGCCTTCGCGCTCTGGCTGCAGGGCCACCCTCCCCTGCTCCTGGACTTCAGCGCGCATCAGGACATGGATCACGTCATCGCGCCCTTCCGCGTGAACGGCAAATGGGGCGCGATCTCCAAGACCAACTACGTCTGCCTACGCTGGCGCGACCCGGTCTACCGCAGCGTGCGCGAGCTCGCGATGTCCTACTTCCACGAATACGCCAAGGGACCGCGCAAGACCCTGCGGAGCTACTCCAAGCCGTACGATCTCAGCCGCCTGCCGGCCGAGAAGTGGGTCAATAACCCGAAGGACTGCTGGGAGATCGCCGACCTCATCACCGCCGCGCCGCATTACGAGATCGTCACCGCCGCCGAGGCCAAGCGCCTGCGGCACCGCGATGACGTCGAACTGCGGTCCGACAAAGTCACGGTCTTCCCGATCCCGAAGTGGAAGCGCCAGCGGCTCTGAGCCTCAGCGCCGTCCGTCGTACCAGATCTCGCAGTTCTCCGGCCGCTTTGCCGCGCGACCCGCGGTGAAAAGCATGCGGAAGAAGAAACGGCCCGCCTCCGTGAGCGTGTAGAGCTTCAGCTTGCGCGAAGACGTCCGCAGCGGATGGTCGGCGAGGATGAGGAAGCGACGGCCGGAGCGGCGGGCCAGCGTCTTCAAGCGACGGCTGAGGAAGACTTCTTCGCCCGCATAGTACTCGGTCCCGAAACCGCCCACGGCGCGGAAGGCGGAAGCTTCGACCCAGACGCACGAACCGGCGGCCCAGCCGGCGAGACGACTCCAAAGATTCCAGAGCCCGCAGACGAAGCGGGCGTAGCGCGGCGTGCCTGGCTCGAGTTCGACCGTGCTGCCGCCGCCGACCGCGCGGCCTTCCGCGATACGGGTCGCGATGGACGCGAAAAGTTCCGCCGAAGGCGTGGAGTCCGCGTCGATGAAGACAAGCCATGCGCCCGTGGCGACACGCGCGCCGGCGTCACGCGCCCGGCCGATCTGGTTGACCGGCTCGAAGATTACCGTCGCGCCCGCCGCGCGAGCGACCGCGGCCGTAGCGTCCGTCGAATTGTTATCGCAGACCACGCACTCCCATTGCCACCCGCGGGCCGTGAACGCCGAAGCGGCCGCCTTCACCGACGCAAGGGCGGCCGGAAGGAGCTTCTCTTCGTTGAAAGCCGGGAGGACGACGGAGACGCGCATCACCGGCGGGCTCGTCAGCTGACGTGCTCGAAGGCGCAGGCGGCGGCGCCGACGACGCCGACATTGCCGCCAAGGCCGGCGGGGACGATCGAGCAGACCGCCGACAGACGCGGGAAGGCGTACTGGTTGGCGCTCTTGCGCATCGGGACGAAGAGCGCGTCGCCGGCCGCGGTGACGCCGCCGCCGACCACGATGACGTCGGGGTTGAAGGTGTTGATCACCGCGCCTAGGCCGCGGCCGAGGTAGTTGATCGACTCCGCCCAAATCTCGTTGGCGAGCGCGTCGCCTTCGGCCATGGCCTGGAAAAGGTGGTGGGTCGTGACCTGCTCGATGCTGCCGGCGAACTTCACGATGCTCGACGGGCGGCCGGACGCGAGGGCCTCGCGGGTGCGACGGGCGATGGCGGTGCCGGAAGCGTAGACTTCCCAGCAGCCGGGATTGCCGCAGCCGCAGCGGGGACCATCCATCGTCAGCGGGATGTGGCCGAGCTCGGCCGCATTGCCGTTGGAGTCGCGCATCAGGCGACCATCGATGACCGCGCCGCCGCCGATGCCGGTGGAGATCGTGATATAGACGACGTTCTTCTTGCCCTTGCCGGCGCCAAAGCGGTATTCGCCCAGCGCGGCGGCGTTGCAGTCGTTATCGATGCGGGCGGGCAGGCCGCCGAAGGAGTTGCTCAGGTGTTCCGTGATCGAGAAGCCCGTCCAGCCGGGGAGGTTGGGCGAACCGTCGACGCAGCCACGGGCGATGTCGAGGGGGCCGGGGGAGGCGACGCCGATGGCGACGAAGTCGACCGGCTTGAGCTTGAGCTCAGCGAGGAGGGCATGCGCAGCTTCGGCGACGCGTTCGCAGGCCTGCTGCGGACCCTTTTCGGCGAACGTTTCGACGCGGCCGGAACCGAGGACGCTGCCGTCTTCGTTGACGACGCCGAAGGCGAACTTCGTGCCGCCGAGATCAAAGGCCAATACTTTACGCATGAGAGGAATGATAGGTCAGTCGCGCGCCGGCCGGGCGTAGTCATCCTGCAGCCGGACGACGTCGGTGAGCTCAGGCGTGGAGACTTCGAGCAGGACGCTGTCTTCGAGGGCCTCGAAGCGATGAATCGTGCGGGCTGGGATATGGACAGCCCGGCCGGGCAGCCAGACGCTCTGGTCGGCCGGAGTGACGAGTGAAGGAGCGGGAGTCTCGCCGGCAGCGAGCGCGCGGAGCGTCAGGAGCACCTTGCCGGAAAGAAGGAAGAGGGTCTCCGTCTTGCGTTCATGGTATTGGAGGCTGAGGCGACGCCCCTTCTTCACTTCGAGCACCTTGCCGGCGTAGGCGGCCTGATCGGCATACCAGATCTCGCGGCCCCACGGCTTCTCCACGATCTTCGGGGTATGCGAGGGCTCGGCCATGGCTCTGGTCTGTCGAAAAACGGTCCGTTAGCCAAGCAAATCCCCGAAGAAGTCCGGCTGATCCATCGCGCCGACCAAGGGGCGGACGAGATGCTCGGCGTCGACCGCGACGCGGTTGACGTCGGGTGAGACGCGATGAAGCGATAGCGTGCGATCGGGCGCGGTGACGGCGAGGGCGGCGAAATCGTCCGGCGTGAACGCCCGCTCGGAAAGCCAGGCTTGGCGGGCGGCGCCCGTGAGCACGACCGGCATGCGCGAGTGGACCTCGCCCGCTTCGCGGTTCGGCGAAACCGTGACGAGGCAGAGCGTCCGGCGTGACGTGCCGTCGGCGGCGAGATGGAGCGACCAGAGGCCGCCGACCGCGAGCGGACCGCCGTCGGCCGCCCGGAAATAATATGGTACCTTCAGCTTACCTTCGGTCTTCCATTCGTAATAGCCGTCGAGCGGCACGACACACCGACGGAGGCGGGCGGCGTCGCGGAAGGTCGGCCGATCGAAGATCCCTTCGACGCGGGCGTTGGCGTGGCCGCCTGGTTCATCGGCCGGCGCCCAAGCGGGTACGAAGCCCCAAGGCAGCGCTTCGGTGCGGAACACGCCCTGCTCGCGACGGACGGAGAGGAGCGGCGTGCCCGGAGAGATGTTATACCTGGGAGCGACGTCGACCGACGGGGCGCCGAGGCTTTTCACGATTTCGGCCCAGCGGGAAAACTGGGTGACGCGGCCGCACATATCCGGGATTTACCAGTGGGGCGGACGTTCGTCGGCGGGCGCAGCCTGGTCACCGGCGTCGGCGGACTGGGTCAGCTTCGCCTCGGCCCGGACGAGCCGGTCGGCCAACTTCGAGACCTCGCGGGAGAGCTCGAGGATGATGCGGTCCTGCTGTTCGACGTGGCGTTGCAAGAAAGTGAGGCGTTCCTCGAGGGCGCGCTGGTGTTCATCCATACCGGCAAGATGAAGGCGGGTCCCGGCAGGGCAAGACGCTATGGCGATTCCGGCCGTTGGCGGCCGGGGTCTAGGTTTGGGGGTTGAACCACTAGGCGCGACCTAGTGTAATACTCCTATGTCCGGACCCCAGGACACACCCCCCGTGGAAACCGGAGCGGAGCCTTTGGCCCGCCCCCGTCGCACCCTTTGGCAACGCCTCGGGGGCGAAGGACTCGCGCTATCCGTCCTCTTGCACGTCTTCCTCGTGCTGATCGCGATCGTCTGGGTGGTCTCCACCGTGACCGACGGCGCCGGCAAGAAGGACCCGAACGCCTTCGCCACGGGCGCAGGCGGCGGTGCGGGCGGCGCTAAGGCCAAAGAGTTCAAGACCAAGGTGGTGCCCAAGAACATCAAGTCGCTGGCCAAGACGAACAGCCGTATCACCAGTAAGAACGCCAACGCCACACTGGCGATCGCCAGCCTGCCGAGCATGTCCAACCCCCTGCTCTCCGCGGGCGCGATCGGCGGCGGCGCCTCGAAAGGCTTCGGCGGCGGTTCCGGCGGCGGCATCGGCGCCGGCAAAGGTATCGGCTCAGGCGGCGGCCGTAACTTCGTCTCGTTGTTCGGGATGAAGGGAATGGGGGTCAACTATGGCGTCGTCGGAAATTTCTACGACTTCAAGCAGACCCGGGCCGGCAAGCCGTCGGAGATGTTCGGCAACCCCGACGCCGCCAGCCACAAGGACCCGGTGAACGCCAAGCCCAACAGCCTTTACGCCAAGGAAGTGAAGGAGTTCCTGGTGGATAAAAACTGGGGCGTGGTTTCGCTGGCGGATAAGTTCCGGGCACCGGACTCCCTCTACGCGTCGCAGATCTTCATCCCGGCCAGCTCTGCGACAATCTGCCCGAAGGCCTATGGGGTGGAGAAGACGGTGAAGCCTTCGCGCTGGCTGGCCCATTACAAGGGCACGGTGAAGGTACCGCAGACGGGGAAAGTCCGTTTCGTGGGGTCCGGTGACGATCTCCTGGTCATCCGATGGGGCCGGAAAGTCGCATTGGACTCCGGCTTTTACCAGCCGGTGGTCGGAGCTTCCAATGTCTACAAAGATTTCGACGGGGTAAAGTGCGACGAGACCCATCGATCGACCACCGGTCGGCCGCTCCGCTGCGGACCATGGATCCAGATGACCGCCGGCGCCGAAATCCCGATCGAAATCGCCCTCGGAGAGATGCCCGGCGGCAACTTCTACGGCGTTCTCTGCATCGAAGTCATGGGCTCAGACGGCAAGGGCAGCGGCATGAAACTCCTTCGTTTCACGAACCAACCGCTTCCCAAGGAAATCCAGAACCCGCGAGCCATCGGCGCGAAGATAGACATGGAAGCGAACGGGTGGATCTTCACGCCGGTCAAGAGTCTCCGGTGATCGGACGACTTCAACGCACGCCGTAGAAACGCAGGCAGTTACCGCCGAAGAGGCCGGCGCGTTCGGCGTCCGTCAGTCCACGGGCGTAGTCATCGACGAGCCGGAAGGCCTGCTCGTAGCTACCGGCGAAGAGACAGACCGGCCAGTCGGAGCCATACATCAGGCGCGACGGGCCGAAGGTCTCGAAGACCGTCTCGAGATAGGGACGGAACTGCTCGGGCTGCCACGCCTGGTGGTCGGCCTCCGTGAGCATGCCCGAGACCTTGCAATGGACGTTCGAGAGTTTGGCCAACCGGCGGAGCTGCGACTTCCAGGGCTCGGTCGTGCCGTCCTTGATATGCGGCTTCGCGATGTGATCGAGGACGAAGGGCTGGAGCGGGAAGGCCTCCGCGAGCCGGATCGCGGCCTCGAGCTGCTTGGGGTAGATCAGGATATCGTAGGTCAGTCCGTGGGCCTGGAGCTTCGAGATCCCGCGCTGAAAATCTTTGCCGAGCATGAAGTCCACGTCGGGCTCTTCCTGGACGACGTGACGGACGCCGACGAACTTCGGGTGCGCCGCGAGGCGGGCGAGGTCGGCCTCGACGTGATCGGAACGGAGGTCGACCCAGCCGACGACGCCCTTCACATTCGCGTGCTGATCCGCGAGGGCGAGCAACCAATCGGATTCGCCGACGACCTGACGCGCCTGCACGGCAATCGAGCCGTCGAAGCCGAGTGGCTTCTGCAAGGCGGCGAGATCCTCGGGCAACCAGCTGCGGTGCAGCGGGGAGCCCGGCGGAATCCACGGGTATTGCGCCGCGTCGTACGACCAGAAGTGCTGGTGGGCGTCGAGGCGCATGGCGTCAGACCACGTCGACGATCGCCTTGATCACGCCGGACTCCGGCTTGAGCCAGGTCGGGAAGGTCGCGATCAGGTCGTCGAACTTCGCGTGGTGGGTGATCCACGGTTTCGTATCAATCACGCCGTCTTCGATCAGCTGGATGATACGGGCGAAGTCCTTCGAAAGGGCGTTACGGCTGGCCATGATCGTCAGCTCGCGGCGATGGAGGTGCGGGGCGTGCGGGAAGGTCAGGTCCTGCTGCGTGATGCCCACGTAGACCACGCGGGCCGCGAAGGCCGCGTAGGCGAAGCAGGCGACCATCGACTTGTTACTCCCTGTGGCGTCGATGACCACGTCGGCCAGCTGGCCGTTGGTCAGGGCCGCGAGCGCGGCGACTTCGGAACCGTCGCCTTTGGCCAGGATGACGCCGTCCACCTTCATCACGTCCGTACAGAACTTCAGGCGGTCGGCGTTCATGTCCATCACCACGCACTTCGCGCCGGAGACCTTCACGAACTCGACAGCCGAGAGCCCGATCGGGCCGGAGCCGATGACAAGGACCGTCTCGCCGGGCTTGGGCGCGGCGCGATCGACGGCGTGGCAGCCGATGGCGAGGGTCTCGACGAGCGCGAGCTGGTCGTAGGAAAGCTTCGTGGAAATGTGGAGCTTGCGGGCCGGCAGCAGGAACTTCTCCGCCATGCCGCCGTCGCACATCACGCCGAGCGTCTGATGGTTCTCGCAGCAGTTGGTGAAACCTCGGCGGCAGCTGTAGCATGTCTGGCAGTTGATGTAGGGCTCGACCGAGCAACGGTCGCCCGGCTTCACGTTCGTCACGCCCGGACCGACCGCGAGGACCTCGACGCCGAGCTCGTGGCCGGGAATGCGCGGGTAGGAATAGAACGGCATCTTGCCGAGGTAGCCGCCGTAGTCGGTGCCGCAGATGCCGATGCGATGCACGCGCACGACCGCTTCGCCGACCGCGGGCGCAGGCGGTTCCGGGATATCGATGCGCGCGAACTGACCAGGCTGGTCGAGACGGATGGCCTTCATCGGCTCAGTTGTTTTCCTTCAGCCCTTCGAGGTGGCCGAGGTTCTTGACCGGGGCGAAGATCGCCTGGACTTCGGAGAGGAGCTGCTGGTCGATCGGCTCCGCGGCCCACTTGGCCCAGTTGCGGATGTTCATCGGGTTGGCGCTGCCCGAGACCGTCGTGGTGATGTCGGGATGCTGGAGCGAGAACTGCAGGGCGAGCTTGGCGATATCGCTGCCCTTGGCGGCGCAATGGGCGGCGGCGGCGCGGGCGGCGGCCTTCACTTCCTCCGGCTCCTTGAGCCAGGCCGGGAGCGGGGCGTTGGTGAGCAGGCGGGCGCTGAACGGACCGGCGTTCATCACGCCGACGCCCTTCGCCTTCAGGTAGGGCACCGTCTCGTCGGAGAAGCGGGTGTTCTGGAGCGTGTGCTGGTTGTAGCTCAGCACGCAGTCGACCTCGGTCTGGTCGCAGATGAACTTGAAGATCTTCTGCGGGTAGCCGCTGAAGCCGATGGCCTTCACCTTGCCGGCCTGCTTCGCCTTGCGGAGGGCCGGGATCGTCTCGTCGACGATCTGCTGCATCGGGACGAACTCGATGTCGTGACAGAGGATGATGTCGAGGTGGTCCGTGCCGAGGCGGTGCAGGGAGACATCGATGCTCTCCGCGACGCGCTTGGCGCTGAAGTCGAAGTGCGGGAGATCGTAGCGGCCGAGCTTCGTGCAGAGCTTGTAGCTGTCTAGCGGCACGCCGCGGAGGGCGATCCCGAGGAGCACTTCGGACATCCCGCGTCCGTAGAACGGCGACGTGTCGATGAAGTTGAGGCCGCAGTCGAGGGCGACCTGGACGGACTTCAGGGCGTCGTCGAGGGCGACGCTACGGAATTCCTGGCCGAGCGACGAGGCGCCGAAGCTGAGGATCGGGAGTTCGATCCCGGTCTTACCGAGGGGGCGGGTCTTCATAGGGCGAAAGTTCAGGCGGTACGGCAGCCGACGGTGAGGAGCACGTTGCCCCAGAGGGCCTGGTCGGCGGTCTGGATGGTGAGGATGTGGTCGGCGGATTCGACGGCCTTGTAGAAATCCCACTTCAGGACCGGCTGCAGTTCGAGCTTCAGGCCAGCGGCCTTCACTTCCTGGCGGAACTCGGCCCACACGGGCGGCTCGCCCTTCTGCGCGTAGGAGTCGTCGGGCGGGATGCCCATCGTGTTGACGGCATCGACCGGCACGGCGCTGAGCACGGCACGCAGCACCTGAGCGACGGTCGGGATACCCGGCGAGAGATTGAGCGAGACCAGCTCGGCGTTCGGGCCCTTCTTGCCCCAGACCGGA
>JAPLTV010000084.1 GCA_026397955.1 Verrucomicrobiota bacterium | reverse complement strand
ACCACCTTGAAGCCCGGACGCGACAGCTGGCGCAGGTCGCGCTCCGTCAGCTTCGCTGCATCGTTGATGAGCGAAGAGTCGAGCGTGGTGTAGTCCCACCAGTCGGGGGCGATGTGGCTGAGTTTGCGGGACATATGTTCGAGGACTGGAGGGCGGGAGGACGAGAGGGCCTGAGGGAATTAGGCGCGGGTGTCTTCGGCGGACTTTTCGCGGAAGAGGGCGAGGAAGACCGGGATGAGGACGGCGCTCATGATGGCCGGTACGAGCCAGATGGACTTCCAGTCGTGGACGCCGGCGGCGTTGGTGTAATTTTGCGCGACCACTCCGGCGAGCCAGGAGCCGACGAACATGCCGGCGCCGAGGGTGAACACGGCGTGGAGACCTTGCGCGGAGGCGCGGAGGCTGTCGCCGGCGGCCTTGTCGACATACATGCGGCCCATGACGAAGATGAAGTCGTAGCTCATGCCGTGGAGGAGGATGCCGCCGAGGATCATCCAAGTGGCCGTGGGCTGCTCATGGAAGTAGGCGAAGAGCGCGAAACGAAGGGCCCAAGCGGCCATGCCGAGAATCATGATGCGTTTGGCACCGAGGAAAGGCAGGAGGATGGGTAGTAGTAGGAGGAAGCCGACTTCGGAGACCTGACCGAGGGTCATCTTGGAGGCGTAGTCGGCGACATTCATTTCGCTGAGGAAGGCGCTGGTCCAAGTGAAGTAGAAGCTGAGCGGGATGCAGATCAGGAAGGAGCAGAACATGAACACCGCGAAGGAGCGGTCCTTGAAGAGCTTGAGTGCATCGAGGCCGAGGAGCTTGCTGGCCGAGACCGGTCCGGTGTCGCCCTTGGGCGGGGTGTTTGGAAGGGTGAACGAGTAGAGCGCGACCGCGAGAGCGACACCGCAGGCGAGTTTGAACATGCCGTTATTGTCGGCGAGCTCGGCGAAGTTGATGACGTTGGCGGCGACAATCCAGCCAGCCGAGGCAGCGACCATCACGATGGGGAACCATTTCGCCGGATTAGGCGTATGCGTGAGGGTGATGGTGTTGATGAGCCCGTGGCCGGCCATGTAGGTCAGCGTGTAGACGATCAGCGACGGGTAGAAGATGTTGAAGGCGGTCTGCTGGGAAATCCACCAGAGGAGGCCGGCTCCGAGCAGGTGAAGCACGCCGAGCAGCCGTTGGGCAGGGACGAATCGGTCGGCAATCACGCCGATGATGAAGGGCGAGATAAGCGCGCCGATGGCGGTAGTGCCGTAGGCGAGGCCGATCTGGGTGCCGGTGAAGTTCAGCTTACCGAGGTACACGGCCATGGTGTTATACCAACAGCTCCACACGAAGTAGTGGAGGAAGACCATCGCAGCTAGGCGGAGATATAGGGTGGGGGTCATGGGGTTGTGAAAGGGTTAGGGGTGGGGGTAGGGGTAGGAAAGTAAAAGTTCTTTGTTCTTGGTTCTTAGTTGGGGGAAGGGGGCAGCTTAGGCGTGGCGGCGGATGGCTTCGCGGTAGGCGAGGGGCGGGAGGTCCTGGTGACGCTGGAACTGACGGTGGAAATAGGCCGCGGTGGGATAGCCGCATTGATGGGCGATCTGCTTCACGGATTCGTCGGTCTCGGCGAGCAGACGGGCGGCGCGGGCGATCCGCAATTCGTTGAGATATTGCGGGACGGACCGTCCGGTGCACTTCTTGAACAGGCGGCTGAAGGCGCTCTCGCTGAGGCCGGCCAAGGCCGCGAGCTCAGGGACGTAGAGGGGTTTACCAAGGTTGGCTTTGATGTGGGCGACGACGTTGCCGATGCGATCCGAAGTGTTGGCATCGATGGTCGCGTGGAAGCCCGGGGAGGCGATCTCCTTGAGTTCGTCGGAGCTGGCGGCGAGTTCGAGGAATTCGATCAGGAGCGCCAGGCGACGGAGCCCGTGGGCCTTGGGCATCTTGTGCAGGAGAGCGGCGGCTTGCTTGCGGGTCGTTCCCTTGAATTCGAGGCCGAGGCGGGCGCGCTCGAGCAGCCGGCGGATGGCCGAGACGGAGGAGTGTTGCGTCCATTCTTCGCCGAAGAGGTTCGGGCGGAACTGGACGAGGATCCATTCCGCGCCGGCTTGGCGGCCCTTGCGGTCGTTACGGAAGTCGTGCGGGAGGTCGGAACCGAGGAGCAGGATCTCGCCTACCTTGAGCGGCGCCATCTTATCGCCGATCCATCGCTCGGTACCGCCGCGGAGCAGGAAGAAGATCTCGTGGTCAGGGTGATGATGCCAGACGCACCCGAAGTCACGTTGGCTCAACTGCTCACACGCGACGAGTTCGTTCGCGGAGACGGGGGATTGCTGTTCTTTGATGAGCCGCACGCTTATTTCTTTTTTGGTGCGGCGGTCTTCTTGGGCGCGGGTTGGCGTCCGAAGAACCACTTGGCCTCGCCGTTCCAGGCGTGCTCGGTCTCGAGGGTGTTGAGTTTCAGCTGGAACCCGTGGGCGTTGAAGCGGGCCGAGGTCCAGCCGGTGGCGTTGGTGTTCTTGTTGAACACGTAGGCGCAGGCGATGGTGCTGATGATGTGGATGCCATTCTCCTTGGCCTGCGTCCATTCATGGGTGTGGCCGTGGATATAGGCCTTCACCTGCGGGCGCTGGGCAATCTCGGGCCAAAAGTCTGCGGTGTCGACGAGGCCGCCCTTGTAGTGGCTGGTGTCGCCGCCGACCTGCGGGTTGTGGTGTCCAATGAGTACGACCTGCTTGGTCGGGACTTCGTCGATCTTGGCGAGGATCCACGCAATCTGCTCCGCACCGAGCTTGCCAGAGGGCCCAGGCGATTGGTCCAAGGTGTCGAGCAGGATGAGGCGCGTGGACGGAAGGTCGATGAGGCTGTTGTGGCGATGCTCCTTGAGCGCGGAGGCGCTCTTCATCTCCGGGAAGGCCGCCATGAAGATATCACGGACGTCATGATTACCGAGCGTGAGGTGAACCGGGATGCCGGCGTCGCGGAGCGGGGCAATGAGTTCGCGGATGACGTTGTAGTCGGCGGCGGTGCCAATCGCGAGGGCGAGGTCGCCATTGATGATGACCGCGGCGGGCTTCTTCGGCAGCGCGAGGATCTGTTTCACCGTGGCTCGCAGGTGGTCGTCGTCGTCCTTGGCGTTCGCAGGAACCTTCTCCTCGGGGATGCCGGTGATGTGGATGTCGTTGATGATGACGACCTCGTCGCCGCCCGAGGTGTCGAGCGCGCCCCAACCGCGGAGCGGGAAGGCGAGGCTGGCCAGACCAGCCAGCTGGAAGAACCGGCGACGCGAGAGGGGGGTGGTCATGGGAAAGGTTTCTCGAGGGCGGCCTCGTAGACGGCGTCGACCATGCAATCGGAGCCCAGCGCGGAGCGAAGCGGGTCGATATTGGCGGCGCTATAGCCGAGATGCAGGTGGCGGCTCCAGCCCTGGGCTAGCTGGTATTTTCCCGAGAGAGCGCCCACCTCTGCGGACATCTTGTCGAGCGTATGCAGGTAAGAGTCCATGCCTTGGCTCTTATCCAGCCAATCCTTCTGGGAGGCGTGGGCTGCGAGGGCCTGGCGGGCCTGATCTTGGACTGGCGCGACGTCTACATAAAGGCCGGCTCGGACCTTCTGGCGCAGCGGCGTGCAGAGTCCGTGCGGCATGGCGTGGTAAATCGTCACATCGTGCGCGTAGGGCTGCGCGGGCGGGACGGTGTCGTAATTAGGCATCCCGTGCGTGAAGGCGGCGGAGGTCGCGAGGCGGGCGCAGGCCATGTGGTCTTCCATGTAGTCGGACAGGGCGTGCGTGAGCACGATATCGGCACGGCTCTGGCGGATAACGGAGGCGACCTTGCGCATGACTTCGATGTCGAAGGTCAGCGTCATGTCGTTCACGACCGGCGGGTAGAACTTCGCTCCCAGGATTCGGGCGGCTTCCTGGGCTTCGGCGAGGCGGACAGTCGCGGTCGTCGGACCGTCCATCTGGACCGAGCCGCCGTTGCCGGCGCAGAGATCGAAGTAGTGCAGATCCCAGCCGCGCTGGGCGAGCTGGAGCATCGTCCCGGCGGCGAAGTATTCGACGTCGTCGGGGTGCGCGAAGATGGCGAGGCAGGAGGGCATGGGTTCAGGCGACCTTGACCGGCTGGCCACCGTTGGCTGCGCTCTGGTCGGCGGCGAAGATCACCTTGAACGTGCGGAGGGCGTCGCGGAAACTTGTGAGCGGCATGTCCTGGCCCTTGTCGAGCGCGTCGAAGAAGGCCTGGAACTGGGCTTGGTAGGGGTGATCGCTGACGTCGCCGGAATCCAGCATCTTCATCGAGAGGCCGCTCCACTGGGCCTTGTTGGTCTTCAGCTTGGCGGAGTGGAACTTGTTATCGAGGACGCTGCCATGGCTGCCCACGAGGTGGGTGTGGAAGTAGTAAGGCTGGAGGCAATCGACGATGGCGGCGCACTTGCCGACGGCGCCGTTCTTAAACTTCAGAATTGTGACCGCGGAGGTGTCGTATTCGTAGGGCGTGAAGTACTCGCTCTTCGACTTAGTGCTGAAGCTCGTGACCGAGTCGACTTCGCCCGGCATGCACATCAGGAGGGCGTCGAGGGCGTGGCAACCGGCGGTGAGCAGGGCGCTGCCCCCGTCCTTCTTGCCGATATTCCAGCGGTATTGGCCATACCATGGGCCGATGCCGTGGTAGTAGTCGACTTCGCCGTAATGGATGTCGCCGATGAGCCCTTGATCGATGACGGCCTTGGTGGCTTCCATCTGGCTGGAGAAGCGGCACTCGAAGCAGACGCAGCCTTTCACCCCGTTCTTTTCGGCGGCTTCGAAGATCTGGATTACCTCGGCCATCGAGTTAGCCATGGGCTTCTCGAGGATGATGTGCTTCTTCGCCTTGGCGGCGGCGACGGCCTGGGCGCAGTGCTGGCTCGGGTAGCTGGTGATGTCGACCACGTGGATGTCCGGATCGGCGAGCAGGGCTTCGACGGTGTCGTAGGCCTTGATCTTGCCACCGTGCTTGGCGCTGAGCGTCGCGGAGTCGAGCGGACGCGAGGAGTAGATCGCCGTGACCTGCGCCTGGCTGCTCGCGTTGATGGCGTCGATGTGGGCCGTGGCAGCCCAGCCGTAGCCAATGATGCCGACGTTATATTTCTTGGTGCTCATGGGGTCGCGTCTTGGGGGTGAGCCAAAGGATGCTCGCACGCCGAAAAGAAGGAAACCCAATCGGGTGTCTTTTTACGCTCGAATGGTGTCTTTTAACGCGACGCCGAGCGTCGCGTGGGGATCTGCTGGCATGGTGAACTGCTGCGAAGCAAAACAAGGTAGGGTCGGGACCGCGTCACGACATAGGGGGTCTTACCCGCCACCTCCCACCCGCTACCACCTGACATGGGTAGGGCGGTCATTGCCATGACCGCCGTTCGCATCGGTGTGCGCGTCGAGCCGGGCAAGGTCACCGACCTTTGCGATGTGCGTCCGCCCACGGACGTGATGGCAATCACGTCCCTACCTCATACCCCCAGCCAATCATCCGGTTTCCGGTTTCCCTTTGAGTGTATGAATCCCCGCCACCTGCCACCCGGGGCTGCCACCCGTCACCTGAAACTTGCATCCACTTTTGCACCTAGGACAGCACGTGGTGCTGTCCCTACCTAGGGTTTAGAACTCCCCGAATCCAAACTGCTCGGCCAAGCCGAGGCAGTCCTTCACCGGGCGCAGGCCTTTGGAGGGCGTGGGATCGGCGAGGCAGGCGGCGGCGCAGCAGACGGCGAGCTTGAGTCGTTCTTGGATCTCAAGGCCTTCGTGCAATCCGTAGAGCATGCCCGCGGCGAACGCATCGCCTGCGCCGGTCGCACCCTTGCTGTAACCAGCAGGAATTTTGAGCGAAGCCTGCTTGAGTCGGAGGCCTTCGGCGGTGGCGCAGACGGCGCCGTGCTCGGTATGGATGTTCTTGGGGTCGATGATTTCGCCGAGGGTCAGGCCGGCTTCGATCTCGTTGATGACGAGGTGGTCGGTGAGCGGCAGGGCGCTGAGCGCAATCTCGCGGAACTGCGGGTGCGAGGCGCTGCACATGTCGACCGAGGTCTCGAGGCCGGCGGAGCGGGCGTTGAAGAGCAGCTTAGCCGCGATGGTCTGGCCGTTTTCGAAGGTGTCCATGCGGTCCAGTAGCATGAGGTAGCCGAGGTGCAGGATGCGGGCGTTGGTCTTGCTAAAACCACAATGCTTGAGGTCGAAGTGGGCGTTGGCACCGCGGCAATGGAAGAAGGTGCGACGTCCGGTGGACTGCACGGTCATGGCGTCGGTGTAGGACGTCGGGTGCTCCTTGCTGAGGTGCAGCATGGAGACGTCGATCCGGTGGTTCTGGCAGTCGCGCTTGATCCACTGTCCGTTGGTGTCGTCGCCGACGAGCCCGCAGGCGGCGAGAGGGAACTCGACCTTCATCGCCGCGAGGTCCTTGAGGACGTTGTAAGGGCCGCCGCCGTTGGAGCGCGATTCGCTCAGGATGCTCGCGAGCATGTCCTGAATGGGGTAGCCATCGATAATCTTGACGTAATCGACGATGAAATTGCCGGCGGCAAGAATGCCTTGGCGAGGAGTTTTGGGCATGAGAATTTAGAGCGAGACGACCGTGCCTTGGGCCTGCGACTGTAGGGCGGCGGCGAAGATCTCGTGGGTGGCGACGGCTTCGTCGGGCGTGGCGCAACCGAAGCGGCCGTTAAGCAGGCCGGCGCGTTCCATGAGGTAGGCGGCCCACATCTGTTGGATGACGTCGGCGAAGCCGGGTTCGAAGATGCCGCCGGTGACGGTCTTGAAGGGCGTGCTGAACCCGAGGTCGGTGCGCTTCCAGAACTGTTCCTTGCCGCGTTCGAAAAGCCAGAGGGCCTTCGTGTCCGAAGTGCTGTAGCGGACGCCGCCGTCGGTGCCGAGGATCTCGATATACCAGGTATTGGTGGCGCCGGGCATGAGGCGCTTCATCTCGAGGCGCATGGGGACGTCGTGTCCACCGACCTTGATCCAGGTGTTGAGGAGCGCGTTATCCCACGTGTCGCAATTCGTCACGCCACCCTTGCCGTCGGGTCGCTGCGGGTAGCCCTTCTGGAGCTGGGCGAAGACGCGGGAGGGCTTCCAGCCGAGTCGGAGCGGGATGTGGCAGGCATGCATGCCCAGGTCATTGAGGGCGCCGCCTTCTCCGCACATGGCGTTGAGGCGCTTCCAGTTGGCGGCCTTGGTCGGATCGAGGTCGCTGCTGTGGTGGAAGCCGGAGACGACTTCGAGGACGCGGCCGATCGAGCCGGACTTCGCGAGTTCGAAGGCGCGCTGGGCGCCCGGGAAGAAGGGCATCTCGGAGCTGCAGCGCACGAAACGACCGCTGGCCTTGGCGGCGGCGTGGATGCGGCGGGCGGAGGCGAGGTCGATGCCGAACGGCTTCTCGGCGAAGAGGTCTTTGCCGGCGGCGAGGACGTCGCAATACAGCTGCTCATGCAGGTTGTGCGGGACGGCCACGTAGACAACGTCGACGTCCGGATTGGCCAGGAGCGCCTTATAGTCGGTGGTCTTCTGCGTGCAGGAGGGGATGCAGTCGAACCAGGACAGCGTGGCGGGGTTGAGGTCGGCCACGGCCGTGAGGACCGGGCGGACCGAGACGTCGGTGAGCGCGCACCAGCGGGCGAACGCGCTGGCCATTTCGCGACCCATGAGGCCGCCGCCGATGATGCCGATTTTTACGGGAGACATGAGGGGAGGTTGATTGGTTGAATCGTTGAATGGTTGGCCAGAGGGAGATGACAGAGGGCGGAAGGGGTGAGTTTATCTGTGATCGATTCAGTCCTCTATGCAGTCATCGACTCAGTCATCTTTTCCTTCCGGTACGCTCTCGCGAGTAAGGTCACAGGTTGGAGGAGGGTGATAGGTGAGCCGGCTTGGCGGAGGCCGCGGGCGATCTGAAGGTGGCACCCGGGGTTGGCGGTGGCGAGGACCGATGCGCCGGTGCCGATGACGTGCCCGATCTTGCGGACGAGGAGTTGTTCGGACTGCTCGGGCTGGGTGATGTTGTAGATGCCGGCGCTGCCGCAGCACCAGTTGGCCTCAGGCAGCTCGACGAGCTTGAGCCGGCGCGTAGACGGCGTCTTCGGCGAGCAAGGAACCATAATGGCGGAGGTGGTTACCGCAGCCGCCGGCGTTGGTGATGATGGCGTCGAACTGCGACGGCGGGAATAGGTCGATCATCCGCTTGGCCAGCGTCTTGGCCGCGTCGGCTTCGCCGTTGTGCGCATGGAGCGATCCGCAGCAGGGCTGGACGGGAGGCGTGTGGACTTCACAGCCGTTAGCCAGCAGGACATCGGCGGTGTCGCGGTTGATATCCGCGAAGACGAGATCTTGGACGCAGCCGGTGAGCAGGGCGACGCGGTGCTGTTTTTTGGCGGGGGATTCGACCGGGCGGATGAGCTGCGGCGAGAACTTCGTCGCGATGGTCGGGCACTGGGGCTCGAGACGACGGAGATCCTTAGGCAGAAGCTTGGTCAGGCCGATCTTGCGGAAGGCGGTCTGGAGTCCGAGGCGCTGGTAGAGCCAGAGCAGTCGGCCGACGAAGCGGAGCAGGCGCGGGCGCATGAACAGGCCGCGGATGGTGACCGTGCGCCAGAAGCGGCTGGTGAAGGTCTGGTTGAGACCGGCGGACTGGACTTCGGCGCGGGCGGTCTCGAGCAGATTCGAGTAATCCACGCCGGCGGGACAGGCGGTCTGGCAGGCCAGGCAGCCGAGACAGTAGCTCATCTCGTCGGCGAAGGCTGCCGATAGCTTCAGTTCGCCGTCGGCGACCGCGCGCATGAGCGAGATCCGTCCGCGGGGGCTATGACGCTCCTTCTTGGTGGCGTCGTAGGTCGGGCAGGCGGGGAGACACATCCCGCAGTGCATGCACTGCTGGAGGATCGAGTAATCGAGGAGCTTGAGCGAAGGCTTCATCCCTCAGTCGAAGATCTTGCCGGGGTTGAGCAGATTACGCGGATCCCAGGCGCGCTTGATCTCACGCATGAGGTCGTGGCTGTTCTCGCCGACCTGACGTCGCAGCCAGGCTTTCTTCGCCAGC
>JAPLTV010000124.1 GCA_026397955.1 Verrucomicrobiota bacterium | reverse complement strand
GTCCAAGACCTTCGTCATCGGTGGAAGCAATATTTCGACGACTTTCTCCGGGTCCTTCGCGGCCGGAGGCGTGACGGGTAATGTCATCCGCAAGGTCGGCTCGGGCGTCTTGACGCTATCGGGCACGAGCGCCTGGACGGGAACGACTGACTTGCAGTCCGGCGTCCTGCGCATCGCGGCGAACAACACCCTCGCCACCAACGCCGCCATGACCATCGGTAACGTCGCCTCAGGCGTTGTTCAGCTGCAGATCGCCGCCAACACGTCCCAGACCCTGGGAGCCAATTCTGGAGGCACGACGGCGCTCAGCTTCTACGGGACCGCCGCGAACGTCTTATCCAACGCCTCGGTCCTCATCGAGAACGGAGCGACGCTGACGATCGGAGCCACCAATATCACCTTCAACGGCACGGGCGTGGCCACGGGGAATCCGCAGGCTTTCATCTCGGCCGCTGGGTCTGGACAGTTATCTTTCAACGCTGACCGCACCTTCAATATCGGCGACAGTTCCTTCGTGGGTGCCACCCTCGCCGAGCTCGTCGTCTCGGCGAC
This sequence comes from Verrucomicrobiota bacterium, assembly GCA_026397955.1. GTDB lineage: Bacteria > Verrucomicrobiota > Verrucomicrobiia > Opitutales > UBA953 > UBA953. The sequence goes on along the minus strand of JAPLTV010000124.1, from coordinate 6,360 downwards.
AATCTCATCTTCTGGAGCCTTCGGTCCTATCAAGAGTGGCTTCGGTAACCTGCAGTTCGCGGGCACTAATACCTATACGGGAAACACTACCCTGACGGCCGGGGGTCTCTTCTTGGATTATTCGACCCTGAATACTTCCAAGATCAACGCTACGGGCGCCCTCGCGCTTAACGGCGGAGGTAATCTCACCCTGCTCGGCAACTCCTCCGCGGACACCTCGCAGGCGGTCGCCAGCACGACCCTCACCAGCGGTGGTTTCAGCACGATCAGGCTCACGCCTGGAGGAACTCAGAAAATTCTGCTTACTCTGGGCGCTTTCACCCGCGCGACTTCCGCCGGCACGGTCCGCCTCAATCTCCCCACGGGAGCACAAGACTCCACGAACGGAATCCGGACGACCACGGCCAACGTCAATGGCATCCTCGGCGGATGGGCCACCGCGGCCAACGCCTCGGGGGTCACCAACTTCGCCGCCAACGACGGCTCCGGAGGCATCGTGCTCGTCACCTCCGCGACCAAGGCGGATGTCACCACCTGGGCCCTCGCCGATCATGTCTCCGACGGCGCTTCGGGTTACTCCGGCATCCTCTCGCAGAATCTTGGCATCAGTTCGTTGCGTTTTGATTCGGCCGCGGATTCCACCGTCACTATCGCCGACGGACGCGTGCTCACACTTTACTCCGGGGGGGTATTGCAGACTTCCACGGCCAGCGGGGCCACGGTCGCCCCGAGCCTCACCGGAGGTCGCCTCGTCTCCGGCGCGAGCTCCGAACTGATCTTCACCACCGACGGGACCCTCAAGCTTTCCGGAGTCAACGATTTCACCGGCGTGACTTACCTCAAGGCCGGCACCTTGCAGGTCGAAGGCGGCAACGCCATCGGTGACACGTCCTTGGTCAACATCGCCACCACCCGCTCCAGCGTGTTCGAGCTGCTCGGCAATGAGACCGTCGGAGGGATTGTCGGCGGCAACAGCGCCGTCGGGGGCGAGTCTTTTGTTCGCCTAGGAACTTTCGCTCTCCGGCTCAACCAGACCGCCAGCCAAAACCTGACCTCATTCCTGACGGGCGCCGCCGGGAGTTCGTTGGTCATGAACGCCGGCAGCGTCGGCAACCTGAATTACACCCAGAACACCTCGGCCACCTTCCTCGGGTCCTTGGTCCTCAATGGCGGCATGTTTCAGATGAGCGGAAACGGCGCCTTGGGCGTCTCCGCCGTCACGGTGACGAGGGCGGCGCTGCTGCTTGATAATAACGGCAGCACCCGTTTGGGCACGCGCATTCCGGACGCTTCGCCGATCACGCTTCATTCGGCCGACGGCATTTGGAACGCCCAGACCTTCCCCTCGGGACTCGCCATCCGGACGGATCAGGGCAACACCACCACGAACGAGAGCGTCGGAAACCTGACGATGGGATCCGGCGCCAGCTACTTCTACGGTACGGCGAGCGGCACGAACGGTGTCGCCGGCATCATCGCGACCGACATCATCCGCCAGAACAACTCCACCTTGGCCGCGCGCGGGCGCAATCTCGGGGCCGCGGCCGGCGACCGCAATTTCGTCCGGATCGCGAGCGGCACGGCCGCCGAGACGGCCCTTGCCGGAACTGTGGTGGGCGGCGCCGGCGCGGCCGGCACAAAGACGATTTCCATCCTGCCTTGGGCGATCGGTGAGACTCAGAACGCCGGTACGACCACGAACAACATGGGTAACTCCCTGGTCACCTACGTGGTGGCCGCGGGCAGCGGCGCCGGCTTTCGTCCCCTCGATCTAACGACCGAGTACGCCACGCTTTCCTTGGCGGCCTCCACGGAGAACGTCCGTGAATCGCTGTCCGCGGACCTGACGGCCATCAGCGGCCGGACGATCAATGCCTTCGTCCTGAACAACGCCAACTCCACGGCGACGACGGTCGGAGTCAGTGGCACGGGCGCCGGGCAGGCGCTGACGGTCAGCTCCGGTGCGCTGCTCTTCACGGCCACAGGCGCTACGACGGGTTCGCTCGCCATGGGCCTCACGCTCGGAGGATTCGATGCGGGCATCGCGGCTGGTTCGACCAACGAATACGTCGTCTTCGTCCAGAATCCTTCGGGAGCGGCCGACACCGGGGTCGTCACGGCCACGATTTCTTCGGCTCTTACCTCGACCGCCGACCTCACGAAGTCCGGCCGTGGCACCCTGGTTCTTTCCGTCGCCAACACCGCGGGCGGTGGCGTCAGGAAGACGACGATCAACGAAGGCGTCCTGCAGATTGACGCCCTCGACAAGATCGGTGGGGCCACGGGTGGCCTCGTCATCGCCGGTGGCACTCTCCGGTTTGCCGGGGTTTTCGACCTTTCAGCCCGTACCATCAGCATCCTCGAGGGCGGCGGCACCCTCGACACCAACGGTAACAGCATCGCTTTCGCCAACTCGCTCGGCTCCGGAGCTGGCCCCCTCACTAAGGCTGGCGTCGGCGTGCTCACGCTCAACGCCGCAAGCACGCTCACGGGCGGGACCAACGTCAACACGGGCAGCCTCGCTCTCGGCGCCTCTGGCGCCATTGGCACCGGCGATCTCGCCTTGACCAACAACGCCGTGCTGGCACTTGGTGCCGGCACCGGCGCTGTGAACCAGACGGTGAGTCAGCTCAGCGGCGCGAGCACCAGCTCGATCGTGGGCGGCGATGCGGCTGCTTCCGTCCTCACCGTCAATCAGTCGACGACCAGCACCTTCGCGGGCGCCATTGGCGGCGTAGGTGCGAACCAAAACAATCTCGGCCTCACCAAGTCCGGCGTCGGTAGCCTGACGCTCACGGGCGCGACGTTGAGCTACGCGGGTCCCACCGTCGTGAACGGTGGCACCTTGAATCTCACTGGCTCGACCAGTGCCGCTCTGGCCACCTCGGCCGTCACCGTGGCGCGCGGCGCCGCCCTGAATTTCGTCAACACCGCCGGACAGGCCATCAATCTTGGCTCCGGTGTCCTGACGTTGGGCGCGTCCGGCACCGGCAGCACCGTGCTCGGATTGGAACTCGGTTTGCTCGCCGCCTACGACCGTATCACCTCGAGCGTCGCCGCCGTGGTGAGCGGCGAGGTTGTCTTAAACCTCTCCGGCCTGTCCGGCTCCCAGGCCGGCGACTACGATCTGCTCACCGCGGCGAGCGGCCTGACCTCGGGCGGCGCCACTTATGCCCTCGGCAGTCTCACCGCCGTCGCAGGCGGCGCCCGGACGCTGACCGCCACCGACACCTTCGTCCGCCTCGGCGTCACTGCCTTCACGTCCGATCTTTACTGGTCCAATGCGTTGGCCGACGGCAATTGGTCGGCGAGCAGTGGGCTCGCGGGCAATTTTGCGACGGATCTGGCTGGCACTAACGCCAATGGTCTCCCCGGAGTGAACGATCGGGTCATCTTCAGCGCCAATACCGCCGGCGGCCCGACGATCGCCACGACCCTGAATGCAAATTTTAATATCAAGGATCTCGAATTCGCCGCCAATCCGAGCGGAGTCACTACGGTCACAATCGCCCCGGGCACGCTTACCCCCGGCATCCTCACCCTCACTCCCACGGCGGCGACCGACGGCATCGACGTGGCCGCCAACGCCGGCGCCATCACCATCAGCGCTCCAGTCGTCCTCGGTGCGAACCAGCGCTGGAATATCGTCGGCGGCGGGACCAACGGATCAGCCCTCACCGTGAGCGGCGCCATCACCGGCGCTTTCAATCTCGAAAAGACCGGCGCGGGCATCCTGACTCTCGCCGTCGCGGGCAGCACCTATTCCGGTACGACCACCGTCGCCGCTGGTGTCTTGCAAGCTGGTATCGCCCAAGGCTTCAGCGGCACATCCGCGCACACCGTCAGCGCCGGGGCCATCCTGCGACTCAACGGCTTCAGCGCCACCGTCGGTTCTCTCGCCGGCGCTGGCACGGTGGAGAACGGCGGTGCGTCCAACGTGATTCTGACCGCGGGCGGCGATAACAGCAGCACGACTTTCAGCGGCACGTTGCAGAACGGAGCGACTTCCACGCTCGCTTTGACCAAACTGGGGACCGGCATGCTGACCCTCAGTGGCACCAACACCAACACCGGTAACTTCACGGTGAATGGTGGCCGACTTTCGATGGTGACCGGAACGACCACCATGTCCGCCGGACAGTTCACGACGGCTTCCGCCGCCAATACGCGCGGCATGCTCCTGATCGGCTCGGGCGCTTCGATCACCACCGTCGACCTGGACTTTGGCTCCAACGCCACGCTTTCGGCGGGCGCCGGTTACCAGACCGGCGGGACCGTGGTCCTGACCGCGGCGGACGGCAACACCGTCTTCGGCCTGGGCAACGCCAACACGGCATATGGATATTACGAGATCAGCGGCGGTTCGGTGAACATGAACCGGCTCACCCTGTCGAACACCGGGACGAGCGGCACCGGCGTATTCCGGCAGACGGGCGGCACGGTGACGGTCAACACCTGGACTTTGGTGACCCATGGCTCGGGCAGCACGCTGCTCGACATCGCGGGGGGCGTTTACAATTCAGGGACCAATTTCGCGCTGAGCGCCGGGGGTGTCGGGGCCTTTTCCTTCTTCAATGTCCGTGGTTCCGGCGTCTTCGTCGCCGCCACCGGATCCACGATTTTCACAAACCGCGGCGATGCCAACGCCCGGGATGATATGACCAACGTAGTCAACCTGCTCACGGGCGGCACGATCCGGACGGCCTCGGGCGGCATCACCAACGGCACCGCTTCGGGCGCCACGAACAACTTCGTCCACGTCAATCTCAACGGCGGCACGATCATCACCAATCAGGCCAGCACGAGCCTGATCAATATCAACAACACCAACACGACCCTGACGGCGAACAGCGGCGCCTTCGTCTATGCGGGCGGTCTGACCGTCGACACCAACGGTCTGGATTCCACCATTCCTTCTCCCTTGCAGGCGCCGGCCGGACTAGGCGTGCAAAGCATCGCGGTGAGCACCGAGGGGACCGGTTATATCGGAGCCCCAGTCGTCCGCATCTCCGGCGGCACCGGCGCCGGCGCCACTGCGGTGGCCAACATGGTCGACGACGGCAGCGGTAACGGTACCTTCAAGATCGGCAGCCTCACGATCACCAATCCGGGCACGGGGTATCTCGGCACGGACGCGCTGACGGTGAGTTTCGTGGATAACGCCAGCGTCTACGGCACCCAGGCCACGCTGGCCGCGGTCACTTTCAACGCAGGGAATGTCTCGGGCGGCCTCACCAAGATCGGCGCCGGCACGCTCACGCTTTCCGGAGCCAATACCTATGCCGGGGGCACCACCATCAATCTCGGCGCCATAGCCCTCGGCGCTAGTAACGTCCTTGCGGACGCCGGTAACGTGACCATCGCGGGCGGGACGCTGGATGTCGCGACTTTCAACGACACGGTTGCCACCGTCTCGCTTCGGGGCGGCGTCATTACTGGCACCACCGGCGTGCTGACTTCCACCGCCGCCTTTGACCTGCGCGACGGCTCGGTCGACGCGATTCTCGCCGGCTCGGTCGGCCTGAACAAGACCACCGCGGCCACGGTGACCTTCTCCAAGGCCAACACCTACAGTGGCGTCACCAACATCAGCGGCGGCACGCTGGTTTTCTCCGCGGCCAACCAACTCGGCGATGCTTCCGCGACCAATACCCTCACGCTCAACGGCGGCACCTTGAGCTACACGGGCTCCGGCACTGCGAACCTGGTGGCTAATCAGGGTGTGACCATCGGCAGCAGCGGCGCCACGCTCAACGTGTCGGACGCCACCGGCACCCTCAATCTACAGGGCGGTATCTTCACCTCCGCGGCGGCCAACCTGACCAAGACCGGCCTCGGCTCCGTCTCCGTCGGCCTCGGCGGCTCGACCAACCTCAACGGCGGTAATGTGACCGTCAGCGCGGGCGTGCTCAACGCTGGCTTCACCGCGGGCGGCGCCGGCGCCCTCGCCGTGTCCACTGGCGCGACGCTCAATCTTTACGACGGCAGCACCTCGACCATGGCCATCAATGGTCTCACGCTGGCTGCTGGCAGCTCGCTCGGCTTCGATCTCGGCGCCACCGGGGTCAATGACGTGCTCAGCCTCACCGGCACCGCCGTCATCGCGCCGTCGGTCTCCCTGAACTTCAACGCCCTCGGCACCCTCGGCACCGGGTCTTACGACCTCTTGTCCGTCAGCGCCGGCACGCTCAACGCCGCCGACTACGTCCTCGGCCTCGCGCCCTCCGGTCTGAATTATAATTTCACCACCACCAACGCCGGGCTGACCCTGCGCCTCACGACGAGCCTCCTGAACCTCGTCTACTGGAAGGGTGACGTCGGCGGCGGCTCGTGGAGCGCCAATAACGCGGGCGACACGAA
>JAPLTV010000033.1 GCA_026397955.1 Verrucomicrobiota bacterium | reverse complement strand
AGCGTGAGGTAGGCCGAGATGGCTTCCGGATCCAAGGACCAGTCGATGCCGGAGATGCCTTTGAGGGACTTGAGTTCCGAGGCGAAGACCTTGCCCGTGGGGGTCGACGCCCAATAGAGCGGCTTCACGCCCGCGGCATCACGTGCGAGTAAGAGCTTCTGCTCGGCGGGAACCCACGCGGCGAAGGCGAAGATGCCGTTGAGCCAAGGCAGGCACTCAGTGCCATAGCACGCGAGGAGATTGGCCAGCACCTCGGTATCGCTGCCGCCGCGGAAGACGATGCCGCGGCGTTCTAGGCGCGTCCGGAGTTCACGGTAGTTATAGATCTCGCCGTTGAAGCTGAGCACCACGCGCCCGGAAGCATCCGCCATCGGCTGCGCCCCGGTTGACGATAAGTCGAGGATCGCGAGACGGACGTGGGTCAACCCCGCCTGCGCGTCATGCCATTCGCCGGAACCGTCGGGCCCGCGATGGCCTTGGGCACGGTTCATCTGCCCCAGCAAAGCAGGCTCGAAGCGACCGACATATCCGGCGATGCCGCACATGGTCAGGCGCGCACAGGGGCCTCCGCGTAAAGGCGCAGGGTCGCGCGGGCGAGCGCTTCCCAGTCGTGGACGTGATGCGCGTGGGCTTGGGCGGCTACGCCAAGGGCACGGGCGGCAGGACGATCGGCGAGTAACGGTGCCAAGCCCGCCGCGAGCGCGGAGGCGCCCTGCTCGCACTGCACCAAGGCATGGGAGGCCGCCGCTTCGGTCATGTAGCATCCGCGGGTAGCCACGACCGGCAGACCGGCCGACATGGCTTCGAGGATCGCGAGCGCCATGCCTTCGGATTCGGAAGCGTGGACGAAGACATCCGCCGCCGCATAGGCCGCGGCCTTGGCGGCCTCATCGAGGAAGCCCAGCCAGTGGACGCGCGCCGCGCAGCCACACTCACGTACCATGCGGAATAAACTTTCACCATAGGCGGATTCGATCTCGGGCGAACCAGCGATGAAGAGGTGAGGCGCGGAGGCTCCGAGGAGGCTGAGCGCCTGGATGATATCCTCGAGGCGCTTTTTCGGGGTGATGCGTCCGATGAAGAGCATCACGCGATCGGAAGCGTCTAGTCCGTATTGACGTCGTAAGGCTAGGCCTTGCTCCAGCGAGGCGACGGTGACGGGCCGGATGCCGTTGGGGACGACATGGATGGGCGCGGTGACGCCGAGCGTGATGAGTTGATTACGCTCGAGTGGCGTGAGCGCGAAGACTCCAGCGGAGCGGTTAAGATTCGGGCCACTAAGCGCGCGGATATAGAGACGCTTTTTGAGCGACTTCGGACTCCAGTCGCAAAAGAGCGCGGGGTCGAGCGCCCCATGCGGGTGATAGAAGGCCTTCAACCCGTGCTCGGCGGCGGCGTTGCCGACCTGCAGGTTAAGCGGGTTGAAAGTGTTGTGCGCGTGCAGGATCGCCGTCTTCGGCAAGGTCGCGATCTCTTCGCGCAGGCGATAGGAACGGGCCAGACCCATCAACGGGTTCGAGGCAAAGTAGCGGATCGGCAGCTCGTCGAAGTTTTCCGTCGAGCCCGCGCGCAGGGCATTCGGCGTCCAGATCTCGACATCCGCGCCCAACCGACGCTGTGCCGAAGCCAGCTCAAACACCATCTTCTGCACACCTCCGGCATAAGCACCGGGAAGGCATTCATAGACGATGTGACGGATGGGGGGCATGAACGAACGGAGGACTGTATAGAGGGCTGAGTTGAGGACTGCGTGGAGGGCTGAATGGATGAGAGACGGAACTAGAGGCTTAGTTGACCAGAGGCTCGGAGGCTCAGAACGAGGCAAACTAGCTGGCCGGTTGGCAAGTTGACCAGTGGACAAGGGAGCCGGTGGCTTGACTCAAAGGGGAACCGGAGACCGGATGATTGGCTGGGGGCATATTAGGTAGGGCGGGCTCTCCGAGCCCGCCGAACGGACGGTTCGGGGAACCGTCCCTACCTAAGATACAGCTATGTCGTGACGCGGTCCCGACCCTACCCATTAAAGCCGCGGGAACCTGGAGCCGGCTGCCGATGGCTGAACAGCCGACACCCGAAAGGCCGATGCCCCGGTGGCCGTCACCCGTCACCCTTTGAGTTTGCTGATGGGTAGGGCGGTGATTGCTATCGCCGCCGTTCGAGACCGAAAACACCACATCGTCGGGGCTTGGCTAAATTAATTAGACTTCAAGGTCGGTTGGCGAACGGACGTGATGGCAATCACGTCCCTACCCATTGCATCTCTTGTCAACTGGCCAACCGATTAACGGATCAACTAACGGTAATTCTGGCCCTCTGGGCCTCCGAGCCTCCGGGCCTCTTCGGCCTCAATCTCCTCTTCCTCTTCGCCGGCGAGTGGATCGGCGGCGGGACGGTCGAGGGACTTGGCGGCAAAGCCGGGAATCAGGTGCGTGACGAGCGCAAACAACATCGGCATATTATGCACGAACGTGAACACGAAAATAGATAGCAGGCCATCGCGGAAGGTCTGCACGAGCGCCATGAAGGCGACGAGGTAGATATAGCGGCTCAGTCGCTGCATCGGGCCGGTTGCGGCATGGAGGCAATAGGCCGTGAGTAGATACCCCATCAATGCCGGGATGAAGAAGAGGCCGGCGTACCCGAAATTCAGATAGGACTCCCCGAGGTAGGTGGTGATACGACCTTCGACGGCGTAATTACGTCCCGAGGTGGAGATCTCCTGCAGGTGGTCCGCGAGGCCGGGCTTGTTCGGCCACCAGGCGCGCGGGATCGGAAGCGTGACGATGGCGAGATAGGTCGAGCCCCAGAATTTCCGGTCATTGGTATCAATCAGCGACAACGCGCCGGCATACTGATCGAGGAAGTCCTCGCTGGGACCGGGTGCGAATTCATTTTTATCTGATACGAAAGACTCTTTCACCAAGGTTAGCGCGTTTTCGTAATCACCATACTGTACGGAAGCCCCGATGTATTTTAGCCGCGGGAAGATGAGGGCGACCAAGATGGCCCCGACGACGATCGGCCAGGTCGGCCAGCGACGCCGGACGGTCTGCAGATAATACGCCGCGAAGAAGAGCAGCGGCAGAATCAGCATGAAGCGGTGGTAACCCTGCAGCGCGACAACCCCGAGGAAGAAGGCGATGAGCCCGACCAGGTACCACCGGAAGCCGAAGGCGAAGACAAGGAGACCCAAGGCGCCAATCGGCCACATGGAGATCACCTGTACATAGCCGGCGGAGGCGGCGTCCACCGAGACATCCAGCGTGGCCGACTTGATGCCGTAGAGGAAGTAGGCGCCGATAGGGAGGCAAAGGATGCCGATGGTCCGGGCGATGTTGGGATTCATCACGCGACGGATGGTCGGGCGCTCGGCCTTGGCTTCGAAGTTCAGGTGCGCCCAGAGGCTCGCGAGGACGAAGACAATCAAGCCGACATCTGCCCAGAGCAAAGCTCGGTTGATCTCGTCGATCGTGATCGCTTCCGCATTCGCCTGACCCTCATACATCAACGGAGCGCCGGCATAGATTTTGAACGCACGGTAACTGAAGCTGTACAGGTGGAACAAGAGATAGGCCGTCAGCGGATGCCAAAACGCCATCCGCCGGAACATCACAAGGATGACCGAGACGACGACGATGATGTCGAGCAGGAGGTATAGGAGGAGGGAATCCACGGAGTGGAAAGACTAGAGGCTTAGTTGATCAGAGGCTCGGAGGCTCAGAGGGAGAGGCAAACTAGCTGGCCGGTTGACAAGTTGACCAGTGGACAAGGGAGGCACGGGGTTAGCTCAAAGGGAAACCGGAGACCGGATGATTGGCGGGGAGCCTTGAGGTAGGGCGGGCTCTCCGAGCCCGCCGAGCGGACGGTTCGGAGAACCGTCCCTACCTAAATACAGCTATGTCGTGACGCGGTCCCGACCCTACCCATTGCAGCTGCGGGTGCCCGGAACCGGCTACCGATGGCTGAACGGCTGACTTCCGAAAGGCCGATGCCCCGGTGGCTGCCACCCGCCACCCGAACGAGTCTTTGCTTTTGTTACGCTCCCAACCGCCAACCGCTAACCGCTGGCTTCCTGGTCGGTGGTGAAGCTGACCACGTCGACGGCCACGGTCTGGCCGGTAAGCGGATGGGCTTCGCCGCGTACGCGACAATCAGCGACGCCGGGGACGGCGAGGACGACGGATTCGACTTCGCTCGGCATGAGCTTCTCGCCGCCGACATTGATCGTCTCGCCCAGGCGGCCGAGGATGCGCAGCGTGCCGTTCGGCCCGTGCTCGACCTTGTCTCCAGTCCGGAACCAGCCATCCGCGGTGAAGCGTTCGTTGCTCGCGTTCAGATAGCCCGCGACCTGAGTGCGGCTACGCAGCCAGAGCTCGTCATCGACGACCTTCCACTCAAGCTGCGGGTCTTCGAAGCGCAGGAAAGTCGACCCGGGCTCCGGACTGACGGTGTGCGTAATGCCGGTCTCGCTGGTGCCGAAGGTCTGGATGAAACGAACCTGAGGGAAGGTAGCTTTGAGGCGTGCGAGCAAGCTCTCGGGCATAGGCTCGGTCCCGTAAGTGATGACGCGCAGCGAGGACAGGTCGGCCGTGACGTCGGCCGCAAGGAGGAGATTCAGGAAAGTCGGCGAAGCCGGCAGCACCGCCACGCGATGATTCGAGATCGCCGTGGCGACGTCTGCGGGCGCGAGCGATGCCGGCACGACGACAGGGGCGCCAGCGGCAAGCGCACCGAAGAGGGTGTTGAGGCCCCCGATGTGGTCGAAGCCCAGGAGTGCGAGCACCGGCAGGCCGTTGGGGTGGCGTTCCGCATAGGTCGCAAGCAAGGCGGAGAGATCTTGCACCATCGCCTTGGGTTGCCCGCTGGTACCG
>JAPLTV010000021.1 GCA_026397955.1 Verrucomicrobiota bacterium | reverse complement strand
TACGCCTTTCTCGATGAGTCGACGGGCCTGCAGGCAGTTCGCGGCGAAAGAGCCGGGAGACTTCACGCTCTCGCCATACATCGCGAGGGTCTCGGCGGATTCCTTCGAGAGATCGGCGACTTCCGGCACGCTGGTCTGCATGCGGTAGGCCATCTCGGCCTGGGCGAGACGAGCGTCGACTTCTGGGTCGAGCTCGGCGGCACGTTGGTCGGCGTTGAGTTTGCCCAGCGCGTCGAGCATGCCGCGTCGGGCGTGCGGAGAGACGCCTTCAGGATTCGTCAGATAAAGCACGGGCTCCTTGCCGGCTTTGAACTGCACGCCTTGATGTTCGGATGGCAGGAAACCTGAGCCCCAGAGTCGGGAATAGAGCGGCTGATCCTTGGTAGAGTCCTGGGAGACAAGTACAATGAAGGCCGGAAGGTTCTCATTCATGCTGCCGAGTCCGTAAGAAGCCCAGGCGCCCATCGAAGGACGACCGGCCACCTGATTACCCGAACAGAAGAACGTGATAGCGGGATCGTGATTGATCGCCTCCGTGTGCATCGAGCGGATCACGCAGACGTCGTCCGCGACCCCGCCGATATGGCTCATTAGGTCGCTGTACTCCACTCCGCTCTTACCGTATTTCTTAAAATCGACGAACGAGCCGGCGAGCGGAAGGGTGGCCTGATATCCGCTCATGCCGGTCAGGCGCTGGCCTTGGCGGACGGAGTCGGGTAGCGGCTGAGTGTGCTTCTCGCGGAGCAATGGCTTAGGGTCGAGGGTCTCCAACTGCGAAGGACCGCCGGCCTGGAAGAGATAGATGACGCGCTTGGCCTTGGCCGGGAAGTGCGTGCCCTTGGGCAAGGTGGCCGCTTGGGCGTCACCGACGATCCCGCGCATGGCCAAGGCACCCAGGCCGAGAGCGGAGTTGCCGAGGAAGTGCCGACGCGTATGCTGCATCAGGCTGTCGTAACTGGGCTTAAAGGGATGCATGATTAGCGGGAGGTGACGGCGGCGTCGCTCGCCAGGATGGTCGAACACACGAGTGTGAGGGCGGCGAGGGAAGGGTCAGCGGGGATCTTTGGCATGACCGGAGTAGGCGCCGGCGCCGGCTTCTTCTTGGCCTTGGGGTCGGCCTTGGCCTCCGCCATGGGCGGCTTCGGCGCGATCGCAGCGAACTGCGGCGGGTTGGCCTTCTGGGTCACGTAGAGCTCGTTGAGGGCGGCGAGTTCGGACGGTCGCGGATCACGCGTGCAGACGTGACGGAAGGCGGCGGCGATCTGCGTCGAGGGCTCGGACGACGCTTTGCTCACCTTGACGGCCAGGCTCTTGGCGGCTTCGACGAATCCAGGATTGTTCAGCAGCACCAACGCCTGCAGCGGGGTGTTCGTGTTGAGGCGCTTAGGCTGGCAGATTTCGCGCGATCCGGCGTCGAAGATCAGCATGTTGTCCGGAGGTGCCGTCCGTTTGCGGTAAGTATACACGCTGCGACGATTGGCGGATTCCGGCACGCTTTCGCCGCCGACTTTCTCGACCAGGGTACCGGCGGCGAGCAGGGCCTGGTCACGGACCATTTCGGCGGTCAGGCGGAGAACCGGGCCGCGGGCGAGATACTTGTTCGAAGGGTCTTTCTCGCGTGCTTCGGCTGTTGGGGTCGAAGACTGGCGGAAGGTGGCGCTCAGGACGAACCGGCGGAGCATCGCCTTGGTGTTCCAGCCGCTGCGGATGAAGTCGACGGCTAAGGTGTCGAGCAATTCAGGATGCGTCGGCAGGTCGCCCTGCATGCCGAGGTTCTCGCTGGAGGCGAAGAGGCCGGAGCCGAAGACCTGGGCCCAGAGACGGTTGATAATGACGCGTGAGGCGAGGGGGTTCTTAGGATCGGTCAACCAGCGAGCGAGACCAAGTCGGTTCTTCGGCAAGGACTCGTTCCAAGGGAAGATGTGAGCGGGGACGCCGGGCTCGCAAGGCTTGGTGAGGTCGGGCTTGTCGTACTCGCCGCGGGTCAGCAAAAAGGTTTTGGGAGCGAGAGATGAGTGCTCCATCGCGAAGAAAGGCGCGGCGGATTCTTCGTGAGCGGCAAGGGCACGGCGGGCTTGTTGGAGGCGTTCCCAGGCTTGGGCGTAGCCCGGATTGGCCCGAAGGCGGGCATGCTCGGCTTTAACTGAAGCTGGTAGAGTCAAGGCGTCGGCGCCATGCAGCACCGCGACTTCGGCCGCCGTGAGGGAGGTGCGCCACACCTGGATTTCATCGAGTGAACCGTTGCGGAAGCCTGCGTCGCGCGAGCGCGAACCGATCTCCAGGGCGTTGTCACGGGGCTTGGCGTGGAGCGTGTCGCGGATGACCGTCGTCTTCACTTCGCGGCCGTCGACGTAGAGACGGAGACCGGCGGCTTTCGAGGAGCCATCGTAAGTCGCCGTCACGCGACGCCATTGATCGATGGGCAGAGCGTCGACCATTTCGACGGAGACGGCGCTGTTGGGCCAGAGGTGGATTATGCTCCAGCGAAGTTTGCCGTGATCGACCAGAAGTTCGACGCCCGAGGCATCGCCATCACCGGTGTAGAAACCAGTGGCGTGGAGCACCGTGGCGCGGGCGTTCTTCTCGCCGAGACGAAGGAAGGCCGAGAACGTGAATGCATCGAAGCGGCCGAGCTGCTTGAATTCCGGAAGGATGAAGCCGGCATCACCATCGAATTTTACCGCTTGGCCTTTGACGCCGGGAACAAGC
>JAPLTV010000026.1 GCA_026397955.1 Verrucomicrobiota bacterium | reverse complement strand
ACGGCGAGCGCGCCTTGGACGTTCGTCTTTTGAGCGTCGGGCTTGGCGACGCCTCCGAGGTCTTCCTGAAGGTTACAGAGCTGGACGGCTTCCTTGCGCTGGGCGGCACAACCGGCGATGCCCTTGCCGAACGGGATGTTGTCGATCTTCGGCAATAGCATCGGGAGAACGTGCGGCGGGATGCCGTGCTGGGTGAGCAGCATGAGCAGCCCCGTGGACGGATTGGTGCGATGAATCGTGCCCGTGACGCACTGGAAGTTGGCCAGCACTTTGACCAGCACGGCATGCCAGTCGGGCTGACCGACGAGGAGTTCCGGGACACCGGCGGTGGGTTGCGACATGGTAAGAATATTAGACAACGCCCTTGGCCATGCGTTCCGTGAGCCAGGCGAGGCCGCCGGCTTCGTCGCCGAAGACGCCGTCCAGCTGGGCTTCGAAGGCCTCATCGAGGACCTGGGAGAACCAGCCGGCGGGCTTATGGCCCATGGCGATGAGGTGACGGCCGAGGACGATCTTCTTGGGCGCGGTCGAGGCGACCTGCAAGGCGGCGGCGCGTTCGGCGAGCCATTCGCCATGCGGGGACGGACCATGCATGCTCGCGGTGCCGCGTCCGCGCCGATCAGCGAGGTCCACGCGGCAGAGGCGGTCGATGCGGACGACCTTGTTGGCGAGACGGCGGACAGCGGCATCACCGGCGCCGGCCTTGTGCAGGTAATACGGCTGACCATGCCAGCGCACGAGCGGCAGGACGGAGTCGATGAGCTTCTTCTCGTTCGTGATCTGGGCGAGGAAACGCGGGGCGAGGTTGAAGCTCTCCTCTTCGTGACCGTAGGCGTGCCAGCGATTATCCTTATCTTCTTTCTTCGTCGTGGTCGCCTTGCCGATATCGTGCAGAAGTACGGAAAGGCCGATGATCAGGTCTTCGTCGCGGTCGCCGAGGCGCTCCTTGGCGTAGGCGTCCAGACACTCGAGGGTGTGATTCCAAACATCTCCCTCGGGATGCCATTCCGGATCCTGCGGGACGCCGATCATGGCGTGCAGCTCCGGATAGAACTTCGTCCAGCCGCAATCCTTCAGAAAAGCCAGGCCCACCGAGGGCTTACGTCCGCGGAGGATAAGCTTCGTCCACTCTTCCATCAGACGTTCCGGCGGGAGATCGGACTGGGAGAGCGAGGCGCAGAGCGCGACCGTCTCCGGCGCGACCGAGAATTCGAAGCGCGCGGCGAACTGCATCGCGCGGAGGACGCGGAGCGGGTCTTCGGCGAACTTACCCGAAACGTGGCGAAGACGCTTGGCCTTTAAATCGGCGACACCGCCCCACGGGTCGAGGATCTCGCCCGTGAACGGGTCCCACATGATGGCGTTGAGCGTGAAGTCGCGGCGTTCCGCGGCGTCCTTCGGCGTCATCGTCGGGTCGGCCTGCACGTCGAAATCCGTGTGCTTGGCGCCCGTACGGTTCTCGCGGCGGGGCACCGAGACATCGATCGGGAAGTCCTTGAGCTTCGTCACGCCGAAGGCGGCGCCGACCGTGATGATCCCGAATTCCTTGCGCAGAGCGGCTTCGACCTGCCGTGTGCCGAGGCCATAGACCTCGATGTCGAAGTCGAGCACCGGAACCTCCATGAGCGCATCGCGCACGCAGCCACCAACAAGGAAGGGGCGACCGCCCGCATCACGCAGCAACTCGACGACGCGGCGCAGGGGCGCGAAGTCGCCGTCAAGGCGGATGAGACTGGGCTGCAGGTCGGACACGGCCCTACCCTACCGACGCACGGGCCGGAGGCGAGTGGTTTTGCGAATCAGAGATTGGTCGTGAATCCTTCCTTCAGCAGCCAAGCCTTCGCCGTGTCGCGACGGTCGCCTTGCAGGACGATCTCGCGGGCCTCGAGGGCGCCACCGGTACCGAGGGCACGCTTGAGTTCCTTGAGCAACGCCTCGCGCATGCGCATCTCCTGCGACTCAATCCAGAGCCCCTTGAGGATGGTCACTTCCTTACCGCCGCGGCCGGCGCGTTCATATTGCAGGATGACCTTGCCCAGCTTCGGCTTCGCCTTGGCGACGGGCACGATCGGCTTCGGGGGCGGCCCGGGCGGCAGCTCCTGACCGTCCAGCTTATCGAAAGGGCTACCGCTCATGCGCCGCGTCCACAGGTCCCCGCACCCGGCGTGCCGCCTTGAAGGAAGACCAGCGCCTTTTCATAAGAGCGGCGGCGGAGGTAGTGATCGAGGTCGCCCGGCAGACCCGATTCCGGGGCGGCCACTTCTGCATCGAGTACCCGCATGCACTCCAAAAGACCCTCTTTGGCGAGGCCCGGCTGGGCGAGGGACTGGAGCGTTTCCAGGATGCGTTGACGGCGGACAGGGTCCATTTGCCCGCAGATTGCGGGGCTAACGGGGCCGGGGCAAGCCCGCGGGGCGGTTTTCATAGTGGACAAAAGGCGGGGGGCTTCCCTATACCAACCCTTCCTCTGGATGGATAGCTCAGTTGGTTAGAGCGTCTGCTTTACACGCAGAATGTCGTGGGTTCGAGTCCCTCTCCGTCCACCCCTTCCACCAAACTCTCAAGCCGCCATGACGCCCCCTAAGAAGAAGCACACGCTCTCCGCCCTCGTCGAAAACAAGTTCGGCGTCCTGGCTCGCGTCGCCGGCATGCTCTCCGGCCGCGGTTTCAACATCGAGACCCTTAACGTCGGACCGACCCACGACCCGGCCTATTCGCGCATCACCGCGACCGTCGTCGCCGACGACGCCGCCCTCGACCGCTGCGTCAAGGCCCTCGATAAGCTGATCAATGTCATCACCGTGAACGATTTCTCCCGCGAGGAAGTCGACCACGTCGCCCGCGAACTCATCCTCGTCAAGGTGAAGTCCGACAAGAAGACCCGCACCGAGATCCTCGAGATTGCCGGCCTCTTCCGCGCCAAGGTCGTCGACGTCGCCCACGACTCCCTGCTCATCGAGTTCACCGGTAACGTGACCAAGATTTCCGCCTTCCTCGATCTGATCGAACATTTCGGTATCATCGAAACCGCCCGCACTGGCGCCGTCGCCCTTACCCGCGGCCTCAAGAAGGCCTCCAAGTAATCCCTTTTCCACCAAAACCATGCCTGCCAAAGTGTACACCGACAAGGACGCCGATCTCGGCTTCCTGAAGAACAAGACCCTCGCCGTCCTCGGCTTCGGTTCCCAGGGACATTCCCACGCGATGAACCTCCGCGACAGCGGACTGAACGTCATCGTGGGCCTGTACAAGGGTTCCAAGTCCGCCGCCGCCGCGAAGAAGAAGGGCTTCAAGGTCTATGAGACCGCCGAAGCCGTCCGTCGCGCCGACGTCATGCTCGTGGGCATCCCCGACATGAAGCAGGCTTCCGTCTGGGAGAAGGACATCGCTCCTAACCTCGGCAAGGGTGGCAAGACCGTCCTCTTCATCCACGGCCTCTCGATCCACTACAAGCTGATCAAGCCCGGCAAGAACGTCGACATCGCCATGGTCGCCCCCAAGGGCCCCGGCCACGTCGTCCGCGCCCAGTACGTCGAAGGCAAGGGCGTCCCCGCCCTCATCGCCGTCCAGCAGGACATCTCGGGCAAGGCAACCAAGACCGCCCTCGCCTGGGCCAAGGGCATCGGCGGCACCCGCGCCGGCGTCATCAAGACCTCCTTTAAGGAAGAAGCTGAAACCGACCTCTTCGGCGAACAGGCTGTCCTGTGTGGTGGTGCCTCTGAGCTCGTCAAGGTGGGTTACGAAACCCTCGTCGAAGCTGGCTACCAGCCCGAGATGGCCTACTTCGAGTGCCTCCACGAGCTGAAGCTCATCGTCGACCTCATGGTCGAGTCCGGTATCTCCGGCATGCGCTTCTCGATCTCCGAGACCGCCAAGTATGGCGACATCACCCGCGGTCCCCGCGTGATCAACAGCTCGTCCCGCAAGGCCATGCGCGAGATTCTCAAGGAAATCCAGTCCGGCAAGTTCACCGCCCAGTGGGTCAAGGAATACAAGGGCGGCCTCAAGAACTACAACAAGCTCCTCAAGAAGGGCGAGAACCACCCGATCGAAAAGACCGGCCAGCGTCTCCGCGCCCTCATGCCCTGGGTCCAGAAGCGCAACATCCGCGGTGCTCAGGCCGAGTACACGACCAAGTAAGGGTCGCCGGGAAACTGGAAAACGAAGGGCCGACGCAAGTCGGCCCTTTTTCGTGCCCGGTTACTTCGCGGGCAAAAAGAAGCCCCGCTGAACGGGGCTTCGTGACAGGGGCGTCGGGCGTCTATCTCTTCGGCGGGGAGTGCCCCGCGCCGTCCATCTTCATCAGCCCCTTGAAGTCGCCGAGCGTCGCCCGCTGGTGCGCCGGTAGCGAAGCCTCGGAAGCCTGGACGGCCTGCGCCATCGGTTCGACCAAAGCGAACGGCAGACCGGCCTCGCGGAGTCCGGCCGCCGTGCGTAGCTCTTCGCCGCCGCAGACCACGAACTCCCAACCGTCGGCCGAGCGCTTCAGCAGCGTCCGGCCTCCGCGACCGTCCTGGAGCCAGCCGGCCACCGCGTAGTCGCCGGCGAAGGCGACGGACGGTACGAGCAGGCGGGAATCAGGGCGATCGAAGACACCGGAGAGGAAGACCCGGACCCCCTGCTCCGCCGGCGCATCCCCGCCGCCCACGCAGGCCAACAAGGCTAGAGCGGCGAACAGGAGATGGGCGAAGCCGAAGCGGGGCATCGGGGGAACGCTCAGAAACTGGCGTGCACGCCGACCTGGAACGAGCGGCCGGCCATCGGATAACCTGGACGGAAGGAGTAGTCCTTGTCGAATAGGTTCTCGACCGAGACGAACACCTCGCCGCGCTGGCCGAGCCAAGGCAGCTGCCGGGCGACGCGCAGGTTAGCCACGGTGAAGCCGTCCACGGTGTCCGTATTGGCCGCGCCATTGGCACGTCCTTGGCTGAGCACCATCATGCCGCTCTGCACCTGAGCGTCCAGGTTGACGCTCCAGCCATCGGACTGCCAGTTCGCGCCGAAGGCGAAGCTGTGGGCCGGCATGTAAGGCAGGCCGTCCTTCGAGGGATTCAGGTACGAGTAGCCGCCGAAGAGGGTGAACCCGCCCGAGAGACGGTGCTGCACGCTGAGCTCGGCGCCATCAAGGTCATAGCTGCCGAGGTTCGTCCAGGTCGGAGCCGCCACCGCCGGAGGAAACGCGAAGACATAACGGTTCGAGACCGTGTCCCGGAAGAGCGAGACGTCGACCGTCGTGGCCTTGCCGGGCTTCCAGGTCGCGCCGATCTCGCGGTGGTCCATCTTCTCCGGGGAGAGGTTCTGGAACGTGCCCGCGATGGCCGGGATGAAGGCAGGAAGGATCTTCGCGTCGATGCCGGGGAAGTTCACGCCCTTCGACGCGTTGGCGCGGAACGAGAGATCCTTTCCGTTGGACAGCACCGCACCGGCGTGGGGAGCGGTCTCATCGCCATACTGATTATGATGATAGGTGCGGACACCGGCCGAGGGCGTGAGGGTCCAGCCACCGCCGAGCACCACCAACTGGCTCACGCCGAGATAGGGCGAAGTCAGGGTGAAGTCGCCGGAATCGAAACCCAGGTCCGCCGATGAACCGCTGAGGCGATCGACGTCGAGGCCGAGCGAGACGATGCCGCCCTGCCAGACCTTGGCTTCTTCGCGGAGACGCACGCCGGACATCTCGAAGCGCGACGTGATGCCGGGATGCTGGGCGCCTTCGCCGTGATTGTCGTAGACCTTCAGGGATCCCTTCAGGCCTTCGAACTCGTGGGCCAAGGTCACCGTGGCGAGGGTGCCGCTGGTGTCGTACTGGTTGCCCCGGTTAGCCAAGGTGACCGCATGGCCGGGATCGCTCGCGGAATTCTTCGCCGTGAGGGCGAGCACGCCGACCGACCAATGCTCGTCGAGCTGGTAGCCGACATGGCCCATGAAGTTGTTCAGACGCCCGTCGGCCGAGGCGCGGTGGCCGTCGGAGTTGGCGTAACCTTGGGCGAACGAATAATCGACCGGGCCTTGGCGGCCCGCGATGTCGAGCTGCTCGACCCAGGTGTTGAAGCTGCCGCCCGCGACCTGGAAGTCGCCCGTGACGCCGTCGGCCTTGCCGGCGGACTTAGGGGTGAGGTTGATCGCCGCGAAGGTGTTGCCGAATTCCTGCGGCTGCGGGCCCTTGAGCACGTCGATGCGGCCCATGCCGTTGATCGGCAGGAGGTCGAGCAGCGGGTGGTTCCACGTCGCCATATAGAACGGGATGCCGTCCACATAGGTCTTGATCTCGGAACCCGGACGGCTGCTGCCCATGCCGCGGACGAACACCGCGCCGCCTTCGATGTCGCCGAAGGAGCCGACCGGATTGAAGCGGGAGATGCTGACGCCCGGCGTCAGACGAAGCGCCGACGCGAGGTCGACGGCGTTCAGGTCACGGACCTGCTCGGACGAGACGGCGGTGGCGTAGCTGCCGAAGCGATCGACGGAGTTGCCGTCGATGATCGGCGAAGCCGTGACGATCACCGGAGAAACGGTGGTCGGCGCGGCCGGAGCGGCCTTCGCGAGCGGATCGGCGGCGAAGGCGGGGACGCCGAGCGTGAGCGCGGCGAGGAGGAAGGAACGAGGGAGGGAAGTTTTCATGAGATGGTTAGTTTTTATGGATAAGGATTTGGGTGCCCCACCCTCCCCCGCGTGGCTGGACGGGTTCGGGTGGGACGGGATGCGCGCCCGCATGGGCGCGACTTTGCGATGAAGCGAAGCCACGGCCGGACCTGATGTCCGGCAACCGACTCAGGCCGCGGCTTTGGGCGGAGGCACCGGCACTTCGCAGATCAGCTCCGGACAGAAGACCGAGACGGTGACCTCACGAAAAGATTCCGCGCGACCTAGGTCGCGGGCAGGCAGGCGGACGGACCAGACGGCACCGTCGGGCTTCACCTTGGATTTGGCGGCTTCCTGCTTGCCTAAGGGCGCCTGCTCGGCGGCCTGACGGGCGGAGGCCGCGACTTTGCACATGGCGCAGGGCGCATCTTCCATCGCCTTGGCCACGGCTGCGGAGGCGGTCATGGTCTTGGCGTTGGCCGCGGCCATGTTGGCATAGGCGAAGACCTGCAGCAGGTCGGCGGAGACCCCGGACGCGGCCAACCAGGCGACCAAGGCCGCCCAGGCACACGTGACTCGGAGGAAGTTCCGCACGGTCGGTAATCAACGAACCCGCGCGGGAGCGGGCAATCCGCAAAAACGTGGGGTAGCTAAGTCCGCAACTTCCTAATACCGGAAATTAGAGATCAGAAACGGCCGGTCACGGAAAGCCGCACCTGGCGCGGCTCGACGGGATGGAAATGCACCTGGGTCGAAGGCGCGGCGGCGGGGCCCACTTGCGACTCATAGAGATAGGCGATGTCCTGGTCGGCGCTGTCCAGCAGGTTCAGCACCTCGAGCGTCGCCTGCCAGCGGACGTCGATCTGGTAACGGACGGCGGCGTTCAGGATCGTCGTCGAACCGGAACGGACGTCGCCGGTCGAGATCAGGTCGCGCGGCCCGAAGTAGCGCAGACGCAGCGAGCCGCTCCAGCCGGAGCCAGCCTTCACCGTGACGCCCACGGAGACGACGGTATTGATCGACTCAGGGACGGCGCGCCCGCCGTCGCCGTCGGGCGACGAGAACAGCGCCTGCGAGGCCGCGAGGTCCAGGTCGAAGGTGAGCCACTGGTTAGGCGCGTAGTAATTGGCCCATTCGACGCCGTAGCGCTCGCTGGAGTCGGAAGGCTCAAGTTCGCCGGTATCGCCGGCCAGCACCAGCTCGGAACCATTACGCAGATACCAGACCGAAAGGGTGCTCTGGAGGTCGGCGATGGCGAGGGTACGGATACCCACCTCGCAGCCGCGCGCCGGCATCAGCCCGCGGAGCGGCGTGGCGCCAACGGAGGTCAGCGTCGTGCCTCGCGCGTCGTTGCTATGGAAACCATAACCGGCCTGGACGAAGTATTCGGTCCGGGCATACGGACCCCAGACGAGGCTGAGCTTGGGGCTGAAGACGGAGGAGTTCGCCCGGCCGCTATCCGCGGCGGTGAGCGCGGTGACATCGGCATGCTGCACGTCGACTCGCCCGCCGAGGACCGTGCGGAAGGTCGGGGTCCACTGGAGATGATTCTCGGCGAACAGGCCCGCCTCTCCGACGCTGAGATCATGTTGCGCGGTGGTGGCGGTGCGGACGCGGGCGACCGTGTCGTAGAGGCCGTTGTCGACCCAGTCGTTGCGGAGCTGCAGACCGATGGTCGTCTCGGAGGAAAGGCTCGAGAGAGAACCGAAATAGGTCCGGCTGGCGTTGAGACCGGCGCCGAAACGCCGGTCGGCCTGCTCGAACTGGTCGCCGTTGACGGGGTCGTTCAGGTAGTAGGTGAAGTTGGAAAAGAGGTCGAGGTCGTAGCGGAAGGCGTAGACCTGGAGCTTATCCTCGACGGCCTTGTCCTTGCGGTGCCATTCGGCGGACAGCGAGAGGTAGCGGGAGTCGCCTCCGTTGGTCGTGCCCATGTTGCCGTAAGGCGAAAGCGTCCCCGCGGCGACGAGGGAAGATGGAATCTGGTCGCTGGAGTTCCATCCGCCCTGATAGGCGCGGAGGGTGATGCTACTGCCTTCTTTGGCGTCGCCACGCGACCACGTGAGCTGACCGTTGAACCTGTCATAGTCATCGGGCATCAGCCATGGGCCATCGGAGTGCGCGACCTGGACGCCATAAAGGAGGTTGCCTCCGGTCAGTTTGGCGGAGTCGGCGAAGACGACCCGGCCGTAGCCATAAGAACCGGCCTCCATCACGAGCAAGGCGTTCGGCAAGGTCTTGTAGAAGTCCAGGTAGGCGGCGCCGGCGGTACCGAAGTCGCCGGTCTGCGCGAAGTAGGGGCCTTTCTGGTAGTTCACGCGCTCCACCAACTCGGGGATGATCACGTTCATGTCCGCATAACCTTGGCCATGGCCATGCGAAGGCATGTTGAGCGGCACTCCATCAAGGAATGTCGCGAAGTCGGTTCCGTGGTCTAGATTGAACCCGCGGAGGAAATACTGGTTAGCCTTACCGCCGCCCGCGTGCTGCGTGATGATCAGCCCCGGGACGGTCTCCAGCAACTCACCCGCGCGCAGGATTGGACGTTCAGCCAGCTGCAAGGCCCCGGTGACGCCCATCGTGGCTGAGTCGGCCACGCCCAGCAGGCTGTCCTGCCGGCCCTTGATGACGACGGCGGGCAGGATCTTCTCGGCGGGCGGGACGGCGTCGGCGAACAAGCGGACCGAAGCGCAGGCCATCAGGAAGGCAGGGGCGGCTTTCATGGCGTCAGCCAATCGACGCCCCCCCTGTTGGCAAGCCTACTTGCCCGCGCGCTCGGCGCCGAGCTTGTTCAATAGCTCGGTGCGTTCGTTGAGCAGGCGCACGACGGCGTCACGTTCCTCGACGAGCTTGCGCAGGTTCTCGTTCTGGGCGCGGATGGCGTCGTTCTGCTTCGCGACCACGGCGTTCTGACGGCGGAGCGATTCGTTCTGCCGGGCGACGGCGGCGCGGAGCGGCGCGAGTTCCGCGGCGGCCTGCCGGGCCGAGGCCAGCGCGGCGGCGGCGACGGACAGTTCCTTGCGCACGGCTTCTTCGGTGCGCTTCAGCTCACCGACGCGACCGTCGAGGCGGCGGATCTCCGCGGCGTAGGTCTCGCCGAGGCGACGGGCTTCCGCCGATTGCTCGCGTAGTTCCCGTTCGGCCACGCGGGCGGACAGGAGTTCGGCCCGGAGCTCGGATTCGCGGACCCACTGCGAAGCGCAGAAGACCGAAAGCGCCACGCAAAGGGTGGCGAGGACGAGCGGCCAGCGGGAACTCATCGGGCGGCGGCCTTGACGGTGAAGGCGACTTTCTGGACGCCGGCGCTGCGGACGAAATCAAGGACGTCGATCATGCGGCCGTGCGGGGTGTCCGCGTCGCCGGCGATGTAGACCGCCACCCCGGCGTTGGCCTTGACGCGGGTGAGCAACGTCTGACGGAGGTCGGGCAAGGTGGCGGCCTGCCGGTCGACGAACACCTGGCCGGCGCGGTCGACCGAGATTGTGACCGCATCAGTCTTAAGTTCGGAATGACCGGTGGCGGCGCCTTCGAGGTTCACCGGCATGCAGTGATTCTTATGGAGCGTCACGCTGACGAGCATGAAGGCCGCCAGCAGGAAGAACATGATGTCGATTAGCGGGATGATCTCCAGCCGGGGTCGCCGGTGCGGCAACGGGGACGGAATCTTCACGAGACCCTCCCCTTCTGGATGGCAACCTGCAGGGTCGTCGCGGCGGCCTCGAGGTCGGCCTGCAGGCCGCTCAGGCGGCTCGACAGCAGGTTCAGCGGGACGAGCGTCACGATGGCGATACCCAGGCCCGCGGCGGTCGCGATGAGCGCCTCGCCGATGCCGCCGGTGACCTTCGTGACGGCGAGCTCATCCGAGCCGATCGAAGTGAATGAGCCCATGATGCCGGTGACCGTTCCCAGCAGGCCGAGCAGCGGGGCGAGCGTCACGAGCGTGTCGAGCACGGTGATGAAGCGGGCCGCTTCGCGCAGCTCGGCGGCGGATGCCACTTGGACGGCGCCCTCGAACGAGCCCGCGCGGTGGGCAAGCCCGGCACGGAGCACGCGGGCGACGGGATCTTCGGACTTCGCGACGGCCTGCTCGGCGGCGGACCAGTCGCCCGCTTCGGCGGCCTTGAGGGCGGCGGCGACGGCGGCGGGATCACGGCGACCAGCGGTGCGGAACCACCACACGAGGCGCTCGCCTACGACCGCGATGGCGATCAAGGCGGCGATGAGCAGCGGATACATGATCGGTCCGCCTTGCAGGAAGAGGTCGACCGCGGTGTTGGCGAGGGGGAGGGACATGGAGGGGGTTATTTAAGTTCGAAGATGAGCGGCACGAGGAAGCGGCGGGGGACTCCGGGCGCCCACGTCCACTGTTGACGCAGCCAGTCGATGGCATGCTGGTCGAGCGACGGATGACCGCTGGATTCGCGGATCGCAACGGACGAGGGTGCGCCGGAGGCGGCGACGTCGACGAGAACGAGCAGCCTACCCTGGACGCCCTGCTGGCGGGCCCAGCGTGGATAAGGCGGATCCGGGAATTCGCCGGGCATGTCCGACACGAAACGTTCAGCAGAAGGAGGCGCGGAGAGAGCGGTACGAGGCGCCGCGGCGGATTTAACAGGAAGCAAGGCGGAGACCGGGACCAAGGCAGGCATGGCGGTCACCGGCACGGCAGCTATTGGTGCGACGGCGGCGACGACTTCCAGCGAGGCCTTCGGAACCTGCGGCGACGATTCGTCCATTACCAGCGAGGGGCTCGCGGGCTTGGCCGGCGGAGTGAAATACTGGACCGGCGCTCCAGCGCCATGGTCATGATCGTGTTCGGCGGGTAGCCGAACCGGGCCGGCCAGTTCGCCCAGCACGCAGACCAAAATCGTCACCGCGCCGAGGGCGGTAGCCCAGGCGCAGAGGCGGTCTTGCGAGGCGATGGATAGGACGGCGGCCAAAAAATCAGAAGCTCAGCTTCAGACCTGCTTCTAGTCCACGACCCGGTAACGGCAAGGCATCCTTGATGAAGGAGGAGGCGTTACGGGCTTCGACGTCGAAGAGGTTTGTAAGACGGAGCGTGAAGCGGGCGGCGGCGCCGGCGACCTGGAAGTCGCGGCCGAAACTGGCGCCGACCATCGTGTAACCCGCGGTCGGGGTCTCATCCATCGCGAGGCGGTTCTGCGCGAGGTGATACGTGGCGTCGAGGCGCCAAGACCAGCCCGACTGCAAACCGTGCAAGGCGGCGCCGACGCGGCCGGGCGAGATGCGCGGGAGCGCTTCGGAGGTGTCGCGGTTCGAGGCGCGGACGCTGTCGCCGAAGAACTCGAGCCCGTACTTAGAGGTCGCCTCGTCCTGCAGCTGGAAGTTCACCTTCGCCTCGGCGCCATAGAAGTCCGCTGGTACGGAGACGAAGTCATAGCGTGCGAGCTGGTCGACGCCGGAGGAGTAATTCGGGCCCGGTGTGGCGCGCCCGGTCAGATTAGGCCCAAAGCCGTTCGCCTGCTGGCTGATGAAGGAACTGAAACGGTTGTAGTAGACCGAGAAGCTGCCCGAAATTGTGCCGCGCGTTTTGGCGAGCTCAAGCTCAAGGCCGACGCCCTTCTCCTTGCCCAGCGTGCGATCGCCGACCTCGTAGGCGTCGGTGCCCAAATGTGGACCATCGGCGAAGAGCTCCTGGAAATTAGGGGCGCGTTCGGTGCGGGTCAGGCTGAGCGTGGTCGACCACTGGGCGTTCAGGTCTTTAACCCAAGCCAGCGCCAGGCTCGCCGGTGTGAACGAAGCGGAAGCTGCGGCGTAATTGCTTACGAGGCCTTCATGCGTCCAGGCGTCGGCGGAGACCTTGGCGGACTCGACGCGGAAACCATAACGGAGACGGGAGTCAGTCGAGAGCGATTGGGCGAAGGAGCCGAAGAGCGCGTCGTTGGCGTTACGAGTGTTCGGCAGGAAGGCTTCGTCGCCGGTCACCGCGAAATCGAAGCGGCCGGACTGCACGCCCACGACGCCTTCAAGGGCGCCGATCTTCGTCAGTTCGAAGTCGACGCGTGCATCCCAGCCCTGATTGGTGAAAGTGCTGCCCGCGACGCCGCCATCGAACTCGGAGTGTGCGTAGTCGGAGACGCCGAGCTTATAGCTGACGGACTTCAACGCCGCGGCCGGCGAGTTGACTGAGCCCGCGAGATCCCAGCGGCGTTGACGCAGGCCGATCTCGATGCCCGGCTCGGTGACGCCATAGGTCGAGTCGAGGCCCGAGTAGGAAAGCCCGATATAACCAGACGGGCCGATGCGCGAGACGCCGAAGCCCGCGCCCTGGCTGTCGCTGGCCGTATCGGCGATGCGGCCAATCGGCGTGGAGAGATCGGTCGTCGACTTCGTGAAGCCGTCGAGATGGAAGGCGAAGTCGCCTGCGCTGCCTTCGGCTAGGGCCGAGAGCGAACGGAGTCCGTCGGCCGAACCTGCGCGACTGAAGAGCGTGAACGCACAGGGCAGTCGTTCGACTGGGATGCGGTTATCGATCACGTTCACCGCGCCGCCCAGGATGCTGGAGCTATAGAGCAAGGCTGCCGGGCCGCGGAGCACCTGCACCTCGCGGATCGTCAGCGGATCGACGCTCACCGCGTGATCGGGACTGGCGCTGGAGGCATCGAGGCTGCTCGTGCCGTTCTGCGCGATCTTCAGGCGATCGCCTTCGAGTCCGCGAATCACTGGTCGGCCCGAGTTAGGACCGAAGTAACTCGAGGCCACGCCGGGGATGTCCGCGAGCACGTCGCCGAGGGTGGATACCGAAAGCGCCTCCAGTCCGGCGCCGCTGAGTCGCAGGGAAGGCGTGACCGCGGTGATTTCGCCGCCGATAGCCGAGCCCTTAATTACGACAGGCTTGAGCTTCTGCGGGGCGGGCTCTTGCGCGGAGACGGTGAGCGTGGCGGCGGCGAGGAGAAAGGCGGTGTGGAAGGGGCTCATCGGTGGGGTTTCCTTATTGCAATATAGTTGCAAAAATGGATGGCAAGGGGAAATCATCGGGTTTGCAGTCCGCGGATAATTGCACGGACTACTGCCCACCCCCATGAGCGAGTCCCCCTCCACCCCTGATTCCATCCATACGGATGCATTCCTGGCGCGCCTGATGCGCGACCAGCTGAAGCTCTCCATAGCCTGCGCGCTGTGCTTCGTGGTCGCACTCGTCGCCCTGCCCTTGCTGAACTACTTCCAGCCGGAGTTCATGGCCCAGCGCGTGTTCGGCTTCACGCTCACGTGGTTGATCCTCGGCGTGCTCTTCTTCCCCTTCGTGTGGATCATCTCCTATGTCTTCATCAAGCGCTCCATCGCGCTCGAGGACGCCGAAGCCAAAGCCGCCCTGGACGGCCTGACCAAGTAATATGAACGCCCTCCTCGCCGCCGCCGGCATCGATCCCTGGATCGCCATCTGCTCCCTCGTCACCGTCGTCATCACCGTCGGCATGGGCTTCTGGACCGCCGGTAAGTCCAAGAGCGCCGGCGACTTCTTCGTCGCGGGCCGCTCGGTCTCCGTAGGCTGGAACGCTTCCGCCATCTCGGGCGAATACCTCTCCGCCGCCTCCTTCATGGGCGTCGCGGGCATGGTGATGCTCAACGGCTACGACGCGCTCTGGTACCCCGTGTGCTACGCGTGCGGCTACCTCTTCCTGCTGCTCTTCATCGCCGGCCCGTTGCGTCGCTTCGGCGCCTACACCATCCCGGACTTCGCCGAAGGCCGCTATGACTCGCCGGTGTTCCGCAAGATCGCCGTCTGCTTCGTGCTCTTCATCGGCTTCTTCTACACTATGCCCCAGATGAAGGGCGCCGGCACCACGCTCGCCTACATCTTCCCCGGCCTGCACTACTCCGTCGGTGTCATCGTCGTCGGCGCGGTCATCACCCTCAACGTGTCGCTCGGCGGCATGAAGGGCATCACGCTCGTCCAAGCCTTCCAGTATTGGCTCAAGGTCTTCGCCATCACCGTACCGATTTTCGTGCTGGCCTCGATCGTCGGCCACTATCAGCAGCACCTCGAAGCCAACAAGACCGCCCAGGAAACCGTCGCCGCCGCCCCCGCGGGTATCGAGCGCAAGGCCCTCACGGCCAAGGCGCCGAAGGACGAGCAGTGGATCGCGCCGTTCGGCAGCCTGACCACCAAGGCCGTCGACACCGCCATCAAGGCCGCCAAGACCCCGGAAGAAAAGGCCGCGCTTGAAGCGAACAAGAAGCCCTACTCCCTCCTCTACACCTACTCGCTCATCATCGCACTCGTCTGCGGTACCGCCGGCCTGCCGCACATCCTCGTCCGCTTCTACACCAACCCGGACGGCGTCGCCGCCAAGCGCACCACCATGTGGGTGATGATCCTCATCGGCGTCTTCTACGTCTTCCCGCCCGTCTACGGCGTCATCGGACGTTCGCTCATGCCGGAACTCTACGAGGCCATCGGCTCCAAGGGTACCGACAAGGTCGTGCTCGAGCTGCCCACGCTGCTCGCCGGCCGCGACCACCCGCTCCTCGGCTCCGTCCTCTCGGGCATCACCTGCGCCGGCGCCTTCGCCGCGTTCATGTCCACCTTCTCCGGCCTGCTCGTCTCCATGTCCAGCGCCCTGGCGCACGACATCTACGGCCGCATGCTGAAGCCGGAATCGTCCCCGGAGCAGCGCCTCAAGGCCTTCAAGTGGGCCGCCGTCATCATCGGCGTCGTCTCCGTCGGCCTCGGCACGCAGGTCGAGAAACTGAACATCAACTACCTCGTCGGCCAGGCCTTCGCCATCGCGGCGGCCAGCTACTTCCCGCTGCTCTTCATGAGCGTCTGGTGGCGCGGCATGACCATGCGCGGCGCGGCCACGGGCATGCTCGTCGGCGGCCTCATGGCCCTCGGCGCGATCACCCTCACCACGCTGTCCGATGTCTACGCCGTGCAGGCGCTGGCCGACTTCTGGGTCGCCCACCCGCTCGCCCGCATCCTCTGCGAACAGCCCGCCATCTGGGCCGTGCCGCTCTCGATCATCCTGATGATCGTGGTCTCGAAGGCCACGGCCTCAACGATTCCCTCCGACGTGCGCATGAAGATGCTCGTCCTGCACGCTCCGGAAGCCCTGGGGCTGAAGCAGGAATACATCAAGGAGCACGAAGGCCTCGGCGGTCACTGATCCGGCCTCCCGGGGTGGATTATTCCCGCCCCGGGAAACTTGAAACTTGGAAGTCCGGCAGGGGCTGTCTTTGCTGACGGCGTGCCGAACGAACTCACCGAAGACGACTCCCGCGCCTATGGCGTCGTTCAGGCGTTCTCCCTCGTCCTCGCCGGCGGCGCCCTCTATGCGGCGACTCTGCTTTCCTACCGGGGCGGCGAGGTCTTCCTCGGCCTCGTCCAAGACCCTTATGACCGCGTCGTCTGGCTCGGAGTCGGCATGGGCATCCCCGTCGCTCTCTGCGGCGCGGTGATCGCCGTCCAAGCCACGCTGAACCGTCGCTGGGACCTCCTCCGCATTATCGCCACCGTCCTACTCGTCGGCAACCTCGCCATTCCTGCCGCCTGGGGCGTGCTCTGGCTCATCCGTCACGCCTGATCTCCTTTTCGCAATGTCCGGACCCATCGTGATCGTCACTCGCGGCAGCCCGCTGGCTCTTCAGCAGACGCACGACGCGGCCGCACGCCTGCAAGCGGCGCTCGGGCGTCCGACGGAAATCCGTATCCTGACGACCACCGGTGACCGCCAAGCGAGCTGGTCACTCGAGAAGCAGGGAGGCAAAGGCCTCTTCACCGCTGAACTTGAGCAAGCCCTCCTGCGCGGTGAAGCCGACCTCGCGATTCATAGTTCCAAAGATCTTCCGACCGAGATGCCAGCCGGTCTCGCCATCGCCGTCTGCCTGCAGCGCCAGGACGCGCGCGACGTGCTCGTGCGCCGCAGTGAGATCGCCAGCCCGAAGCTCATCGCCACCGGTAGTCCCCGCCGCCGCGCTCAGGGCGCCCTCGCCTTCCCGCAAGCCCAGTGGACCGAACTGCGCGGCAACGTCGACACCCGCTTGAAGAAATTGGCTAACGGTGACGCCGACGCGTCCTACCTCGCCGCCTCCGGACTCAACCGTCTCGGCATCAAAGAATGGCCCGGCCTTTCGTTCGAGCCTGTCGCGCTTGCCGATATGGTGCCCGCCGCCGGTCAGGGCGCCGTCGCCATCCAATCTCGTTCCGCCGAAGTCGCGCATTATGTCGCCGCCGGCTGTGCCGCCACGACCTATTCCGTGACCGTCGAACGCCTGTTCCTCGCCAAGCTCGGCGAAGGCTGCCACACCGCATTCGCGTGCCACCACGCCGCGAGCCGCGTGCACCTTTTCCGCGCCGACTTCGGTCGCCGCGATTTCGCCTTCCCCGTCACCGACCTCGCCATGGCCTCCGCCTTGGCCGACGATATCCTCCGCCAGATCCTGCCCCGCTGAATATGAGCAAACTCCCCCTTCGCGATCGCCTCGTTGTCCTCACCCGTCCGGAAGGGCGCGGCGCCGACTGGAAGACCGCGCTCGTCGACGCCGGCGCGGCGGTCTCTGAGCTCCCACTGCTCGAGATCAAGTTCGAGCCCGACGACACCGTCCTCAGCGAAGTCCTCGACGCCATGGGCGAATACGACTGGGTCATCTTCACCAGCGCCAACGGCGTGCGCGGATTCTTCGACCGCTTCTTCGAACGCTTCACGGATATCCGTTCCGTCGGTGGCGTGCGCTTCGCGTGCCTCGGACCAGCGACCGAGAAGGCCCTGCGCCAGTACCACTTGGACTCCGACCTCACCGCCACGCAGAACGACGCCTTGTCGCTCGGTCGCGAGCTGATGAACAAGCACGACGTCGAGAACCAGAAGCTCCTCGTCGTCACCGGTAATCTCAACACGCCTGAGCTGCCGCGACTCCTCATGGACGGCGCCATGGCGATCGTCGACGTGATCAAGGTCTACGCCACCGAAGAGAAGTCGGTCGCCGAATCGCCCGAGGCCGCCGAGTTCCGCCGCCGCGGCGCCGACATCATCGTCTTCGCTAGCCCGTCGGCGGTGGAATCCTTCCTGCACCAGGCCGCTTCACTGCGACCGGACGCCGGTGCGCGCCAACCCAAAGCCATCGCGATCGGCGCCACCACCGCGGATGCGTTGCGCAAGGCCGGCATCCCGCTGGCCGGTACCGCTTCCGCTCCGACCGCAGTCGCCATTCGCAACGCGGTGATCGAAGCCCTCACATGATCGGCTCGGCGCGCATCAAGGTCTGCGGGATTACCCGCGCCGCCGACGCCACCACGGCCCTCGCCCTAGGAGCTGATTTTCTTGGCATCAACTGCTGGAGCGGCTCACCTCGATTCGTCCCCGCCGACGCCCGAGCCGCCCTGCTCCGCGAGATTCCCGCGGCCCAGCGCGTGGCCGTGACCGTCAACCCTTCCGTCGCTGAAGCCGCTGCGCTCATCGCTGAAGGCTTCGCCATCGTCCAGGCCCACTTCGACCCGGCCAAGCAGGAGTGCGACCCCAAGGCCCTCTCCGCCAAGCTGGGTCCTAAACACCTCTGGTTGGCTCCTAAGCTAGCCGACGGTGCCGAATGGCCCTCCGACCTCATCCCCCTCGCCGAGGGCTTCGTGCACGATGCGCACGCCAAGGATGCCTTTGGGGGTACCGGTAAGGTCTCGGACTGGACACGCTTCCAGAAACTCCTGCAGAAATACCCGCAAAGCCTTTGGATTCTCGCCGGTGGACTGGGGCCGGACAATATCGCCGCCGCGGTTAGGTCCGGAGCAGGCTTTTTTGACCTGAATAGTGGGGTAGAACTCGCACCCGGACTCAAATCTGTTGAAAAAATGGCTGGCGTGTCGGATGTGCTGCTCAAAATTAGCCAATCGTAGGACAAGCCCCCCTTTCCCGGCACTTGGCACGGGGGATGCATAAGTGGACTTGCTCAACCGAACGCCTAACCCAACCTAAACACACCACCATGAAGCTCGTCGTCGCCATCATCAAACCCTTCAAACTTGAAGAAGTTAAGGACGCTCTCGCCGAAATCGGCATCGAGGGTATGACCGTAACTGAAGTCAAGGGCTTCGGCCGCCAGAAGGGTCACACGGAGATCTACCGCGGTTCCGAATACACCGTCGATTTCCTCCCCAAGGTGAAGATCGAGGCTGCCGTCGCTGACGAGCAGGTCGAGAAGGCTATCGCCACGATTTCCAAGGCTGCCCAGACGGGGAAGATTGGTGACGGTAAGATCTTCGTCCTCGGCCTCACCGACGTCATCCGCATTCGCACCGGCGAGCGCGGCCCTGCCGCCATCTAAGCCCCCTGTTCGGAGCAAGCAGAAGGGCGTCCCTCGGGACGCCCTTTTTCTTTGGCTTATTTCGCGGCGGCTTCTTTGGTCGCCTCATCTTTTGGCTTAATACTAACGGGATCCCACTTGATGACTTTGTAGACAGTTTCGCCAGCGGGTTGACGAATAAAGCGGGCACTGTTCGCTGGCAGGAAGGTCACTGACCCCCGACCGAGTTTCACCCAGCCACCCGAGACGAACGCCTCGAGGCTACCCACTTCGACGACGAGCAACTCATCGTCGGCGCGAGCCTGGTGCAGCACAAGCCGGGAGAGGTCCGGCTCGAAACCGAAGAAGCGGTCGAGGACGCCGAATAAGGGCGAAGCGATAACGACAGCGCCGATAGTTATAACCAGAACAGCGACAATAACGTCGCGGCCGGTCGGGATAAGAAAGCCGTAGCGGTCCATAGTCTCGCGGTATCCGCGCCAGAACTCTTCATCGAAGGATTTCATAGAATTAACTCTCTGAAACTCGCCGAGAGGTAGCAATCACCCAGCACGGTGATGTTTATCAGAAAAAGGGAACTGCATTGTTACAGACGTTGGTACCGGCAAGGGCGGACCTACCATCCGCGGAGCCCGTTTTTATTTGCCTTATTTCGCCGCGGCCTTGGCCGCGGCCTTGGCGGCCTCGCGCTTGGCGAGCATGCCGGGCGAATTCCATTTGATGACGTGGTAGG
Source organism: Verrucomicrobiota bacterium (assembly GCA_026397955.1). Classification (GTDB taxonomy): domain Bacteria; phylum Verrucomicrobiota; class Verrucomicrobiia; order Opitutales; family UBA953; genus UBA953. Next base: position 16 of record JAPLTV010000026.1, on the reverse strand, counting down.
TCGCGCGGCCTTCGCC
>JAPLTV010000080.1 GCA_026397955.1 Verrucomicrobiota bacterium | reverse complement strand
CCTTGGCGGAGCGCCAGCCCTTGCTGGTACGGCCGTCGAAGAGGAGCTTCCAGCCATCGGCCTTCTCGGAGTCGGTCAGGCTATTATCCGAGATCTTCGTGAGAGCGATGTTGCGCCATTCGACCGTGGTGCCGGCCTTGGTTTCGTCTTTACCGATGCCGTGGACCTGGAAGGCGATGAAGCCGGTCTTGTAGCCGTCATCGCGGACGTCGACGCGCTGCACGCCGTTAAGCCAGGTGCGGATGCGGTTACCGTTGGCTTCGACCTTCACGTGGTTCCATTCGCCGACCTTGGAGATCTCGCGACCCTGCTTGGAGAAGGCGAGGGCGTCACCTCCGCCGAAGCCGGGGAAGATCCATCCGCGTCGGCCTTCTTCGTAAAGGCCGGCGGACCACATGCGCGCCTCGGTGTCGGGCTTCTTCACGTTCTTCGGATCGGTGTCGATCTCGGCCTGGTAGCCGTGGACGCGTCCGACCGGGACCTTGGCGGGCTTGCCGTCGCCGCCCTTGTAGTTGACCTCCTTGGCTTCGGCATGGCTGCGAATCTGCACGCCGGAGTTCAGGCGCGGGTCGTTCTTGAAATCGTATTCCAGGACGAAGTTCGCGTAGTCCTTGTCGGTGGCGAGGAAGGTATTCGGCGTGTTGAGGGTGGAGGTGCCGACGAGGTTACCTTCGGGGCTGACCGAGTAGGCGGCTTCACCACCGAGCTTCTTGAAGCCCGTGAGGTCCTTGCGGTTGAAGAGCTCGACCTTGTTGGGGTTGGCCTTCGGCGCGCCCGGGGCGGCCTTGGTGGCGGTGGACTTATCGTCGCTGGCGCAGCCGACGATGAGGAGGGTGGCGGCCGTGAGGCTCAGGAAGCGCGGGGTCTTTTTCATGGTGTGTGTGATTTGGTTTAGAGATGAAAAAGCGGAGCGGCCTTGCGACCGCTCCGCTTGATCGGAGGAGCTTAGAACGTGGTCGGGATCTCGAAGCCCTTGCGGCCGGTGCGCTTGGCCACGAGGTCGCGGTTGGCGGCCTCGGCGTTGGCGCCGGTGAAGAGTTCGGTCTTGGTGTCTTGGGTGAGCGGGGCGCCGAGGGTGGCCTTGGCTTCGTCGAGGTTCACGCCGTTACGACCGAGGTGCTCGGCCATGCGACCGAAGGCTTCGGAGAGACCGGAGCTCGCCTTGATGGCTTCCTTGATCTCGCCGGCGCTCTTCTTTGCACCGACGCGGTAGGAGATGTTGGCGGAGTGGACGAGGGCGGTGGACAGGTGGCACTCGCGGACCGGGGCGTGGATGTTGGCGGAGGAACCCTTGCGGATGCCTTCGATCCAGTTGGCGTGGTGGCCGGAGGCGCCGCCAGTGAGGTCAACCGCTTCAACGGTCTTGCCGTAGGTCTTCACGAACTTGCCGTCCTTGTCGTAGACCTGGCAGGAGTTGTAGTCAGGGACGACGAGGGTGGCGTTCTCGCACTCGACGATGATGCCGATTTCCGGAGACTTGGCGGTCTTCTCGCCGGAGTTGCTTTCCTTGAACTGGCCGAACTTGTTCGACGGTCCGTTCATCTTGCCGACGGGGAGGCCGTAGACTTCGGTGATCAGGGGCGCTGCGGCGTAGTTGTGGATGGAGACGAAGGTGTTCGGGGTCTCGGCGCAATCGGTGTAACCGAAGCGACCGCCGACGGAGACGACCTCAGGGGCGACTTCGTGGGTGCCGAGGAACCAGCGGGCGATGTCGATCTCGTGGATCGCCTGGTTGCAAAGGTCGCCACCGCCGTAGTTCCAGAACCAGTGCCAATCGTAGTGCACCGGGCCGTTGTTAGCGGCTTCGTTCACCTTGTCGGACTCATGGCCGCGGATGGATTCCTGGATATCGGCCGGGCCGTTCCAGAGGTCATAATCGATTTCGGAAGGAATCTCGCTCTTCTTGGCGATACCGATGGACTTACGGCGCTTGTAGCAGATGGCGCGAGCGAGCTTCACTTTGCCGTATTCTCCGGCGTGGACGGCTTTGACGGCGGCCATGATGCCTGCGCCCGAACGGCTCTGGGTGCCGGCCTGGACGATCTGTTTGTCAAAATGCTTGGAAGCGGCGACGAGTTGCTGACCTTCGAAGATATTATGTGAGAGGGGCTTTTCGACGTAGAGGTGTTTGCCGGCCTGGAGGGACCAGATGCCTTGAATCGAGTGCTGGTGGTTAGGAGAAGCGATGGAAACGGCGTCGATGTCCTTATCTTCGAGCATCTTTCGGATGTCAGAGTAGCCTTTGGCTCCAGGGAATTGCTTCAGGCCCTTGGCGACGACCGTCGAGTCGACGTCGCAAAGCGCGACGATGCGTACGCCTTTGATCTTGGAGAGCTCCTTGAGGTGCTCTTGACCGCGGCTACGGAAGCCGACGACGGCGACGCGGAGGTCACCGTTGGCGCCAGCGGACTGGGCGTAGGTCTGAGCGCTGAGGCCCGCTAAGGCGGCAGCCAAGGCGGAGTTCTTAATGAACGTGCGACGATTGAGTTGGGACATAGATATGACTGGGGGTGAAGGGTGAGCATATTGAGATGCCCGTTGAGTCGAGAATGTTCCTAGGCACGGCCTAACTGAATAACGGTAATGAAGGCTGCGCCTTAGGGCCAGGGATAGGGCTAGGGACAGTGCTAGTCCTAGATGCCTAATAACCTAATTATCAGTTATTTAGGTATCAGGTTAAATCACCTAGCCTTAGCCCTGTCCCTGGCCCTAGCCCTGATTCAGCCTACTTAACCGTCCGAATATACTCCCGGATGGCCTCGAACTGGGCTGGGCCCTTGCCCTCGTAGGGGTCGGAAAGCTGGGTCATGCCTTCGGGGTCGGCATACTTGGGCATCTTGGTGTCCGGATCGATGCGAGTCGGGGCGAGGGTCCAGCGATGGAAGTAACCTTTACGCAGACGTTCGGCGGACTGAGCGAAATTGATGGCCGGAGCTTCGAAGACGGCGGTGGCTTCTTTTTCGCCCACGGCGTGGCAGGTGATGCAGTTGAAGCCTCCGTCGGCGCCGATCAGCTTCTCTCCGTCGGCGATTTTCTCAGCGTCGCCGGCTGGCTCAGCGGCTTCGGTCTGCGGCAGGCCATGCTGATGGTTAAGTCCGAGCGCGAGATTGTCGGCGTAGTGAGCGAAAGCAGGCATCTGGCCGATGAGCCAGGGGCGCGGCTTATAATCGATCTGTCCGGCGATGAACTTGCTCATCCAGTCATGACGGAGTTTCTCACCCAGCCAGGTGAGCGAGGGAATCGGCGCGTCCGGTACGGGTTCGCCTTCGACGTGTTCCTTGGGAGGCAATGCGTCGCGTAGCTTCTTCGCTTCGCCGTCGACCTTCGTCCAAGTGCTCACGTTGCCGTCGCGCGCGTGGCAGGCGACGCAGTTGAGGTTCTTGATCTGGCGTTCGGCGAATTCGGCCGGAGTGTCCAGCTTGAGTGAAGCGAGGTCGGTGGCCAGGAAAGCCTTGAGTGAGGCGCGCTGCGGGGCCGTCAGGGCGAAGTCAGGCGCCGTGGCGCGGGCCTTGTCATCGGGGGCCAGGCATCCTTTGTCGGCGGACTTGAGGACGGTCGCGAGAGTTGGCTGGGTCGTGGCGGGCATGCCGGCGTGGCAATTGAGGCAACCCGCGCTGACGAGTAGGGTGGCGCCGCGGGTGGCGTCGCCAGCAAGGGCCTTGCGCTTCACCATGCGGCTATTGGCGATGAGGTAGGCGGCCAGTTGCGTGGCTTCCTCTTCTTCCAGACGGAAATGAGGCATGCGCGTGGCCGGGTAATGCTTGGCCGGATCCTGCAGGTATTCTACGAGCGCGGCAGGATGCCATTTATCGGCGATGTGGCCCATCGGTACGCGGTTATGCGCGTCCTTGCCTTCGGCGTCGGGGCGCTGGTGGCAGGCGATGCAGCCGAGGTTGGCGAAGAGCGCGCCGCCCTGCGGGGCGAGCTTCAGGTCGACCGCGCCAGCCTTCGGCGTCGCGCCTTGCGTGAGCATGGCGGCGAGGTCAGCGGCCTTCTGTTCGGCGCCAGCAGCGGCGAAGACCTTGGGCATCAGCGAATGCGGGCGGATGGAGTGCGGGTCATGGATCCAGTCGGCGAGGAAGGGCGCCTTGAATTTCGTGCCGAGCTCGGAGAGCAGCGGGGCGATCTGGCCATGTTCCGGCATGCCGGTTCCCTTGGCGGGCAGGAGCGCGGGGTCGGCGTGGCAGGCGGCACAGTTCATCTGTGCGAAGAGTAGGCGGCCGTCACGACGCTGCGTGGCAACGTCGAGGTCCTTGTCGGCCGAGTGCGTTAGGATCGTCGGCGGGACAGGTTCGAGCGGGAAGTCTTTGGAAGCCCAGCTGAGGCGGACGAACGTGTCGCCCTTATCGGCGCTCGCGATTTCGGCGACGATGCGGTTGGCCCCTTTGTTCAGCTGCACGGTCTTGATGCCAGGTCCGTCGAGGAGCGGCTGGCCGTTGAGGCTGAGCTTGAACTTCCCAGAGGATTCGGCGCTTAGCTTGAACGTGCCGCGCAAGGGCGACTGGAGATCGCCTTCCCACTTCACGGCGAACGGACCCACGGCGAGGAAGGGCGTGGGTGCTTGACCGGCGGGGACGTAAAGGGCGAGCAGGCGGTCGGAGCGGACGTCGGTCTTCCCTGCAGAGGTGAACGTCACCTTGAGTCCGGGTAGGTCCTGCGCGGAGAGGGCGGTCGCGATGGTCGCGGCGAGCAGGCAGAGGAGTCGGCGGAAAAGCATGACGGCGGGACGACCCTTAATGAGAGACATTCCCGCCGTCAGGCAAGCCCCCAACAAAAAGGCCCGGCGTGAACCGGGCCTTTCGCCGTGAGGATTTCGCCTCAGTTACTTGGCGAAAGAGCGGTAGTCTTCGCCTTCCTTCTCCGGGACGACGTTAATCGTGTTGGCGACGTCGTCCGGGACGCGGGAGCCGTCGACGGCCTTCACGTTCATCTTGATGCGCATCTGCATGACTGGCTTGAGGCCGGCGACTTCGAGGAAGACCGACTTGCCGTCTTCGGCCACCTTCACGGATTCGATGGCCACCTGGTCGGTGCCCTTTTCCTCGGGCTTGCTCACCTTGTAGGTGTCGGAGCCGTAGGCGCTCGACCAGAGGTAGTTGTACTGCTCGATGGCCCAGTTCTGGGGGTCGGAGGCGGACTTCTTGTCGAGGGCGCCGGTGAAGCGGATCGTGATGCCCTTCTTGGAGACGTGGAGGGCTTCCTGCATCGTCACGGACTTGCCGGTGTAGCGGACGCGTTGGATTGCACCGTCCTTGACGCCGTTGGTCTGCCAGCCTTTGAGGCCGGCGACGTAGAGCTGGCCGTCGACAGGGCTGAAGCGCGCGCGCATCAGGCCGGTGGCGAACTTGAGCGGGAACTTCACCACGCCGCCTTGGGCGACTTCACCCACGCGTTCCTGGAGGACCGCGAAGAGCGAGGACTTGCCGTAAGACAGATAGAGCATGCGGCCTTCGAACGGACCCCACTTGCCCTTGTTGGCGGGCACCCAGATCTGGCCGCCGTTGGAGTTGTCGATGTCGTAAGGAATCCAGCAGAGGTGCGGGTTCTCGAGCTTCGTCGGCGCCGGGGTGCGGTGCGAGAGGTCGGGGACTTCGATGAATTCACCGGGCTTGGAGAAGTGGATGTAGTCGACCGGGACCCAGGTGCCCTGGTTGTCGCCGTTGGAGATTTCGCCGTTGGGGCCCACGCACATGCCGTTAGGAGCGCGGATGCCGGTGGCGTGGACTTCGAACTTCTTACCGTCCGGCGAGACCTTGAAAATCGAGCCGTGGTGGTCGCTGAGGGGGCCCCAGCCGCGGCCTCCCGGATTCACGGGTCCGCCCTTGAGGAAGTAGAAGTTGCCCTGCGAATCGGTCTGGAGGTCGAACGTGAACTCGTGGAAGTTCGAGGTGACCTGGACGTCGTTGTTGAAGTTCTGGTAGAAGTCGGCTTCGCCGTCGTTGTTGAAGTCGTGCAGCAGCGTGATCTGGTCGCGGCCAAGCACGTAGATCTTCTCGTCGACGATCTTCAGGCCGAGGCCGTGGAAGATGCCGGTGGCGTAGCGGTGCCAGGTGATCTTGCTGAGCTTGTCGTCGGCGAACTTGCCGACCCAGACGTCGCCGCTCCAGGTGGAGAAGGCGATGCGGCCATCCTTGAAGAAGTCGATGCCACCGACGCGGATCCAGGCGCCGAACGGGTTCTCGGTGGGCACGGTGACGGTATCGACGACGTACGGGGCGGCGAGGAGTTCGGTCAGCTGGTCCTTGAGGGACTGCTTCTGGGCGGCGTCTTGTTCGCCTTCGATGCGGGTCTTGAGCGAGTCGATCTGTTTGGCCTGATCGGTCTCGCCGAGCACGCCTTCGGTCACGACTTCCTGGGCCCAGTGGGCGGGGCCGCCCTGGGTGAAGGCGCGGAGGTCAGCAGCGGCGGCGACCTTGGAGGTCACCTTGCGGAGCACGTCGCCGGCGTTGATGGCGCCGTGGGCGAACGAGACCTTGAAGGAGGTGCCCGCGGCGACCTTGGTGAGCTTGAGCGAGAGGAAGTTACCTTTGTTGCTCAAGATCGAGCCGGCGGGCAGGCCGTTGACGGTCACGGTGGTGAGTTCGTCGGCGGGCTTCACGATGGCCGGGGCGTTCTTGGCCTGCTTGGCCTTGGCCTTCGGGTCGGCCTTCTTGCCGGGCTGTTCGGGCGGGAGGGGAATCTCGACGCGCACGATCGCGTTGGCGCCATCGGCGAGGTCGACCTTGCCGCCATATGGGAGATCGAGGAGGCGGACGGAGGAATCGAGTTCGCCCTTCACGACGGTGAAAGAGCGGGAGAGGACGATAGTGCCGCCGACATTTTCCATCTCGGCGCTTTCGAGCACTTCGGCGGAGCCGACGCTGTAGGCAAAGACGACCCGGTCGCCGTGGAGGTAGAGGCCTTGATACTTGGCGTGTTCGCGCGGGAGCGGTCCGAGCGCGATCTTAGCCATCACGCCTTCGGGGCCCTTGGGCAGCGTGCGGGTCTCGTTGAAGGTGCCGTTGAAGCTCCAGCCGGGGCCGGGGTTGGTTTCGAAGAACACCTTGGCGCCGACTGCGGGGCCGGGGTTAGGGCCGTGCTTGCCGTCGAAGGCGACGCCCTTGGTCTGCATCCAGCCGCCTGTCCAGGCGCCGGCGCCACGCAGGGTTTCGGTGTCGAAGGCGTAACCGGCGTCGCGGTTGCCGAGATTGACGAGGACGGCCTTGTTGGCCGCGCAGCCCTTCTGGTCGAAGGGGCTCTTGCCTTGAGTGTTATCGATCGAGGCCGAGAGGAAGCGGCCGTAGTCCATCGCTTCCCACTTCGAGGCGGGCTTGGCGTCGGGTTTCTTGGTCGCGTCCTGGGCGAGGCCAGTCACGGCCGCCAGCGCGAGCGCTAGGGACAGGGAGGTACGGGTCAGTGATTTCATGTGATGGAAAATGGGGGTGGGGTAGGGGCAGAATTGATTAAACCGCCCCCAGCTGTCC
>JAPLTV010000088.1 GCA_026397955.1 Verrucomicrobiota bacterium | reverse complement strand
GCCGGGTACCCCGGATAGTGAACGACTCGTCGTCGAAGGCGCGGTCTGGCGCTTCCATCCGACGCGGAAGGTCTTCGAACGCTGGTGCGAAGGCGGCAGCAACCAGTGGGGCGTGGATTGGAACGACCACGGCGAAGCCTTCTTCGAGGCCTGCGTCATCCCGCACATGTGGCACGCCATCCAGGGCGCCCGCTACCAGCGCCAAGCCGGCACGCACCCGGACGTCCACACCTACGAAGACATCAAGACCATCGCCTGGGGTCGCTACGAGAAAGCCGCCTACGCCGGCGCGATGGTCTACCTCGGCGGCGCCTTCCCCGCCGAATGGCGCGATCAGTTCTTCTTCCACGATATCCACATGAACAAGCTGCGCTGCGAGACGATGGTCCCGACGGGCAGTGGCTACCGCAGCGAGAAGAAGGTCGATTTCGGCGTGAGCTCCGACCGCTGGTTCCGCGGCCTCTCTCCGCAGTACGGGCCGGATGGCGGCGTCTTTATCAACGACTGGTACGACAAGGTCCCCTGCCACCAGCAGATGAACTTCACCGACCGCTCCAACGGACGCGTCTACAAGATCGTCACCGACGCCGTGAAGCCGGTGAAGATCGACCTCGCGAAGCTCTCCGACGCCGAACTGGTCGCCCATCACCTCAACGCCAACGACTGGTACGTCCGCCACGCCCGTCGCCTCCTCCAGGAGCGCGGTGCCAACGCGGCCACCACCGCCGCGCTCGAGAAGATTCTCTTTGAGAACGCCGACGACACCCGCCAGCTGCGCGCCCTCTGGACGCTGCACGCCCAGGGTGCCCTCACCGAAGCCACCCTTCTGCGCACGCTTGAGGCCAAGAGTGCCGCCGTCCGCGGCTGGGCCATCACCTGCGCCACCGAAGGCGGCAAGCCCACGGCGAACCTCTACGAGCGCATCGTCCAGCTCAGCCAGAAAGACCCTTCCCCCGTCGTGCGTCGTCGCATCGCCTCCGCCGCCCAGCGCCTGCCGCTGGCCGACCGCTGGAGCTGGCTCGAGCCGCTCGCGCTAAATGCTGAGGATGTGTCTGACCAGAATATCCCGTTCCTGCTCTGGTACGCACTGGAACCTGCCGTTGCCGCCGACCCGACCCGTGGCCTCGCCCTCGCCCAGAAGACCCCCTTCGCCAAACTCGCGAACTTCACCGCTCGCCGTCTGGCCACCGCGGCAGTCGAACCCGGCGCAAAGGGCGAACAGCTCGAAGTCCTGAGCCAAGCCTTGCTCGCCGCGAACGACCAACTCCGCGCCGCCCTGCTCAACGGGATCAAGGACGGCCTCGTCGGACAGGTTCGCCTCAAGGAGCCCGCCACCTGGCCCAAGGTCTACGCTGAGCTCGCCAAGCATCCCTCCAACGAGGTCCGCGGCAGCGCCCGCCAGATCGCCGTGACCTTCGGCAACGCCTCGGCCTTGGATCAACTGCGCGCCACGCTCCTCAATCCCAAGGCACCCGTGCCGGAGCGCGCCCGTGTCCTCGCCAACCTCGCCCAGATCCACGACCTGGAATCGCTTCCGGCCATCCTCGACCTCGCTAAGTCCGGCACCTTGCGCGGACCGGCCATCTCCGCCCTCGGACAGTTCGACGACCCTCGTATCGCGCCGCTCCTGGTTCAGTTCATCGCCGACGAAGACAAAGGCGTCCGTCCTCTCGCCCTCAACACCCTCGCTGGGCGCGCGGACAGTTCCCGCGCGCTGCTCGCCGCGATCGACGCCGGTAAATTCAAGAAGGACGTCCTCAGCGCTCCGCTGGCCAGCAAGATCCGTGGCTTCAACGACGCGAAGATGAACGCTTGGCTCGAGACCCACTGGGGCACGGTCAACGCCAGCTCCGAGGCGAAGACCAAGGCTATCGCCAACTATAAAAAGTTCCTGGGAACCGACGCGATCCTGCGCGCCGACGTCAAACGCGGCCGCGAACTCTTCCGCGGTTCGTGCGGCGTCTGCCACCAGCTCTTCGGCACCGGCGGCGAGATCGGTCCACACCTGACTGGCGGTTACACCGAC
>JAPLTV010000123.1 GCA_026397955.1 Verrucomicrobiota bacterium | reverse complement strand
TCGCGTTCACGTTCAAGGAACTGAATTTCGAAGGTAATGCCGCGCTTACTTCCGAAAAGCTCACCGCCCTCTGGGCGCATAAGGCCGGCGACACGGTGACGATCGAAGAAGTCTTCGCCTTGGCGAATGCGATCACGAAGCTCTACGCCGACGCCGGCTATGCCCTGTGTTTCGGCGTCGTGCCCGAGCAGGACATCAAGGACGGCAAGGTGAAGGTCGTCGTCGTCGAAGGCTTCGTCAGCGACCACTCCTTCGGCGTCGCCCAGCCGCGCGGCCGCGCGCTCAACGCCGTCGGCGCCCAGCTGCGTCGCATCAAGCTTTCGCTGCCGCTACGCGCCGACGTGCTCGAACGTAATATCCTCCTCATGGACGACCTCCCGGGCTGGGACGTCGGCTCGGTCCTGTCCGCCTCGAAGACCGTCCTCGGCGGTTCCGATCTCTCGCTCGAGTTCAATCGCGTGGCGGATACGTTCGACGTGAGCTGGAATAACTTCCTCCCGAGCGCGCTCGACCGTCAGGTCGTCGGCGCCTCCTGGTCCGGCTACGGTTACCTCGATGGCGCGGATGAACTCTCGCTGGGTTACTTCCACAGCCCGAACGGCAATGCCTACCAGAGTTTCAACACCGCCGCCTCGACGCTGGTCGGCGTCGACGGCGAACGCCTCGGCCTCACGTTCTCGCAGTCGGACAGCCGTCCGACCGACCCGCTGCTCGTGCCCCTCGAATACAAGGGCCGTTCGCGCAATGTCCGCCTGACTTTCTCGAAGCCACTCATCCGTTCGCGCTCCTCCACGCTTCTGGCCGAAGCCTACCTCGGTGCCCAGGATTCGCAGAGCTCGATGACGACCGGCACGCCCACGCGTGACGCGATCCGCACCGTTGGCGCTTCGCTCACTTACGATTTCGCCCGCCCGGACCAGTCCTCCAACCTCGTACGCCTGAACCTCGAGCAGGGCCTCGACTGGCTCGGTGCCCAAGGTAACTCGCGCGCCAACGGCTCGACTACCTTCACCGTCGCCTCGCTCGACTTCACGCGCACCGCGCCGCTCGCCTCGCTTGGTTCGGGAGCCCTCTCGTATTCGTTCGCGGCCCAGGGCCAGTATTCTCTCGGTGATCCGCTGCTCAGCGCCGTCGAGTCTTCCTTCGGTGGACGGCAGTTCGGCCGCTTCTTCGATTCCGGCTCGATGAGCGGCGAGCAGGCGCTCTTCGGCTCGTTCGAGCTGCGCTACGCGCTGCCGCTCTCGCTCGGTTTCGCCGAACCCGTGCGCGCGCAGTTCTACGTCTTCACCGACGCCGGCCTCACTCGACAACAGGGCGTGCTCCAGCCGCAGGAAGCCCGCGAGCGTCACGCCGCCTCCGCCGGCGTGGGCGTCCGCCTCGGCTTGCCGCACGGCATGAACGCCCTCGTCGAGGTCGCCCGCCCCGTCTCCCTTCCCGCCGGTTCCACCGTCGACACCTCCAACCGCATCAACGCCTCCTTCGGCGTCCGCTTCTAAACTTCAAAATAAAATAGCCATGGCTCCCGCCTCTTCCGTCAAACGCCGCCTCCTTCCGCTCGCCACGCTCCTCGTGGCCGCGGTGCTGAATCCTGTCGGCTCCTTCGCCAATCCCACCGGCGCCAATGTCATCGGCGGCGCCGCCACGGTGTCCGGCCAGGGCACGTCTCGCGTCACGATCGACCAGTCCTCGGACCGTGCGTTCATCGAGTGGAACAGCTTCTCTGTCGCGAAGGGCGAGTCCGTCCGCTTCAACCAGCCGTCGGCGTCGTCCGTCACCGCCAACAAGGTCGTCGGCGTCGCTCCGTCCGACATCTTGGGCGCGGTCTCGGCGAATGGCCGGATCATCCTGATCAATCCGAACGGCATCTTCTTCGGCAAGGGCTCGACCGTTGACGCCGCCGGCCTGATAGCCACCACGCTCGACCTCGACAAGGATTCCTTCCTGTCCGGCGGCAAGTTCAAGTTCTCATCCGCGTCAGAACTCTCCGCTTCCGTCGTCAACGAAGGCACGCTCACGATTTCCGAGGCTGGCCTGGGCGCCCTTGTGGCCCCGCATGTCCGTAACTCCGGCGCCCTCGTGGCCAATCTCGGTACCGCCGTGCTCGCTTCGGGCAAGGCGTTCACCGTCGACTTCACCGGCGACGGCCTGATCACGTTCGCTCTCGGCGAAGGTATTGCTTCGACGCTCGTCGGCGCGGATGGCCAGCCCCTTAAGGCCCAGGTCGAACAGGCCGGTGAAGTCACCGCTAGTCGCATCGTCCTTTCCGCCGCCGCCGCCCGCGAAGTCGTCAACCAGTCCGTCAACGTCTCCGGACTCGTGCGCGCCGGTTCCGCCGGTCGCAATGCTGACGGGTCCATCTCCCTGCGCGGCTCGAACTCCGTGGCCGTCGAAAGCACCGCCGTGCTCGCGGCTCCCGCTGGTTCGATCTTACTCGACGCTGATAGCGTGAAGGTCGCCGGCAATCTCTTCGCCAGCTCACTCCAGCTCACCGGTGACCACGTCGCCGTG
>JAPLTV010000008.1 GCA_026397955.1 Verrucomicrobiota bacterium | reverse complement strand
AACAAGGCCGTCGTCACCCAGGCCAGCTCCGCCATCCCCGTCGTCCCCCTCTACGTCTCGCTGCTCTTCAAAATCATGAAGGCCAAGGGCACGCACGAAGGCTGTATTGAGCAGATCCAGCGCCTCTTCGAGAAGCAGATGTACAACGGCAACGCCCTCGACTTCGACGAGAACGGCCGCGTCCGGATCGATGACTTGGAAATGGCGCCCGACGTCCAGAAGGCCGTCTTCGACGCCTGGCCGCACGTCACGACGGAGACCTTCGACGCGCATGCCGACTTCGCCGGCTACCAGACCGACTTCATGAAGAACTTCGGCTTCGGCCTCGCCGGCATCGATTACGAAGCCCCGACCGAAGTCGAACGCCCCATCGAGGACGCTTAAGTGGCTAAGGTCTTTTCCATCGCGAACCAAAAGGGCGGCGTCGGCAAGACGACCACCACCGTGAACCTCGGCGCTGGCCTCGCGCGCCTCGGCATCCCGACCCTCATCGTCGACCTCGACGCCCAGGCCAACGCGACCAGCGCGCTCGGCATCGAGAAGACCGAAGGTAAGTCCCTCTACAAGGTCCTGCACGGCGAAGCCAAGGCCGCCGATATGATCGTCGCGACCTCCACGGAGAAGCTCGACCTGATCCCTTCCGAGGTCGACCTCGCCGCCGTCGAATCAGAACTGGCCCAGGCTGAGAACTACCTCGGCCGCCTGCGCGAAGCCCTCGCGCCGGTCATCGCCTCCGGCAAGTATAAGGCCATCCTCATCGATTGCCCGCCCGCGCTCGGCATGCTCTCGATGAACGCGCTCGGCGCCTCGGACCACCTCATCGTCACCCTGCAGACCGAATACCTCGCGATGGAAGGCCTCGGCCAGATTCTCGGAGTGGTCGACCAGCTCAAGGCTGCCGGCGCGACCGACAAACTGACCGTCGGCGCGATCGTGATGACGATGTACGACGTACGCACGAAGCTCTCCCGCCAGGTCGTCGAAGAAGTGAAGACCCACTTCCCCGCCCTCGTGATGGACTCCATGATCCCTCGCACCATCCGCCTGTCGGAGTGCCCGAGCCACGGCCAGACGATCTTCCAGTACGACATCCACTCCCCGGGCGCCGTCGCCTACGACGCGCTCGCCAAGGAGTTCGCCAAGCGCTTCGCGCTGAAGTGAGCGGCATCGGCCAGCCGCGCGTCCTCCGCGTGCGGAGTTTCGAGGAGCTCAGGGCCACGCGCTTCGCCGACGGCATCAACGCCCTCTATTGGGAACGGACGCTGGCCGGGGATTACGCCGAGGTCATCGCGAAACTCGGGCCCGGCGAAGGCATCGTGCAGCTCGAGGATGAACGCATCCGTGCGCTCGACCTGACGCCGGCGGGACGTCTCGCCGCGGAAGCGATGCTCGCCGACCAGCAACTCCTGCGCGACCACGACCTGGCTCCGTCACTCAATTGCGTCTACGACTGCGTACGCGACCCGGATGCCGGCACCGTGCCGACGGACGTCACGTCGTTCCACGTCGATAGCGCACCCGTCGAAGTAGACACCTGGCTCTGCACCTACCACGGCGCCTGCAGCGAAGGACTCCGCAACGAAGACGCCTTGCTTAAGGTCGAGATTCCCGAGATCCGCGCAGCTCTTCTGAAGGAATACGGCGGATCGGACGACGCCGGGTTCGCCGAGTTCCTGCACGAGCATAGCTACGACTCGCATTACGCCCCGAAGCCCGGCGCGACGCCCTACCCCTTCGGCACCTTTGCGCTCTGGCGCATCGCTACCCGCTGGCCCGGCAGCCCCGTGCCGCCCTGCGTGCACCGCGCCCCGGAGAACCGCCCCGACTCACCGCGCCTGCTGCTGATCAGCTGAGCGACCTGCTTACCAAGCGTCGGTACGGAACGGCGAAGCCGGCAGGTCGGCAGCATTGAAGAGGTTACACCCTTCGGGGTTCGTGGCCCAAGCGTAACGAACGGAGACCGGGCTAAGCACCTCCTGGCTGCTGACGACGACTGAGTCGCCTTCGATCCGCGCATTCGCCCAGACGAACTTCCGATCCGCACCGGCGATCGCGAAGCGTCGCAACTCGCCTCCCTTCGCCAGCAAACCAGCGGCATGGCTGAAGGTGACGCGTATGGTCGGACCTTCTACCTTCGACCCGAGATAGCGCGGGCCGCTGGACTCAAGGGTCCGACCGTAAGTTTTCTCCAAAACCACCAAGGCGAGACGAAGACCGACGTCCTGCTTGTTCTCAGGATGAATCGTGTACTTGCTGCCAAGTTCGATACCGACCGCGATACCCACGTTAGGCACTTCATCGGCGACACGCACCTGGGCCTCCCGTAAGTAGGGCCAACTATCACGCGGCAGATCAGCCTCTTCATAAGGGAGCCCGTTATTCACCAACTGCTGCATGATAAAAGGGAAATCTCCCTGCCCCCATTGCGCACGCCAATCCTGGATCATCGCCGTGAGCAAGGTGCGATACTCGGCATGACGGGGAGCGTTGCTCTCGCCTTGATACCAGATCGCCCCGCGCAGCCCATAGGGCACCAGCGGCGCAATCATTCCGGCATAAAGAGATGCCGGCACATTCCGCATCACCATCCGGCTGGGCTTCGGGCGTGCGGCCAAGGCCTCCCGGCCCAGCGGAGCGAAAGCGCTCTCCTGGCGCAGAAGCCATTCGTCGCCGACCTTACCGACATCCGCCACCGGTAAGTCTAACTGATGGCCGGCCACCCAAGGTCCTGCCTTCTCCGTCGCCGAGACAATCCGGACGGCGATGACATTGCGGCCGGCTTTGACGAGCCGACCAGGCACCTGATACCGCCGCTGCTGGGTATAGAATTCAGGCGGCTTATCGGCGGCATGCCCGATCTCCTCACCGTTCCAATACGCGGTGTCATATTGCTCCGAAATCCAGACGAGACTCAGCGAGAAAGGCTTACCCGCGGCGGAAGCAGGCAAATCAACTTCCTTTCGAATCCAGAAGACGCCGCCCGACTTGAAGCCTTGCTGCCCCCATTGATTGGGGAAGCGGACCTTCTTCCACTCCGCAGTGTCGGCAGAAACTTCCGCCCACCCCTTGGCGGCTTCGGCGACAGGCGGTGGGCGCACGCCGTACTTTTCCTCCCAGGCGGCGCGAGCGGCGGGAAAGAGTCGGGTGACTTCCGGCAAGGCGATCATCTCAGCCACTTCGGCATCCGCTCGAGCTCCGACGACGGGGATACCATGAAGCACTTCCAGTCGGGTCCACGATTCGATGGGCGTGCCACCGACGGAAGAATGGATCAAGCCCACCGGCACCTTCAGCTCCGCCTGCAGTTTCCGGCCGAAATAATATGCCGCAGCCGAAAACGACCCCACGGTCTTCGGGGCGCACGGCGACCACTCGCCCTTCACGTCGGCGACCGGCTGGAGCACGGGATTAGGCGCGACCGTAAAAAGCCGGATAAACGGATGGTCCGCTGCGGCCACTTCCTTCTCCGCGTCCGCGCTGACTCCCACCGACATGGTCATGTTTGACTGACCTGAGCAGAGCCAGACCTCGCCGACTAAGACGTCGTGAAAAGAAACCGGGCCGACTTTGAGCACACGTGGCTCCAAGCTAGCGGGCATCGCATCAAGAGTGAGCTTCCACCGCCCCATGGCGTCGGCGGTCGCAACCTTCTTCTGGCCGCCGAATTCCACCTCAACCCGCTCTCCAGCGGCAGCCTGCCCCCAGACCGGAACGGCCATATCGCGCTGCAGGACCATGTGATTCGAGAAAATCGCAGGCAGGCGAGGCTCCGCCGAAGCGATCGCACCGAACAGAAGGAGAAAGGAGGAGCGTAGCATGAGTCGGGGTCGGGGCAAACTAGCCGAGGCGCGAACGCAATCAACGTCTGAAGCGTCCGCCCCTCAATCCTACTTCACCAGGGTCAATTTGGAAGGGTAGCGGCGGTCGGCGTTCCATTCGCCTAAGTAGATGTCGCCGGCGGAATCGACAAAGAGATCGTGGCCGTGCTTGAAGACCGGCAGCGACTGGCTGAGCGGCTGGAGTTTGCCGTCGGCGTACTTGGGCTCGTTACCACCCGGCACGCTGAGAACTTTCTTCGTGGCCCGATCCAGGACGAGCAGGAAGCCGGACTGCGCGAGGCGCTTACCCTTGGCATCCTTACTCCAGCAGACCGCGGTATAGATCTTATCGCCACGGAAGAACAACTGACCAGCGAAGGCACCCGGCAGCTCGATGGTGTCGACATACTTGCCGTCCAAGGTGAACGCCTTGAGCTGGTTCTGGCTGCGCGAAGGCACCCAGACGAGTGGGCCGCGCGGATCGGAGGCGTCGATCGAGATACCATGTGCATTACTGAGGTTGGCGGCGTCCTTCGTCGGCCCGCCCCACTTCTTCAGCAGCTTTCCTTCGAGCGTGAATTCGTAGATGAAATTCGAGCCATAGCCATCCGCGACCAGCAGAGTGCCGGCGGGAGTACGGGCGACCGCGCAAGGCATGAACTTGCCATCGCTCAAGCCGAGCTCCTTAGGCGTCGGGAACTTGCGTACGACCTTACCCTCGGTCGTCAGCAAGGTGATGCGCCCTTCGACCGCGGAGGGGTTCCAGCCTTCGGCCGCCATGTGCCAGCCGGAGTCGACGTGCACCAGGTACTCCACGCCGTCTTGTTCAAAAATCGCGATGCCGTGCCCGCCGCCGAGGCCGGCGCTGATGGAACGGACGTAGCGGCCATCTTTCTCGAAGACGATGAAGTCGTTCTTCGGGTGATCGGTCACCAGGTAGATCCGGCCGGCCTTGTCCTCGGCGAGCGCGTGCGAGTTGACAACCGGGGCTACAGACGGGTCGGCCTTGGCCCATTTCAGGTCGATCGAATAGCGCAGGTCGCCATGGCCAAGGACGGGCGCCTTGTCTTGGGCGAAGGCGGTAATGGAGAGCAAACAGGCAAGGAGACGCATGGTGGCGGGGGTGGCTCGACCATGGCGAGACCCCCGCCACAGGCAAGACCCGGAGCGCCTCTTCTGTGAGTCTAGTCGAACTCACCTTGCCTTCACCCTCCGGCCGACTTGGATGGACGTCGTCCCATGCGCCGCAAACTCCTCCGGCTTCGCCCCTACGTCATCGCCTCCTTCGTCGGCACGATCCTCATCGTCGACCTCTCCAACCAATGGGAAGTCCCGATCGCGCAGTTGCCGGGCGAACTGCACGATCGCTACGTCAGCGAAATCCAAGCCGATGCCAAGCCCGCGGAACTTCTCCGTCAGGCTGAAGGCGGCAGCTCGCAGGCCCAATACATCTACGCGCTACGCCACACCGCTTACGCGCCGGTGGACCTCCAGATCAAGGACGACCAGAAGATTGCTTTCACCTGGATGAACAAGGCCGCCGAGAATCGCCACGCGCGCGCCATGGGCGTGGTGGCGCTCTATTATTTCCGCGGCATAGGTGGCACGAAAGACGACACCAAAGCCAACGATTGGGCGACCAAGGCCGCCGACAAAGCCCAACCCATGGGATATCGGGTTCTCGGCGACCTGGCCAAGGCCAAGGCTGACGCGATCAAGCCGGCCAAGGATGCGCCCGACCTCAAGCAGCAACTGGCGGAGCGTGAGAAGCAGCTCAACGAAGCCTACTTGCAGTATCTCCGGGGCGCCAACGCAGGCGACCGTCATTGCCTTCGCGAAATGGCCAAGGCCTATGAGACCGGCCAGCCAGGCATGCCGCAGAACTATCGCCTCGCGGTCGACTACTACACCCGTGCCGCCATGCGCCGCGACCCCAAGTCGATACGCATCCTCTCCGACCGCTATGAGACCGGCGACAGGACCCCGAAGGAGCTCCAGCAGGCCTACGCCTGGCGCCTGGTGCTCATCGAGATCGAGGATAATGCCATCGATGCCCCTAAGCTAGGGGACCTCGAAAAGAAGATGGAGTTGAAAGACGTCCAGGCCGGACAGGAACTCGCGATTAAGCTCATCAAGGACATGCCCTCGGATACTTCGGATGCGCTGGCGCGACTGAACCCTGCGCGCTGAGCCATGACTCCGGCCCGACTTAAGTCATCAGCCGCCACCGACCCGAAGCCGCCGGCAGGCCTGTCGCCCGAAGCGAAGGCCCTCTGGTACACGAAGAAGGGCGACTGGGAAGCCGCGCACGGCATCGCCCAGGACATCGAGACTCCCATGGGGTCATGGCTCCACGCCTTGATGCACCTCATCGAGGGCGACCTCGGTAACGCACGCTATTGGTTCGTCGAAGCCGGTCGCCCCGTGAAGAAACCTTCCCAGATCGACGAACTCTGGGACGAAATCGCCGAAGAGGCCTTGAAGTAAGGGGTTGGGTTTGACGCATCGGGGCTTCCCGCCTCGATAGCGTCATGTCCGCTCAGCCACGCCGTGCCCTGACTGGCGTGCCCGCGCACGCCTGGGCGGCCTGTGCTTGCTCGGAAGGCGCCGAGCGTAGCGTCATCGTCCTTCTGGCTTCGAATCTCGGTGCCGCGGAGACCTTCGCGGAAGAGACCGCCCAGCTGCTGACGTTGCTGAACGGTGCGCAGCCGGCCGCACGCACACTCACCGAAGCCGATGCCGCCGTGCCGGCCTTCGAGGCCGACTGCGATCTCCTCGGAGTGCTCTCGCTCCTCCGCCACGGTAATCACAACGCCCAGCGTCCGCTACTTATCGCCTGCACGCCCGGCTCTATCGCCCGCCGTTCGCCGGCCCCCGAGGCCACCGCCCAAGCGGAGATCGTCATCCGCAAGGGCGAGAAACTCGCCTTGCAGGATTTCGCCAAGCGTCTCGCCGGAGATTTCGGCTACGCCCATGAAGCCCTCTGCGAGCAACCCGGCGAATACGCGCTGCGTGGCGGCATCCTTGACGTCTATCCGCTCAATGCGCAGATGCCCGTGCGCATTGACCTCTTCGGCGACACGGTCGAATCGCTCCGTCCGTTCGACCCCGCGACGCAACGCAGCGAAGGCGAAATCGACGGACTCGTCATCTGTGCCCCGCGCGATGATTCCGGCTCTTCCCCCGAAGCGCCTTTCTTCCGCCACCTGCCGCCCGACGCGCTCATCGTCTCAGTCGACCGCTGCCACGAAGACGTCCTTTGCGCCGAGCTTCACTCCGCGAAGGTCGACGAGCTCATCTTGGAAGAGACC
Source organism: Verrucomicrobiota bacterium (assembly GCA_026397955.1). Classification (GTDB taxonomy): domain Bacteria; phylum Verrucomicrobiota; class Verrucomicrobiia; order Opitutales; family UBA953; genus UBA953. Next base: position 15,304 of record JAPLTV010000008.1, on the reverse strand, counting down.
GACGACGCCCCGCTCGGCTACGTAACGCTCGCGCTCGAATCCACGCCCGCGGAATCGCTGCTCATCGGCTCGGCCACCGACAGCGCTGACTCGCGCCCCGCCCTGCTCCGCGCCGCCGCGTCCTTGGCGAAGGATGGCCGCCCGTGCCTACTCGCCGGGGATACGGACGGCTCCGTCGATCGCCTGAACGCCGACGTCGCCGCGGCCAAGATCCGCGGCTTCGCGCCGCGGGTGCTGCACGGACGCTTCGGCGGGGGCGTGGTCATCGCGCCCGGCAAGCTGCCCGGCCTCCTCAAGGACGGCCTGCTCCTGCTCACCGAGCGCGAGCTCTTCGGCCGACGTAAGCGCCCGCTCGCGGTCCTGCCCCGTCGACGTACCGCCATCCGCGCCGCCGTCGGCCGCGCGCTCGACTTCGGCGAACTCGCCGACGGCGATGCCCTAGTGCACGCGACGCAAGGGGTCTGCCTCTTCCGCGGCATCAAGGCCCACGAGCATAACGGACGCACGGAGGATTTCATCGGACTCGAGTTCGCCGAGAAATCGATGCTGCACCTGCCCGTGCGGGAATCGCACCTCCTCACGCGTTACATCGGCATCGGGCGGGCCCATCCGAAACTTTCCAAGCTCGGCGGAGGCGGCTGGGAAAAGTCGCGCAAGGCCGCCGAGAAGGCGACCGCCGACCTGGCGGCGCAACTGCTGGCCATGCAGGCCGCGCGCTCGACCAAGCCCGGCATCACGCACCCCAAGGACGCGGACAACGCCTGGATGGGCGAATTCGAGCGCTCCTTCCCGCACCGCGAGACGCCCGACCAGACGCGGGCGATCATCGACGTGAAGGCCGACATGGAGCGTCCCGCGCCGATGGACCGGCTCATCAGCGGCGACGTCGGCTTCGGCAAGACCGAGGTCGCCCTGCGCGCCGCCTTCAAGTGCGTGCTGGGCGGACGCCAGGTCGCAATCCTTGCCCCCACCACCGTCCTCGCACAGCAGCACTTCGAAAGTTTCAAGGACCGCCTCTCCCGCTGGCCCGTCTCGGTCGAGCTCCTCAGCGGCTACCGCACCGCCAAGCAGAAGGCCGACGTCCGCGCGCGGGCCGCGGCCGGAACGGTCGATATCGTGGTCGGCACGCACGCCCTACTGTCCGACGGCACGAGCTTCGGTAAGCTCGGCCTCGTGATCATCGACGAAGAGCATCGCTTCGGCGTACGGCACAAGGAGCGCCTCAAGCAGCTGCGCACTGAGGTCGACGTTCTCGCCATGAGCGCCACCCCGATCCCGCGCACGCTCTACCTCGCGCTCGTCGGCGCACGTGACCTCAGCGTCATTGAGACGCCGCCACGCGAGCGGCTACCCATCCGCACCATCGTGCGCAGCTATGACGAGAAGCTCGTGCGCGACGCGGTGAAGGCCGAACTTGCCCGCGGCGGCCAGGTCTTCTATCTCCACAATCGCGTCGAGACGATCCAGGCCGTCGCCGAGCGGCTCGCCGCGTTGCTGCCCAAAGCGCGCATCATCGTCGGCCACGGCCAGATGCCCGCCGGCCAGCTCGAGGAGGTCATGTCGGCATTCGTCGCCGGCGAATATGATATGCTCGTGTGCACGACAATCATCGAGACGGGCCTCGATATCCCAAACTGTAATACCCTCATCATCGAGGGGGCGGACCGGTTCGGCCTCGCGCAGCTCTATCAGTTGCGCGGTCGGGTCGGCCGATTCAACCGGCAGGCTTACGCCTACCTCTTCCTGCATCGTCACGCCGCGCTGGTCGGCACGGCGCATCGCCGCCTCTCCGCTATCCGGCAATACAACCAGCTCGGCGCCGGCTTTCGCATCGCCATGCGCGACCTCGAGCTCCGCGGAGCCGGCAACATCCTCGGCGCGGCGCAGAGTGGCCACGTCGCCACCGTTGGCTTCGATCTCTACTGCCAACTCCTGCGCCGCAGCGTCGCCAAGTTGCGGGGCGACAAGGGAGCGGTCATCGACCGTTGCGAGGTACAACTCGACTTCATCGACCACACCCAGGCCGCGCTCGGCACCGAACAGACGAACAGCAGCGACGGGGAGGTCCCGCTCTTGACCGCCACGCTGCCCTCCGACTGGATTCCCGAGACCCGCCTGCGCATCGAAGCCTTCCGGCGGATCGCCCTCGCGTTGGACGCCGCCGGGGTCGCCGAGCTCAGATGCTCGCTCAAGGATCGCTATGGCAAGCTCCCACCCGAAGCAGAGGCCCTGCTCAGCCTCGCGGAGATCCGCTGCCTCGCGGAGGAGAAAAGTGTCGTTTCGGTGACGACCGACGGGGCCGTCATCCGGTGTCTGTCAGTGGCCGGCGGCCGTGCGCCCGAGCCTATTCTCGTCGGCAATCGGTTTCCCCGCTTGACCGTGCGAGACCCCCTGCGGAAACTGAAGGAAATCCGAGGATTCCTCTCCAGACTCCCCGCTCCTACCGACCGATGAAATCTTTCCTATTCTCCAGCCTGCTTTTCCTGACAGCGGCCACCGGGTCCGCGCAGCTCAAGCAGCTCACCCTGGAAGAAGCCGCCGCCAAGCGCTGGTCTGAGATGCACGTGGACCGCATCGCCGCCGACGCCGACGGCACCGGCATCACCACCTCGGATATCCGCCGACAGATCGACCCCATCATCGGTCAGATTCGCGCTGGCGCCAAGACCGACGCCGAATTCGACAAAGCCCTCAGCTTTGCAGCGGAGGAGACGCTCAACTCCATCGCCGAACGCCTGCTCGTCATCTCCGAGTTCCGTGCTTCCGGCCGTCTGCCCTCCTCCTTTGTCGACGCCGACATCGAGGAGACCATCCGCCGCGACTTCAACGGAGACCGTAACCGCTTCGTCGCCTCGCTGCGAGCGGCCGGCACCACCCCCCTCGCCCACCGCAAGTTCATCGAGGACCGTATCATCTTCGATTACATGGTCAGCCAGATCCGTCGCGCCTCGTATGATGTCAATCCAGGCAAAATCCTGGAATTCTACGAGAAGAACAAGGCCGACTTCGTCCGCAAGGAACAGGTTAAGCTGCGACAGATCACGATCACCCAGGGAGCGGCCGAGAAGCCCGGAGAGACCGCCGACCGCGCCGCCGCCTTGGCCGACGCGCTGCGACATCCCGAGAAAATCGCCGCCACCCTCGCGCGCTTCAAGGTCGCCGGAAAGCCGATTATCGGCACGCCCACCTTCGCCGACGTCGCCACCCGCATCAGCACCGACGACTTCGCAAGCAAAGGCGGCGACGCCGGCTGGCAGAACCTTGAAAATCTCAACGAGACCGTCACCACCAAGCTCAAGACACTTAAGGTCGGAGAAGTCTCCGACCCCTTGAAATTCGACGTCGGCGCCGCGCCCATTTACGTGATCGTCAGCCCGGAGGCCATCCGCCCCAAGGGTTTCGCCGACGTCAACGACCCCGAGGTGATGGCGGAGATCGAGCACAAGGTCCGGCAGATCGGCTTGAAGGTCGCCATCAAGGCCTGGCTCGATGACCTCCGCTCGAAGCACCATATCCAAGCCAATCTCCGCTGAGATGAGCGCCTCCCGAGGCGCCCCAGCGGCAGGAACCGACGTCGATAAGCCCTTCTCCTGCCAAGCGTTCCCGAAGCGTAGCGCAGGTGTCCTGCTGCATCCGACCGCCTTGCCTGGCGACGGGCCCGTAGGCTCGCTTGGCGCCGAGGCTCGACGCTTTGTCGACATCATCGCCGCGGCCGGCTTCTCGTGGTGGCAGGTCTGTCCGCTCGGCCCGACAGGCTACGGCGACTCGCCCTACCAGGCCCTCTCCGTCTTCGCCGGCAATCCCTACCTCCTCGACCTCGCGGACCTCGGCGCGCGCAAACTGCTCACGCCCGAAGAGATCGCCTCGCTCCGACGCGGGAGCGACGGGCGCACCGACTACGGTCGCCTCTGGAACCAGCTGCGTCCCACGCTCCAGCTCGCCGCGCGACGCGGCGCTTTGATTCTTAAGCAGAACGCCGCCTTCCAGCGCTTCCGCGAAAAACAGGCCGGATGGCTGGACGCCTGGTGCCGCTTCTCCGCCTTGCGCGAGGCCAACGGCTTCACCGCGCCGGACAAGTGGACGATCGACGATGCACCCTCTGGCCTCGTCGCCGAAGCCGAGGTGCTCCAGTTCCTTTTCGCCGAGCAGTGGCATTCCCTCCGCGAATATGCGCACGGCAAAGGCGTCCGCATTTTCGGCGACGAACCCATCTACGTCTCCGCCGACGGCTGCGATGCCAAGACGCGACCCGAACTCTTCCAACTCGACGAAGCCGGTCGGCCAGTCGCCGTCGCCGGCGTACCGCCCGACTACTTCGCCGTGGATGGCCAACTTTGGGGTAATCCGCTCTACGCGTGGGATCGGCACGCCGCCGATAGCTTCGCCTGGTGGAAGGCGCGCGTGCATCACGACCTCGAGCTCTTCGACGCAATCCGCATCGACCACTTCCGCGGGATCCATGATTTCTGGAGCGTGCCCGCCGGCGCGCCCAACGCCCGCGAGGGCGAATGGTTCGACGGCCCTGGGCTCGCCTTCACCGGCGCGCTCGCCGGACTACCCCTCGTTGCCGAAGACCTCGGCCTGCTCTCCCCCGGCGTCGACGTGCTCCGCAAGGACTCAGGCCTGCCCGGCATGTCGGTGTTGCAGTTCGGTTTCGGCGGACCGCCCGAAGGCAACCCCCACTTCCCGACAAACATCACCGCCGACCGTGTCGTCTATACGGGCACGCATGATAACGACACCGTCGTCGGCTGGTACGCCCAAGCCTCCGCCGAGGAACGCACGCGCGTCGAAGCGGTCTTCGGCGCCATGGACGCGCCGCATATCACGCTCGCCGAAGCTGCATTGGCTTCACCCGGCATCGCCGCCTTCATCCCCGTCCAAGACCTACTCGGACTCGGCGCCGAAGCGCGATTCAACACACCTGGCAACCCGCAGGGCAACTGGGGCTGGCGTATGAGTGACCTGCAGCTGACCACGCTCGCGGCGACGGCCGGGGCGTGGAAGCAGCGACTGAAGGCCGCGCAGCGGCTCAGCGCGTAAGGCGACGGTATTTCGGACGACGCGGCGTGTCCGACTCAAGCCCTAGGCGCTTGCGCCGGTCTTCAAGGTAGTCGCCGTAGTTGCCTTCGTGCCAGACCACCGTGCTGTTATCCTCGAAGGCAAGGATGTGCGTCGCCACGCGGTCCAGGAACCAACGGTCGTGCGTCACGATGACCGCGCAGCCCGCGAAGCCCTCGAGCGCGTCTTCGAGCGCGCGGATTGTGTTCACGTCGAGGTCGTTAGTCGGTTCGTCGAGCAGGAGCACGTTCGCGCCGGCCTTGATCAGGCGAGCGAGGTGGATGCGATTACGTTCGCCGCCAGACATCAAGCCGACCTTACGTTGCTGGACGTCGCCCGTGAAACCGAACCGCGCCGCATAAGCGCGGGCCGGCACCATGATCTTGCCGAGGTGGACCATATCCTGACCGTCGGAGATCGCGGACCACAGCGGCGCGTCCGCGGGAAGCGAATCGCGCGACTGGTCAACGTAGGCGATCTTCACCGATTCGCCGACCGTGAGCGACCCCTTGTCGGGTTTCTCCTGCCCGGTGATCATGCGGAAGAGCGTCGTCTTGCCCGCGCCATTAGGGCCGACCACGCCGACGATACCGCCCGCCGGCAGCGTGAAATTGACGTCGTCCATCAGGATGCGGTCGCCGTAGCCCTTCGAAAGGCCGCGGGCCTCGATGACCGCGCCGCCGAGACGCGGGCCGGGCGGAATCCAGATCTCGGCCGTCTTCTCTTGGAGGTTCTGATCCTGGGTGAGCATCTGCTCGTAGGCGCGGAGACGGGCCTTGTTCTTGGCCACGCGGGCCTTGGGCGAAGCACCGGCCCACTCGCGCTCGCGTTCCATCGAACGGGAACGGGCGGCGGACTGCTTCTCCTCCATCTCGAGGCGCTGCTGCTTCTGCTGAAGCCAAGATGAGTAGTTGCCCTTCCACGGGATGCCGCGGCCGCGGTCGAGCTCGAGGATCCAGCCGGCGACGTTGTCGAGGAAGTATCGGTCGTGCGTGATCGCGATGACCGTCCCCTTATAACCTTGGAGGTGGCGTTCGAGCCAGGCGACCGTGTCCGCGTCGAGGTGATTGGTCGGTTCGTCGAGCAGGAGGATATCCGGCTCCATCAGCAGCAGCCGGCAGAGCGCCACGCGGCGCTTCTCGCCGCCGGACAAGGCGGAGACCACCGCTTCGCCGGGCGGGCAGCGCAGGGCTTCCATCGCCATCTCGATGCGGGCGTCGAGATCCCAGCCACCGCGCGTATCGAGGATCGTCTGGATCTCGCCTTGGCGGGCCAGGATCTTCTCCTGCTCCTTGGCGTCGTCAGTCTCCGACACCTTCACGAACGTCTCGTCATATTCCTCCAGGAGCGCCTTCATCGGGCCGGCTGCCTGCATCACGCACTCCTGGACCGTAAGGTGTTCGTCGAGCCGCGGCTCCTGGGCCAGGTAGCCTAGTGTGTAGCCAGGGACCTGACTGATGGCACCGTCGAACTCCTTATCCTCACCGGCCATGATTTTAAGCAGCGTAGATTTACCCGAACCGTTAAGGCCCAGGACGCCGATTTTCGCCCCATAGTAATAGGAGAGGGAAATATCGCGGAAAACGGGTTTCTTTTCGAAGTACTTCGTGACCCCCGTCATCGTGAAGATTACTTTTTCGTCGGCCATAGAGGAAGGTTCCGTGAAGACCCCCGGGGGGCAAGCGGAACCCTCCGGCCAGGCGGGCTTACCGCACTTGACATCCCCCCAGGGGTGCCCAAGGTAGGTCTCAGTTCACCTTTACCGAGGTGGGTCCTGCCGGACCCGCTTTTTTTGTCCCCAAATCATTTCACCGAAAACCCGCACCCATCACCATGAGCGTCGATATCAAACCCTTCCTCCAATATCTCGAAAAGGAGAAGAACATCAAAAAAGAAGAGGCCTGTGCCCTCATCGTCGAGGCGATCAAGTCGTCCGTCGAGAAATCGGTCATGGCCGGCCAGAACGTGGAGATCAACGCCGACCCCGTGTCCGGCAAGCTCGACGCCTTCGTCGTCCTCCGCGTGACCGACTCCGTGTCGGACCCGCTCCAGGAGATCAACCCGGTCGCCGCCGCCCTCATCGAGGCCGACGTCAAGGTCGGACAGGAAGTCCGCAAGCCCATCAACGTGGCCGACCTCGGCCGCATCGCCGCCAAGACCACCCAGCAGCTGCTCAACCAGCGCTTCCGTAAGATCGAGAAGGACCAGGTCTTCCAAGAGTATAAGGACAAGGTCGGCGACATCGTCACCGGCACCGTCCGTCGCACCGAACGGGGCAACGTTATCATCGAACTCGGTACCGCCGAAGCCGTCCTCACCCACAAGGAACGCTGCCATGGCGACGAATTCCGCACCGGCGACCGTATCCGCTGCCTCCTCCTTGAAATCCGCGAAGACCCGCAGCGCGGCCGCGAGTTCGTACTCTCCCGCGCTAACCCGGCGTTTGTCCGTCGCCTCCTCGAACTCGAAGTCGCCGAGATCGCCGATAAGACCGTCACCATCGCCGCCATGGCCCGTGACCCAGGCTATCGCACCAAGATCGCCGTCGACTCCCGCGACCCCAAGGTCGACCCCGTCGGCGCCTGCGTCGGTGCCCGTGGCGCCCGCGTCCGCAACATCGTCAAGGAACTCGGCGGTGAGAAGATCGATATCATCCGCTACCATGCCGAGCCGCTCAAGCTGCTCGAAGAAGCCATCCGCCCGGCCAAGCCGCGCAACGTCCGCATCGACGAGCGCACCCGCTCCATCCACTTCGAAGTGGACGAGGACGACATGCGCATCGCCATCGGCAGCAAGGGCCGCAATGCCCGCCTGACCTCCAAGCTCATGGGCTGGGGCCTCAACATCCAGAAGGCCACGCACGCCGCCGAAAGCTTCGAAGCCAAGGCCGGCGACGCCGCCGTCCGCATCGCCGAGCAGCTCGGCCTCCCCGCCGAGCTCATCGCCAAGTTTGTCGGACTCGGTATCTCCAGCGTCGAAGCCCTCGAAGGCGCGACCGTGGAAGACTTCAAGGAAAGCGGTATCCCGGCCGAAGAGGTCGAAGCCGTCCTTGCCGCCTACGCCAAGGGCCGTCGTTCGTAATCCTTCCGCACCCAACCTTATCGCCACCCTTCGCACGCGCACATGACCGAGAAGAAGAAAACCGAAGCCAAAAAGCCCGCGCCCACGCAGCGTTTCAGCGACGTGGCCAAGGAGCTCGGCATCGAGGTCAAGGCGCTGCTCGCCCTGGTCGACCAGTTCGTGGTCGCTCGTCCTGACTACAAGGACTACGTCTACACCGATGGCAAGAAGCCCGCGGCTTCGAGCAACTTCGGCAAGATCTACCGCGAAGACTTCCTGACCTTCGCCGCCGACAAGCTCCCGAAGAAGGCTGAGCCCGCCCCTGAGCCGGTCGTCGAAGCGCCCAAGCCTCCGGAGCCGGCCAAGCCCGTCGCACCTGTCGCCAAGCCCGGCACGCCGCCTCCGGTGAGCATGCCTCCGCGCCCGACCATCGCGCCGACGCCTCCCCCGTCCGTCCGCCCTCCGGTCGCTCCGATCGTCCCTCGTCCGTCGATCACCCCGACTCCGGCCAAGGCCGACCTGCCCCCTGTCGTCGTCAGCACCCCTCCGCCCATCCCGTCGCGCCCGGCCAACGTGCCTCCGGTCGTCCGCCCGCCCATCGCGCCGGTCGTCAACCGTCCCGCCGCCACCGGCAACCAGGCCGCGCCTGGTAGCAAGGGAGCCATCACCGTCCGTCCGCCCATCGTGGTGCGCGACTTCGCGATCGCGCTCAATCTGAAGCCCTTCCAGGTCATCGGTAACCTGATGGAACTGAACAAGGTTGTCAGCGTCTCCTCTGTCATCGAGGAAGCCGACGCCCGCAAGGTCGCCGAACGCCACGGCTACACGCTAGAAATCCGCCACCGCGGCGAAGGCGTCCAGCCCGTCAAGAAGGTCGAGAAGCCTTCTGAAGACGATCCGGCGCTCATGACCTCGCGCCCGCCCGTCGTCTGCGTGCTCGGCCACGTCGACCACGGCAAGACCACCCTCCTCGACTTCTTCCGTAAGACCAACGTCGTCTCGGGTGAAGCCGGCGGCATCACTCAGCACATCGGCGCCTACTCCGTCTCCTACCAAGGCGAGAAGCCCGAGTACAAAGGCAAGACCGTCACCTTCCTCGACACTCCCGGCCACGCCGCCTTCGCCAAGATGCGCGAACGTGGTGCCTCTGTCACCGATATCGCCGTGCTCGTCGTGGCGGCGGACGACGGCTTCATGCCGCAGACCGAGGAAGCCCTCAAGTTCGCCCAGAAGCACGCCAGCGCCATCGTGGCTGCCATCAACAAGGTCGACGCCAAGGGCTCGAACATCGACCGCGTGAAGCAGCAGATGCAGCAGCGCAACATCACCCCGGAAGATTGGGGTGGCGAAACCATCACCAGCCCCGTGTCGGCGCTCAAGGGCACCGGCATGACCGAGCTTCTCGAATCCATCCTCCTCCAGGCCGAAGTCCTCGACCTCAAGGCCAACGCGAAGTGCCCTGCTCAGGGCGTCGTCATCGAATCCCAGATGGAGACCGGCCGCGGCCCTACCGCTACGGTCATCGTCCAGAAGGGCACGCTCAAGCCTGGCGATTCCTTCGTCTGCGGCGAGACCTGGTGCAAAGTGCGTGCGCTCATGGATGAGCGCGGTAACCGCATGCCTTCCGCCACGCCCGGCGCTCCGGCGCTCATCCTCGGTTGGGACGCCGTCCCGGCCCCCGGTACCAAGTTCAAGACCGTCAAGAACGACCGCGAAGCCCGCGAGATTGCCGAAGAAGCCGCCCTCGCCGCCCGCAAGGCCGCCGAAGCGGTGCAGCAGGCTCCGAACACCGGCGCTCGCCCTGGCATGACGGACCTCGAGCGCCTCATGGCCGCTCTCGTCCAGGATAAGGAGAAGGTCCTCCGCGTGCTACTCAAGGCCGACGTCAAAGGCACACTCGAAGCCCTCGAAGGCTGTCTCGTCGAGATCAAGTCGAGCAAGGTGCGCCTCGAGATCGTCGGCGGCTCCGTCGGCCCCGTCTCCCAGGGCGATGTCTCGCTCGCCGAGGCCGCCAAGGCCCTCATCGTCGCCTTCGACACCAAACTCGAGAACGGCGTCCAGCCGCAGCTCAAGCGTACCGGCGTCCGCCTCATCACCCATGACATCATCTACGAGCTGATCACGCTCGTGAAGGAAGCCATGACCGAACTTCTGGATCCCGAAGTCCGCGAGAACAAGCTCGGCGCCGCCGAAGTGCGCGCCGTCTTCCCTCTCGGCAAGGAGCACAAGGTCGCGGGTTGCATGGTCACCGAAGGCCTCATCCGCCGCGCCGCCAAGGCGCGTGTGGTGCGCGGCGGCAAGATCATCCACAACGGTCCGGTCGAGACCCTGCGCCGCTTCAAGGACGACGCCTCCGAGGTCAAAGCCGGCTTCGAGTGCGGCATCAAGCTGGGTGGCTACGACGAGTACCAGCCCGGCGACATCATCGAAGCGATCGAGATGCTGCAGACGCGTCCGTCGCTCTAAGCCTTATGTCCCAACGTCAGCTCCGGGTCGCCGAACTGGTCCAGCGCGAGGTCTCCACCGCGCTGCGCCAGAACTGGCCCACGGAAGCCGCGCTGATCACGATCACCGTTGCCACCGTCTCCCCCGACCTCCGGCAGTGCCGCGTGGGTTACGCCGTCTCGGGCGACGACGCTGTGCGCAAGAAGGCCCGCGCGTTCCTGAAGCGCGTCCGCACCGAGCTTCGCTCGACCGTCGGCGGCATTCTGCAGATGAAGCACTCTCCGGATATCCTCTTCACCGAAGACGATATCACCGGCGGCGTGGCGCGCGTGCAGGCCATGCTGGACGAGATGGCCCGCAAAGACCGCGCCGCCAATCCGCCCAAGGCCGACTAAGCGGTCGGCGGGACGACTTCCGGAAAATCCTTTAGTGCTTCGCGGACCACCGCGGCGCGACGTCGGTCACGTCCGTCGCTGTCGAGTTCCTGACCGGCACGCGCCTGCACGTGGGCAGGCTGGCCTTCGATCATCAGACGGTCGACGAGGTGGCGGCGTTCTTCCGGCAGGCAACCCATGTCGCAAGCTAGGCGGAGATGCGAAAGCATGTTCATCGCCTCAGAGCTCGTGAGCAGGCGGGCAGAGCGGAGCACACCGAGTGAGCGGGCGAGGCGGTCGACGAACTTCTCGCCTTCCTCCTGCGCGAGCTTGCGCCGAGCGTTCCACTCCTGTTCGACCACGTTCTTGATCCAGCCGCCAAGGTGCTTGAGAATCGCCTCCTCGGACAGGCCGAGGGTCTGCTGGTTGGAGATCTGGAAGACGTTGCCGGCGGCTTCGGTACCTTCGCCGAGCCAGCCACGGACGGCGAGTCCGTCCTGATTGAGCGCGCGCGAGACCTTGTCCATATGACCGGCGAGGCAGAGGCCGGGCAGGTGCACCATCGCGGAGGCGCGCAGGCCCGTGCCGACGTTGGTGGGACAGGCCGTGAGATAACCGAGCCGATCCGAGAAGGCCAATTTCAGCGAGCCACCGAGGGCGTCGTCCAGCTGTTCGGCGATGTGCCAGGTACCGCGGAGATGCCACCCGGCCTTCACGACCTGGATGCGCAGATGGTCCTCTTCGTTGACCATCACGGAACAGGTCTGGTCGCGACTGATGACCGCCGCACCGCTCTTACCGGCGGCGAGCTCCTTCGAGACGAGGTGGCGTTCGACGAGCACGGCGCGGTCGCGGTCGCCGAGTTCGCCCATGCGCAGCACGTGCCCGCGTCGGAATTTCGGAAGGGCGTCGAGGGCTTCGACACAACGGTCAGCGATCTCCTTGCGCTGCGGCAGCTTGGCCCAGCCGGGGAAAGGCATGCCGTCGAGATTACGGGCGAGGCGGATACGCGTACTGAGCACGACCGCCTGCTGCGCGCCGAGGAGGTGCGTCAGTTCGTTTTCGGCGGCAAGGATGTCTTCGACGGAGGACATGGTCAGGAAATCGCGAGCTGCTTCTCGAGTTCGGCAATCTCGTCGCGCAGGCGCGCGGCAGCTTCGTAGTCTTCGCCGGTGATGGCTTTCTCCATCTCCCGACGAGCCTCGTCGAGGCGGCGTCGCATCTGGCCGGCGGGCAAGGTACCCGCGGGAGCGCGACCGACATGGGCAGCCTCGTGCTGCACCTTGAGGAGCAGGCCGCCGAGGGCGTCGCCGAACGTTTCCCAGCAGTAAGGGCAGCCGAGGCGTCCGCGCTTGCGGAAGTCGATATCCGTGAAGCCACACTTCGGGCAAGTGAGCGCTGGGACGGGGGAAGCGGTCGTGAGGGCGTCGGCCAGCTGAAAGACGGCTGGATCGGTCGCCCCGCCCTTCTGAGCGCAGGCCTCACAAAGATGCACCTTCGTGACATTGCCATGGACGACCTGGGAGAGGTGGACCGTGGCGGCCTCCTCGCAGAGCGAACACTTGATCGGCTGGGACATCTCCCTTCAGAGAATGGCAAGGGGGCCAATTGGCAAGGGCAAGCGGGGAGCGGGGTTTGACTTCATGGCCCGCGGACACTTGATGGAAGGACGTCAGATGTCCTCCAAGCCCCGCATCGTCATCACCGGCCTCGGCCTCACCGCCCCCAACGGCAACTCGCTGGGAGAGTTCCGGGCCAACCTGCTCGCCGGCAAGGCCCGCATCGCCGTGATCGACGTCCGCCACATGGGCAAGCATCCCGCCGGCGTGTGCGACTTCGATACCAACAAGTGGCAGAAGCGGAAGGAACTTCGCATTGGTACCCGCGTCGGGTCGATTTCCATCTTCTGTGCCCGCGAAGCACTCGGCGACTCCGGCCTCGACTGGGACAAAGTCGATAAGTCCCGCGTCGGCGTCTACCTCGGCATCACCGAGCACGGGAACGTCGAGACCGAGAACGAGATTCACAACATCTCCCAGTTCGGCAACGACACCAAATACTGGACGCACCATCACAACCCCCGCACCGTGGCGAATAACCCGGCCGGCGAGGTCACGATGAACATGGGCATCACCGGCCCGCATTACACCATCGGCGCCGCCTGCGCCGCGGGCAACGCCGGCCTCATCCAGGCCGCCCAGATGCTGCAGCTCGGCGAGGTCGACATCGCCTTCGCCGGCGGCGTCTCCGAATCGATCCACACCTTCGGCATCTTCGCCGGCTTCAAGAACCAGGGGGCGCTCGGCGCCCATGAAGACCCCACCAAGGCCTCCCGTCCCTTCGACAAGAACCGCAACGGTATCGTCATCTCCGAAGGCGGCGCCATCTACGTCCTCGAGCGCCTCGACGACGCCCTCGCCCGCGGTGCCCGCATCATCGCCGAGATCGCCGGCTGGTGCATCAATTCCGACGCCACCGACGCCGTCCTGCCCAACCCGGAGCGCCAGACCGAGTGCGTCCACATGGCCCTCAAGCGTGCCGGCATGAAGCCGCAGGACATCCATATCGTCTCCACCCATGCCACCGCGACGGCCCTGGGCGACATCCAGGAGTGCACCGCCCTCCGCAACGTCTTCACCGACTGCCCGGACACCAAAATCAATAATACCAAGAGCTTCATCGGCCACTGCATGGGGGCGGCTGGCGCCCTTGAATTAGCAGGTAATTTACCCTCTTTTGATGATAATTGGGTGCACCCGACCATCAATATCGATGAATTGGACCCCGAGTGCGCCATGCCGGGACTGGTGATCAACCATCCGGTCAAGGTAGCCCGGGTGGACACCATCCTGAACAACTCTTTCGGTATGCTTGGGATCAATTCCGCCCTCATTGTTAAGAAATATGGGGTTGCCTGACCGGGTTTGGGCGTTTGAAACAAACCCTGAAAACATGACTAAGGACGACATCAAGCAGGTGGTTCTCGATATCATCGCCGACATCGCGCCGGACGAGGACCTAACCGCCGTGAAACCGGAGGTCCGCCTTCGTGACCAGCTCTCCCTGGATTCCATGGATTTCTTGGATATCGTCATGGAACTCCGCAAGAAGCACGGCATCGAAGTCCCGGAGGCCGATTACGTCCAGCTGGCCTCCCTCGACTCCTGTGCCAACTACCTGCACCCCAAGTTCGAGGCCAAGGGCAAGTAAGGGCTAAACCCCATCCCAAGCAAAAGACCGCCCCCAAGGCGGTCTTTTGCTTGGGGCAGTTCGCAACCCTCCGCCCCTGTCGGTGTTCTTGATTTGCCGACCCACCACCCCCAGCCCACGCTTCTGACTGTGCAACCCGTTCGCCACCTCCTTATCGCAGCCCTCGCCCTGGCGTCCATTCCTGCCTTTGCCGAGACCGTCCAGCTGCGCCGCTCCGGTAACGCCACCATCATCACCTTCGAGTACATCACGCAGGACGAGACCGCCATCATGGTGAAGCGCCTGGATTCCGATGCGGTACTGAACTATAAGTGGGAGGACCTCGACCTCGACTGGATCAAGAAAAACAACCTGAAGGTCTGGGCCGAACGCGAGCAGCTAATGGCTGAAGCGAAGGCCGAAAAGAAGATGACCAAGAAGGAAGCCGAAGCCGATCCTTTCGCCCAAGAGGCCACCGCGACCGACACGAAGTCGTTCCTCGGCATTCTCGCCATCTCCCTGCAGGACGGCCTCAAAGGCATGAACCTTAATCAGAACAAGATCGAAGCGGTCTGCACCGAATTCCAGCTCGAAGAGAGCCAGTTCTGGGCCGGCTACGACGACCTCAAACGAGCCAGCAAGGTGGGCGGCAAGAACGAGCCGATCCCGAAAGCCGAACCCGTCGCCGAAGAGCCCAAGGAAAAAGCCGGCAAGCCCCTGACCCCGAAGGCCAAAGCCGCCGCCGCCAAGTCCAAGGCCCGCTCCGCGGAAAACCAGAGCGCCGAGGCGGCCGCCAAGAAAGACTTCGAAGCCGACACCCGCCCATTCAACACCTTTGGCTACCTCCGCATGCTTGGCGAAGGAGGCCCCAAGGGTAAGCCGATCTGGATGATGCTCCGGCGCTCTACCGCCGACCGCGAAGCGATGAAGAAGGTCTTCGATAAATACGCCAAGATGGCCGGCGACCTCGCCGACAAACCGGAGGCCAAGGCTTCCAAGGGCGAACTGATGGTCCTCAAGAAGGCCCTCGAGAATTGCTCCGAATCAATCGGCAAGGTCAGCCGGGAGAACACTGCCGTCGAGGCCCGCCTGCAGACGGACTGCCGCGCCCTACTGACCTTGGTGCAGCGCTGAACCTTAGCCGCATCAACGTCAAAGAGTCCGGCCGTCTCCCC
>JAPLTV010000003.1 GCA_026397955.1 Verrucomicrobiota bacterium | reverse complement strand
AGCGGATGCTATCAGGGCGAATGCTTTCATGGCTTAGCCCCAGTGCTGGGCGGTCTTGCGTTTGAGGAAGTCGACGCTGCGGCGGAGCTGGTCGATGCCGTCGACGCCGTCCTCGATGCTGATCCAGCCGTCGAAGCCGACGCGCTTGAGCTCGGTGAAGATGGCGTCGTAGTCGTTGAGGCCCTTGCCGATCTCGCCGTGTCGGAGGCGCTTGGCGTAGCCGGCGGCGCCGCCTTCTTCCTTTCGGAGGTCCTCAAGGGTGCCTTCGATCAGATAACGGTCCGAGGCGTGCATGGTGACGACGCGATTGGAGACGCGCTTGAGCAGTGCGATGGGGTCGTCACCGGCGATGTAGGCGTTGCTGGGATCGTAATTCACGCCGAAGCCGTCGGAGGGAAGGGCGTTCACGAGTGCGCAGAAGACGTCCATCTTCTGGGCGAACTCGGGGTACATCCAAAAATCGTCCTTGTAGTGGTTCTCGAGGATGAGCGTAACGCCGCGTTCCTTGGCGTAAGGGATGCAGGCGATGATGCTGTCGGCGGCGAGGCGTACGCCTTCGGCGTCGGTGAGTTCGGGGCGGCGCTGGCCGCTGAGGACCCGACAATACGAGCCGCCGAGCGCGTGGGTCATGTCGATCCAGCGTTTCTGTTTAGCGATCTCGGCGTCGCGGAAGGCCTTGTCCGGATGCGTGAAGTCGGGCGAGCAGCACATCATCGGGATCGACATCCCGAGGTCGGCGACCTGACGGCGGAAGGTCGGCCAGTTGGACTCGTCGGCCATCTCGAGGAAGCCCGCGTAGAATTCTAGGCCTTGGACGTCGAGCGTGGCGGCGAGTTTAAACCACTCGGAGAGGTTCATCGTGCCGTCCTTGCAGAGGGCATGCATGTAGGCTTTCGGGAAGGCGGCGATCTTCGGCATGGTCAGGCTTTCTGTCCTGGCAGGGTTTCCGGGTCCTTGGGCGGGTTACGTCCGATGAAGGGGTGCTGTTCCAGTTCGACGACCGAGCCGCTGATCGGGCCGGCTTCGTCGGCGAGCCAATAGATGGCTGCCGCGGCAATCTCATCGGGCGTGATCAGTCGACCTGAAGGCGCGTACACGCGGGGCAGATCGGCATACCAGTCTTCCTTGAGGCCATGCGACTTCTTACGTTTGGATTCGTTCTCCGTGAGCACCCAGCCCGGGTTGATCTGGTTGACGCGGACGCCGTTGAGGCGATGAAGCGTGTCGCCGAGATTGCGGGTCAGGGTCATCAGGGCTCCCTTCGAGACGCTGTAAGGAAGGAGGTTCGGTTCGCCCGAGTAGGCGTTGACGCTGCCAATGTTGAGCACCGCGCCGTGGGCTTTGGACAGGTGCGGTAGGGCGGCCTGGATGAGCAGGAACGGGACGACCGTGTTCACCGCGAGCATCTTGTGGAAGAAGGCGGCATCGGTCGTCTGGATGTTACCTTGCGCCATAAACGCCGCGTTGTTCACCACTCCGTCGAGTTTGCCGAAGGTCTTCACCGCGAGGTCGACCAGGCGCTGCGGGCAACCCGGCGAGGTCAGGTCCTCGATGTGGATGACGCCGTTGGCCGCGCCGATCTCGGCGAGCGTCGCCTCGGCGAGGTTCTTTTCGAGCCCGTGGATGACGACCTTGGCGCCTTCCTGCACGCAACGCTTGGCCATGGCCTTGCCGATGCCGGTCGTGCTGCCGGTGATGAGGATGACTTTGTCTTTCAGGCGCATGATCAGACAGGCTTGAGCACGGACTTCACGACTTCACCCTTGTGCATCTTCTCGAAGGCGGTGTGCCAGTCGGTGATGGGCCAGACGCCGCCGATGATCGGACGGACGTCGAACTGGCCGCTGGCCATGAGGGCGATGACGCGTTCCCAGATCGGCCAGTTGTGGCTGAAGCTACCCTGAAGCGTGATGTTCTTCTGGACGAGGGGATCGAGGTTGAAGCCGAGTGGCTGAGGGCCCCACCCGACCTTGCTGACCCAGCCGGCGGGGCGGACGATATCGAGGGCGATCTTCAAGGTCGCCGAGGCGCCGGCGGCGTCGATCACGCCGTCGCAACCGAGGCCGTCGCGCTGCTGGGCCCAGGGCTTGGCGTCGCCGATGATGACTTCGCAGCCATACTGCTTGGCGATGGCGAGACGGTGGGCGTCCTGCGGGAGCCCGACGATGGCGACCTGCGCGCCGCACTGCTTGGCCATGGCGGCGCAGAGGATGCCGATCGTACCGGGCCCGAGGACGACCACGCGGTCGCCGGGTTCGATGCGGGCGTTCTTCACCACGGCGTTATAGGCGACGCAGCAAGGCTCGGTCAGGCAGGCCTGTTCGAAGGGGAGGGCGTCGGGCACCGCGTGGAGGATGCGTTGCGGGACGCGGACATACTTGGTCATCGCGCCGTTGACCCCGTAGCCGAAGCCCTTGCGGGTCGGGTCGAGGTTGTAGAGCCCGCGGCGGGTCATCGGGTTGTTCGCCGAGATGATCGCGGCGGTCTCGCTGACCACGCGGTCGCCTTCCTTCCAGCCTTCGACCTTCTTGCCCAGCTCGACGATGCGGCCGGCGAATTCGTGGCCGAGGACGACCGGGTAGTTGACCGGCCAGGAATGGTCGGCAGTCCACTGATGGAGGTCGCTGCCGCAGACGCCGACATTGGCGACTTCGAGCAGGACGTCTTCTTCACCGATGACGGGTCGGGCGATCTCGCGGATCTCGACGGAGCCCTTTTCGGGGGCGAAATTAACGACGGCGGGGGAGTTCATGAATGAAAGGGGTAGGGTTAGGGGTGGGGGTAGGGGTAGGAAAGTTAGCGGCCGACTTTGACGTCACCGTAGGCGTGGACCTTCTGACAGATCAGGCGGAGGGAGGATTCGAGGTCGCCCGAGGCGGTCTTGAAGGCGTCGGCATCGATCGTGAGCGGGGCGCCGAGGACGACGAGCGGGGCACCGTATTCAGGGCAGCGCACGGCCTGTTCGAGGGTGAGGCCACCGACAGCTTGGACGGGCACGTTGACCGCCTGGACGACTTCGCGGAGCTGGTCCATCGGGCTGGGCATGCGGAGTCCGCGGGCGGCGATACCCCGTCGTTCATCGTAGCCGATGTGGTGGATGACGAAATCGCATCCCAGGTCTTCGCAGAACTTGGCGCCGGCGACCATGTCGGGGCAGCCGAGGTTATCGCCCATGACCTTAGCACCATGGTCACGGCCGGCCTTCACGATGACCTTCAGGGTCTCTTCGTGGGCGCGGGCCATCACCACCACGTGGGTGGCGCCGGCCTTCGCCATCATCTCCGCCTCGAGGTAGCCGCCGTCCAACGTCTTCAGGTCGGCCACGATCGGGAAGTTCGGGAAGGCCTTACGTAGGGCCCGGACGCCATGGAGGCCCTCGGCCAAGATGAGCGGGGTGCCTGCTTCGAGCCAATCCACGCCCGCCCGCATGGCCATCGCGGCCGTTTCGAGGGCCTCATCGATATTCGTCAGGTCTAGGGAGATTTGGACAACGGGCTTCATGCGGGTAGGGCAATATTGCCGACTGCAACCTTCGGGGTAAATCGGTTTTAGATAATAGTGACAGGTGTTTAACCTATTAAGTCTCGCCAGTCCTGAATTTTTATCACCCCATACCGACTTTATGCCAAAAGCGTCACTCAGCCAAGCCGAGCTCCTGCAGAAGCAGAAGGAGTACCTGCGCGAGGTGGTCATCGACGTCGAGACCATGGCGATCTTCGATTCCCTGCCAGGCTTCCTGTGTTTCCTGAAGAACCGCTCCGGCGAGCACCTGTATGCGAGCGGACTCTGGACCACACGCCATGGTTTCCGCGAAGCGTGGGAGATGCTTTTCAAGACGGACCAAGACCTGACGCCCGGCGCGATGGCGGAATCTTATGTGGCGGATGACGCGATCGTTTATCGCACGGGTCAGCCGGTCTTGGACAAGATCGAGATCTGCTTGGACGCCGTCGGCCTGCCTGATTGGCACGTCACCAGCAAATACCCCGTGCGGAATCGCAAGGGTGAGATCATCGGCATCCTAGGCATCTCCCGCGTGTGCATGGGCCAGGCGCCCATCGCTTCGCTCAACGTCAAGATCGGCCCAGCGACCAAGATGCTCCAGGCGAACTTGCTGGAGTATCCTTCCGCCCAGGTGCTGGCGGAAGCGTGCGATCTCTCCGTCCGTCAACTCCAGCGTCGATTCACCGATGCACTTGGGCTTTCGCCGCGCGATTATTGGATGAAGTGCCGGATTCGCGCCGCCTGTGAGAGCATTATCAAGGGTGAGGAGAAACTCGGGTCGCTCTCCATGCGCCTCGGGTTCTGCGACCAGAGCAGCTTCACCGCGCAGTTCCGTCGTCATACCGGTGTGACCCCGAGCGCCTTCGCACGGGGCAAGAAGACGCTGGGTCGGGCCTAGAGCGGGCGCAGGATGCAGCGGCAGGGAGCGCCGTCACCTTTCGCGATGCGGATCGGCAGGCAGATCATCTCGTAGCGGCCGGGCTTGGCCTTCGCGAGGTTGAGCCCTTCGATGATCCAGACCTTCTTTCCGAGCAGGATGTGGTGGGTCGGGACCGAGTCTTTGTAGAAGCCCCCGACGCTGAAGTAATCGATGCCCACGGTGCGGATGCCTTTGTCGACGAGGTATTGGGCGGCCTCCTTGGAGACGTACACGAAATCCTTGTCGAAGGACTTCTTCTTCCAGCTGACCAGGGAGTTGCGGGTGCGGAAGAGGATGCGTTCGCCTTTCTTGAGCTTCAGTTTCGCCAGCTCGGCCGGCTTGATGGACTCCTTATCCTTGATTTCGACCACGCGACAGGGGCCGATGACGGTTTCGAAGGGCAGGTCATCCATCGTGCCGAGGCCCTTCAGGAAGTGCCAGGGCGAGTCCATGTGCGTGCCTGCATGGGTGTTCAGGTTGAAGACCGACACATTACAGACGTCGCCCTTGGCCAGTGAAGCGTGCGGCTTGATCACCGTCGGCGGATTACCGGGCCAGGTGTGCATGCCGTTGGCGAACGGGATGGTGACGTCGATCCAAGCGGATTTACGGGAGGGCATGGGTGTAATGAAGTGCAAAGGTGCAAAAGTGCAAAGGTGAACGCGTGCGGTGCACGCGTGGGGGCACGTGGGCATGGTGACACGGGGACACGGGGAGAGACAGGGCTCAATGGGAGACCGGAAACCAGGAGGGTAGGGTCGGGACCGCGTCACGACATAGCTGTATCGAGGTAGGGACAGCACCACGTGCTGTCCTTGTTCGCCGCAGGGCGAACCACGGTAGGGGTACATTTATAGTGCACTCCCATGCGGAGGGCGCGGCGTAGCCACGCCCCACCCTTCGGCCGCCCTGCGGCGGCCGATTATTCCCAACCGCCAACCGCTATCCGCTTAAACCTACTTCCCCACCTTCACTACCGCCGGATAGGCCAACGAGTTCCAGCAGGCGTCGAAGAGCTTGGCGTCGGGTTCGCCGTCGGTGACGACGAAGCGGTAGCGGGTGACGTAAGGCTTGCCGGGTTCGATCGAGAAGGCGCCGAGCTTCTGCGGTACGATCGAGAAGTAGGGCATGTCCGGGTGCAGACGCAGGGGCATCGGGAAGCGGAAGTTGTCCGGGAAGCCCAGCACGGCGGTGCCGGAGATGCCGGCTTCGGTCTTGCCGCCGAGGTAGCACCAGCGGGCGCGGGTGCCATCGCCTTTCTTGCGGTCGGTGATGCCCTCGGAGGTCAGGAAGCGGGCGCCGTCCTTACCGTTCCACGCGTCGGGTCCGCGCAGGCCGAAGCTGCCGTAATGGTATTCGGGCAGTTCGAGCGGGTCCTTGGTCGCGCAGGCCTGTTCGGTCGTGAGGTCGAAGACGCGCATCGGCTTGGGCGCATGCGAAATGGCGTAGGCCGTGACCGACCAGCGGTCGAGCAGGGCGGTGATGGGCTTGGGACCGCTCAGGTCGTTCATGTGCATCTCGGCTTCGAAGCCGCCGTAGACTTCGCCGGACCAAAGGCGTCCGCCGCCGTGCCACTGTTCTTCGCCTTTCTTCGACTGCATGTTCCAGAAGTCCGTGGCGCGTCCCTGGAAGATCGCCTTGGTGAAGGGCGTCCAGATGCCGTGGTGGTGCGGGTGGTTGGCCGGGTAGTCGCCGGTGACGATGGCGCCGGAGGGCGAACGTACCGGGTGCAGGTAGCCTGCTCGAAGGATCTCATCCTTGATGTCGGCCCGCGGCTTCTTGTTCTTGTCCGTTCGGAAGTTGAGCACGTCTTGGCCATCGATCGAGACCGTCAGGCCGTCTTCGCCTGGGCCGACCTTGACCGCGTGAGGCTGCGTGCTGGCGACGGTGGCCACCTTGAGGGTCACCGCTTGGTTGGCGGGAACGTGCCCGAGGACTAACGTGCTGGTGTCGTCGTCATCGGCCTGCAGGTCGTATTCGTGACCGGTCGCATCTCTGGCCGAGAGCACGTCACCCGTGCAGCGTGCGACCTTGACCTGCACGACCAAGGCCGCGCGATCGACGGGCGCCGGGGCGATGGTGATCGTCTGCGCGGAAAGGACGGACGTCAGGAGGGTGAGGGCGACGAGCAGGTGCATGGGGCTGAATTCAAGATGGAGGATGGATGATGGGGGATAAAGGAGGAAGCGTCGTTAGGGTCACGTGGACAAGGTGAGATGGGTACACGGGTAGATTCAGCACTCAAGTGGCCTAGGTTATTGGGGGGCCGAACACGGGGTCAGGCCGTACCTTTGGAGTGCTGAACCAAAACTGGCCTGAAAGTTGCGGTTTTTGGTTCAGGCTGCGGGTGGGTACGGCCTGACCCCTTAGGATGATGCGAGTAGTTTGCGCAGGTAGGCGGGCGAGCTGAACCGCATGCGTAAGGCAATCCAGGTGGAGTTAGCCCCGTGCTTTTCTTTGAGTGTCTTGGCCAGAGTCATCTTCCATGGGAGGTTGGGCGGCATTTCATCTAATTGCGTCTCTTGTTTCCCGCCTTCTCTTTCCGGACAAGTCCAAAGAGTTCCTCGTCCGTGGCCGGTCGATCTTCCGTCGCCAGCGTGAAGCGTAGACGTTCCGCGTAGGCTTCCCATCCAACGCTATCATCTCTGAGCCCGTGCATCGTCGAAATAGCGAACCCGATGGTGAGTAAGCCGCGTTGGTGCGGTCGCCAGAGGGCCCGGTAACTCGTCCAACGGTAGTCTTTCAGTTCTGCGAGCGTGACGATACCCGCCCGGACTGGGTTGAGGTGGACGTAGTCCAGCTTTCGGCCGGCCAGGGGGCCAATCGGATAGTGATTGGAACCGAAACGGGACTGGAAGACGTGGCCGATGGATCCCCGGAAAGCCTTATGCTTATTGGCGAAGGCGGACTGCAGCGCATGCATGCCTTGACTCAGGTTACCGTGAGGGGTGGTGACGACCAAGTGGAAGTGGTTTGTCATGATGGCATAGGCATGGACCTGCCAGGAGAAGCGCATCACGGCGGACAGGATGATCTCCAGGAAGACCTGTTTTGCCTCGTCGGATTCGAAGATGGGTGCCCCAGACTCCGCCCGATTGAAGGCATGGTAGGCGCCTTGGTTGGAGAGCAGTCGTCGTCGTCGGGCCATTGCTGGACTGTCACGACATGAGCGCAATCAATCGACGGCGGACATTCCCTGAAAGGAACCTCTCAGCCAACGGGGTCAGGCCGTACCTTTGGTGCACTGAACCAAAAACCGACTAATAAGTGCCAGTTTCGGTTCAGGCTAAGTATAGGTACGGCCTGACCCCGTCGCGCGCCCGTTCGTCGATGATCTTGCCGATGAGCGTCACGCGGCGGGTGTCGGCCGTCGCGATCTTCTCGTTGAGCGTCTTGATCTCGCCGTCGAGGCGGCTGCGTTCGGCGACCAGCGGGGCGCGACGTTTGGCGGCATCCGGGTCCACGTCGAAAGACTTATCAGCTTTATCGAGGGCGGCGAAGACGGCCTGCAGGCGGTAGTAATCCTCCTGCTTGATCGGATCGAACTTATGGTTGTGGCAGCGGGCGCACTGGGCGGTCGTCGCGAGGAAAGCGCCGGTCGTGTTCGACACCATGTCGTCTCGGTCGAGGGCACGGGCGATCTTGCCGTCGAGCTTGGTCTCAGGGAGTTCGGCATGGCCGATCCAGTCCCACGGTCCGGCGGAAATGAAGCCTTGGGCGATATGCTCGTCGGCGGTTTGCGGGTAGAGCGTGTCGCCGGCCAGCTGTTCTTCGACGAAGCGGCCGTAGGGCTTATCGTCGTTAAGGGAGCGGATGACGTAATCGCGGTAGGGCCAGGCGTTGGGGCGGAGCTTATCCTTATCGTAGCCATGCGTGTCGCCGTAGTGGACCACGTCGAGCCAGTGGCGGCCCCAGCGTTCCCCGTAGCGGGGAGAGGCCAGCAGGCGGTCGGCGGCGCGGCCGATGGCGGCGGGCAGGTCTTGGGCGGCTTCTTTGTCGAAAGCCGCGAGTTCTTCCGCCGTGGGAGGTAGTCCGATGAGGTCGAAGTTCAGTCGGCGAAGAATCGTGCGGGCGTCGGCCGTAGCGGAGGGCTGCAGGTGCTTCTCCTGAAGCTTGGCTAGGATGAAGCGGTCGATGGGGTGGGTGGAGTCGCCGGAGGGCAGGGCGGGCTTGCTGAGGGGCTTAAGCGACCACCAATCGAGGGGGTCGGTCTTCTTCAGGGAGGCGGATTCCGGCCAGACGGCCCCTTCGGCGATCCAGCGCTTCAGCGTATCGACTTCGGCGGCGGTGAGGCGGTCGCCCTTCGGGGGCATGCGCGTCTCGCGGTCAGCGGTCGTCACGAACTTAAGCAGCGGGCTCTCGGCTGGCTTGCCCGGCAGGATGTTCGGAGCATGGCTTTCGCCGCCGTGCAGGGCGACCTCGCGATCATCGAGCCGG
>JAPLTV010000076.1 GCA_026397955.1 Verrucomicrobiota bacterium | reverse complement strand
TTCTTGGTCGCGTCCTGGGCGAGGCCAGTCACGGCCGCCAGCGCGAGCGCTAGGGACAGGGAGGTACGGGTCAGTGATTTCATGTGATGGAAAATGGGGGTGGGGTAGGGGCAGAATTGATTAAACCGCCCCCAGCTGTCCACCGTATTGAGGGCCCGGCGGGCCCTCGTTGACCGGTTGAATGGTTGAATCGTTGAGCCGAGGGGGCGAAGGGGTCTGACCCGCGTTCTTCCTCTTGGTTCCTGGGGCGGTTTCCCTCGATTCAACTGATTAACCAATCAACTGATCAACCGCCTAGCTTTAGGCTTCGCCACGTCAGGCCTTGGTCGAGAGACCGCGCAGCCAGGCGATCCAGCCGGCGGGCAGGCCGCGGGCGAGCGCGCCCCGCACGATCTTCTCGTGGTAGAGCTTCGAGGGCAGGTGCGGGCCGGTGGGGTCGACGACCTTGTAGGCCTGGCAATCGAGCGGGCAGTCTTCGAGGCCAGCTTCGAGCACGGTCATCTTGATGCGCTTGTAGGCTGAGCCTTCGGCGTCATCCATGCGCTTCCAGTCGTCGGCCGTCATCTCGTACACCGCGCCCCAGACGCCGGGTGTGTCCAGATCTTCCAAGACGTCGGCCGAACCGCCGCCCCAAGTCGAGCTAGGGTGAGTGAAGGCGAGGCGATGCTTAGGCAGGAAAGCCTTGCCGCGATAGCTGGAGCCAGGACAACGGCGCTCCATCTGGGTGGAGTCCAGATTGGAAGCGTAGGCGAAATAGTACCGGCTCATGCGAAGGAGGACGAACTTTGCCCATCTCGGGCGGAGATGCAATCATGCAACCAAGGGTGGGGGTCTGCTGGCATGCTGGCACGCTGCGAAGCAAAGGCATAACCCAAATCTGCAAGTTATTAACAGCCAGCCGCACGGACGTTGAGCGGCTATTCCTGAGATTGCTTCTCAGCAGTTCACCATGCCAGCAGTTCCCTCTCCGATAGGCCTAGCCTAGCGCGCAATATCATTCCGGCCTAGGACGGTGATGCCGTGGCTGGACAGGACGGAGGCGGCGAGTTCCTGGGCTTCCGTGCGGACGACGAGACCGTAGCGGCCGTTCGGACGGAAGAGGAAAGGGTAGACGTAATGGATGTTGATCTCGGCCTTGAGCAGGAGGCCAGTGACATCCTTGAGCTGGGCTTCCGACTGGAGTTCGATGGCGACGACGGGGACGTCGTCGTGGGCGAAACGGTGCTCGTCGAGGATCTGTTCGGCGCGCTCAGGGTAGTCGACGACGATGCGGATGATGGTGGAGTCGGTCGTGTCGACCAGACACAGCGCCATGATGTGGACATCGGCGCCGGCCAAGGACTCGACCAGTTCGTTGAGTCGACCGACCTTGTTCTCGACGAAGATGGAGAACTGGCGCACAGGTCCGAGGTCAGGTTGCTGGGAGATATCGGCGGCCATCGAGAGTCATTATGACAATCCGGATGCGTTTCTCCAGCCCCTTTTAGGTTGAACCGAGGAAACCGACCCCTATTGTCCCGACGTGCTCTCCCTTTTTGCGATCTTCCTAGCCCAGGCACCCACCCGCCTGCCCGACACGGTCGTGATCGAAACTCGCCAAGCCGCCCCCCTGGCCGACGCCTCGCCTTCGGTCAGTCGCCTCGATGTCACGGCCGCGACCGAATCGGGCCAGACCACCCTCGCCGGACTCCTGGGCGGCGCCCCGGGCGTCTACGCGACGGAGCAGTCAGGCGAAGGCTCCGTGGGGTCGCTCTTCCTGCGTGGCACGAACTCGACCCAGACGGCGGTGCTGCTCGATGGGCGTCGTCTTCCTCAAGGCTTTTCCAATTCCTACGAAATCGGCCGCTACCGAATCTTCGGACTGTCATCGGTGGAAATCCTCCGTGGTCCGTCCTCCTCGCTCTATGGTGCCAACGCGCTCGGTGGCGTCATCGACCTGCGGCAGCAGTCGCCGCTCTCGGCGAAGGCCGGCTCGACCCTCGTGGCCGAAGGTGGTTCCTACGGGCGCGGCTCGCTGGGTTTCGCGTTTCTTTCCAATAACGCTGTCGGCACGCAGGCGGCGACGAATGGCGCCTCGGTTAGTCTCTCGGCCTCGCATGACGACGGCTGGCGTCCGAACGGTGACCGCGATGCGCTCAGCGCGTATCTTAAGCAAGAGTGGCGCCTTTCTCCTAACCTGGTCTTCGATCTCGTCGGCTCGGCCGACCACGGTAAGGCCGGCCTGCCCGGACAAGATATCGGCGGAGCCGGTAGCCTGACGGATTGGGAGCGCGACAGCGGTTGGCTGCTTTCGCCCGGCCTGCGCTTCCATGATGCCGATACCGAAGCCACCGTCTTCTGGTCGCGCGCGGGTAGCGCGATTTCAAGCGTCACCGCACCTTATGCGAACCGCTATCTGCTGGACCGAGATGAAGTCACGGCCTTCGTCGATCGCAAGGTGCGCCCTGATCTTACCCTAGGCTTAGGCGTCAGCTACGAGCGCTCGTCGTTCGAGCAGTTCGATGTCGTCGCGAATAGCCTGACCTGGGCGGACACGCATGAGAGCCTCGGCATCTGGACCCGCGCCGACTGGCAGGTCACCGCCGCCGATCGCGTCCGCGCTTCCGTGCGCGATGACCGCTTCACCGATTTCGCCGGCAAGACCACGGGGGAGGTTTCCTATTCGCACCGCTTCACCAAGGAACTGCTCGCTCATGCCAAAATCGGCACGGCTTACCGTGCGCCCGCGGCCAATGACCTCGCTTACGGCACGCACCTCGGCCTGCCGCTGCGACCGGAAAGTAATACCGGTAACGAAATCGGCCTGCGCCATGAGGACGCCGTGCCCGGCGCGTTGTCGTGGACGCTCGTCGCCTTCCGTAACGAACTGACCGACCTGATTGATTATAATCCGTCGAGCTATCAGACCTACAATATCTCTAAAGCCCGGACCCAAGGCGTCGAAGCCGGCATCGAGACGCGCCCAGCCAAAGGCCTACGCCTCTTCGGCGCGACGACTTGGCTCGACAGCGAGATCCGGTCCACGGACTACTATCTCGGGACCGGTCTGACGGGCGACAAGCTCCTGCGTCGTCCCTCGCTGACGCTCACGGTCGGCTTGGAAGTCATTCCGAACGACGACTGGACCTTCGGCGTCTCCGCGGCGCATCTCCGCGGTCGCGAGGATTTCGACTGGAACAGCTACGCCCGGGTCAGCCTGCCCAACGCCACCTTCGTGCGGGTCTGGGTCCGCCGGACTCTTTCCGATAACACCGAGATCTCGCTGCGCATCGAGAACCTCTTCGGCGAGGACGCTCCGCCCGCCGCCTTCGGCTTCGGCGCCCAGCCCCGTTCGGCTTATGTGGGGCTGACGAGGCGCTTCTGACGCGAAGGTTCAGGTGAACCTTCGCGTGGGGGAACTGCTGGCATGGTGAACTGCTGCGAAGCAGATTCATGTAGGGTGGTGGGCAGGTCAGGGGTGACGCTCTTCTTGGCGGAGGCGTTCCTGTCTCATGCGGATCGTTCCGCCTAAGAGCTGGTTGACCGAGTATAGCCTTCGATGGGTCGATTGATATTCCGTGGGGGTGAGGGCGCCGATGTCGTGGGCTATCTCGAGTTGGGTCGCGAGTTCGGCCGCCGAGCCTCTGGCGATATGGAGAAATCGGATGGCGTCACGATTGCTGCCGCGCTCGTCTCCTTCAGCGATATTCGACGGAACGGAGATGGCCGATCGGCTGATCTGGTCGCAGAGGGCACGCCGGCGTGAGAGCGTCGGTCCGTCGGCGATCCTCAGCACTTCGATTGCCAGAATCTTTGCTTCTTTCCAGAGGTTTAAGTCGCGGTAGCTGCGGACAGCTTCACGTGGTGAAACGGGGTCGTCGGGATGCATCAAGCCAACCTGCCTTCGCGGCGCCTCTTTCGCATCTCCAATCAACTGGTTACTTCAATCCACTTCCGGCCACTAGATTCCCCCTTGTCTCTGCTTCGCAGCAGATCACCAGTACCCATGCCAGCACGCGATTGGCGCGACTGCTTCGCAGCAGTTCACCATGCCAGCAGTTCCCCCACGAAGTAAGCCCTGCTTACTTCGTCGGTAATTTATCCAGCTCTATCGAGGGCTCCTTCCCCGCCGGTACCGCGAGCACGACGCCACGCTTACCGTCGGTGCTCGAGTAGCCCCCAGTGATCAGCGCCACGGCGTTCCCTTCGACGGTGTGGTTGAAGTCTTTGCGGCCGAGTTCGGAAGTCGCGCTGCTCTTGGCCTCCTTGAGCGCGATCCACTTGCCGGCGCTGTTGCGGATCCACAGGTTCGAGTAGAGGCACTTGCGTTCGACCTGGCCGTAGGAACCGGACCAGTCCTCGACGAAGGAATAGAGGCCATCAATCTTGGCTACGGTCTTAGGGCGACGGAACGACGTCAGGAAGCGCCACTGACCGGTCTCGGCGAGCTTCACCCAGGCGGAGTAGACCGCGGCATCGCCGTCGGCCTTCACGCCGAGTAGGAATGAATAGGTCGCGTTATCCTTCCAAGCGTAGGGAAGGTCGCTGTGGCCGCCCGAGCCTTCGTGGTCGAAGGCTGAGGCGTTGACGCCTTCTCCCTTGGCGACGGTCGTCACGACGAGGTCGCGGAGTTCTTCGGCGCTGACCTTCTTGGCGTCGTTCTTCACGTAGCCATTATCCCAGAGTGAGTAGATGAACACGCGCTCCTTGGTTTCTGGGCCAGCGGTCTTGCGTTGGAAGCCGAAGTAGCCGTGGCCAAAGCCCAGCACGCAATTGTAGGTCGTGGGCGGGCCGGGCAGCGACTTCGCTTCGGCGTAAGCCCAGAGAGCGGTCTCGCCCTTGGGCAGGGCGTAGCCGAAGTGCACCGACTGCGCGTTGCCGTTCGGGATCGCCCAGATTTCCGGATTGGTCGCGCCAATCAGCAGCAGGCCGTTGAGCGTGACGGTGCCCGCGGCCTCCTGTGCGTCGAGGGCGACGAGGTAGGTGCCAGCGGCAGGGAAGGTGAGGGCGATTTCCTTGGAGACCGCGGGTTTCCCGGTGCCGGTAAGCTGGACGGAAACCTTGGCGGCCTTCTTCAGCGCATCCAGCTTGAGGTTATCAACGACGTGTACGGCCAGGGTGGCCGTCGAGCCTTTGTTCGCGGTGAAGCGAACGGAGAGTTTCTTGACGCCCGGCTTCTCGACGACCACCGGGATCAGCAGCCTGCCGCCGGCTTTTTGGATGGTGGCCGCACCGACGCCGCCGCGGTCGCCGACCGAGATTTCCGGCGATTCCGTGTAGGCGGTCTTCAGGTGGAGGAGCGGCACCGCGGTCGCCTTCGCCTTGGTGTTCGTCGCGCAAGTGAAGCGATAGCCGTGCAGGGTCACCGAGCCCTTGCGCTCTTTGGCTTCGAGCTGCAGGAAGGCGGGCGCGTCGGCGAGCGCAGCGAAGGAGCCCAGCGAGATCCACTCCGCCTTGCCAGTGCCTTCGACCTTGGCCGAGCCGTTGAAGGCCTTGCCGGCGATCTTGCCGGTCAGCGTGGCCGACTTGCCGGTCGGCATGGTCACCAGCGCTTCGGCAGACCATTCGCCCTTGTCGGAGAAACTGAAGAAAGCGAAGACGCCGTGATCGTCGTTGAACTCCGCGGCGACCTTGCCGTTGTTTTCGACGAACTTCGCGCCGAAGCGACTGGGGTTGGTCGATTCCAGACCGACCTCATTGGCTGACAGAGCCAAGCAGGGCAGGGTGAGTAGGAACGCAAAGAGACGCTTCAGGGGCATTAGGTTGTTTTAATGACTCCTTCATGCGTGACCATCCCTTTAATCGATTGGTAAATGAAGGATACAGCACGCCTTGGGCGTGCGGGGGTCTGCTGGCATGGTGAACGGCTGCGAAGCAATCGCGCCAAGCGCGAGCTGGCATGGGTACTGGGGATCTGCTGCGAGGCTGTGCACGTAAATATGGAAAGGGAGCCCTCGCCCCCTTGTTTCCGGATGTCACTTCTTCGCAGCGGTTCACCATGCCAGCGGATCCCCCAAGGGCGGCGCTATTTACGCCGCCCTTCATTTAGTCTTCAGCCAAAAGTAACTCTACACATCTTCCCATCGGCACGGGGGATGATTTAATGGTGTGTACGGAAGCGCAGAGGGCTCCGTAACAACCCCAACAAAAACAATATGAATCCTCGCATCATCGCTCTCCTCGCGGTGCTCGCTTCGGCCGAACAGGCTTTGGCGGGCGATCCGGCTGGCGTCGCCGGCCACCCCGGCAAGGCCTCCGCAGTCCGGGCTCACAAGCCCGGCCACTCCGGCGATAATCGTCCCTATGTCCCCTCCATCCTCACCCAGTTTGGGGATCCGCTGCCTGGCCTCACGGTAGAGCAGACGAATCTCTTCCTGGACGGCAAAGATGACTTCGAGCACGTCGAGGATGTCGCCGGCGGTCTCGGCCCGATCTTCAACCGCGACTCCTGCGTCGCTTGTCACTCGTCCCCGGCCACCGGCGGCGCGAGCACCATCAACGTCACGCGCTTCGGCATGACAGTGAACGGCAAGTTCGATTCGCTCGATTCGCTCGGCGGCTCGCTCCTGCAGGAGAACGCCATCACCCCGGAGGCCCAGGAGCTGGTGCCTTCAATTGCCAACGTGGTCATCCAGCGCAACTCGACCCCGCTCTTCGGGCTGGGCCTGATCGATGCCATCCCTGACTCGGAAATCGTCCGGAATGCCCGGGCCTATCCCAATGAACGCATCAAGGGTCGCGTGGGTTGGGTGACCGACGTCGTGAGCGGCAAGCGCATGGCGGGCCGCTTCGGCTGGAAGGCCCAGCAGGCCACGGTGCTCGGCTTCGCGGCCGATGCCTACCGTAACGAGATGGGCGTGACGAATCGCTACTTCCCCA
The DNA here is from genome assembly GCA_026397955.1 of Verrucomicrobiota bacterium. Classification (GTDB taxonomy): domain Bacteria; phylum Verrucomicrobiota; class Verrucomicrobiia; order Opitutales; family UBA953; genus UBA953. The sequence continues at coordinate 1,106 of JAPLTV010000076.1, read as the reverse complement.
CGGAGAACGCCCCGAACGGCGATTTGGTCCGGTTGGCCAAGACGGACTTCGTCCAGGATCCTGAAGACGCGCCTGCCACCGGCCTGGCCGACTTCGAGAAGGTCGCGAACTTCATGCTGTTCCTCGCGGCTCCTCCTGTGACCAAGCCCACTCCCGCCACGGCTTCGGGTAAGATGTTGTTCGAGGCCGCCGCCTGCTCGCTCTGTCACACGCCCACGATGCGGACCGGCTACAGCAAGATCGCCGCGCTGAATAACAAGGAAGTCCGTCTCTATTCGGATCTCCTCCTCCACGACATGGGTTCGCTCGGTGATGGCATCGTCCAGGAGACCGCCACCGGTCGTGACTTCCGCACGGCTCCGCTCTGGGGCATTGCCCAGAGCGCGCCTTACCTGCATGACGGTCGCGCCGTGACGATCGATGAAGCGATCAAAGCTCACGACGGCGAAGGCAAGGTTTCCAAGGAACGCTATCTCAAGCTGAACAAGGTCCAGCAGAAGCTCCTGACCGACTTCGTGCTCTCGCTCTGAGTCGACTGTCCATCGCCTAACCAGGGCGGCCTCCGGGCCGCCCTTTTCTTTTGGTAGGGTCGGGACCGCGTCACGACATAGCCTGTTTGTCTTGAAGTAGGGACAGTACCACGTGCTGTCCTAGACATCCTGTCTCGGGTAGGGCCGACCATCCTTGGTCGGCCGTGCGGTCGAGCAGGGATGCTCGACCCTACCTTAGTTCACCATGCCAGCAGTCCCCCACTGTATCCCCCATCACTTCCGACTTGCGGCCGGTATCCGCTTATCCATTTTCAATCTCAGGTGTGTAGGCGGCTAAGACCCGCCGAGATTCCTATCAGGGGGCGCGTAAGCGCCCCCTTTCCCTTTCAGGCGGAAGCTCAGGCCTCTTTCGTCGAACATTCGGTCACATCTTTCGATGAGCCAGCGGGAATTGTCCCTGCTGAAAAAGCCAGCTGGTTCGACTGTCTGTTTCGTGAGATAAGCCAGCATGTCGCACGCTTGGAGAAAGTCGCTCGCCCTCGAGTCGCGTCCGAAAGGCTGATCGAGGAGGACGGATTCCATGTCCAAGTCCTTCTTGACCGTATGCAGCCACCC
>JAPLTV010000078.1 GCA_026397955.1 Verrucomicrobiota bacterium | reverse complement strand
CGATGGTGAACTCACGGACGCCGCTCAGGTCGTAGTCGCCGCCGATCTCGAGGTCATCGAGTTTCTTGCCCGCGTCCTGGTCGGTCGTGATCTCGCCGGCTTTCTCCAATTTGCAGAAGTCATCGGCCAGCTTGAGCGTCGCACCGGCCATCAGCTCGATCTCGATAGACTTGTCGACGTAGAGGATCGCGCGGTGCTTCGTGAGGCCGTGCTGGTGCAGGCCGGGCAGGAAGGTCAGCTTGTCGCCCGGCGCGGCGGCATCCATCACCGCCTGCGGGTCGTCCCCTGGCTTGATCTTGTATTCGGTCGCGAAGAGGGAAGTCGCGAGGAGGAGGGCGAAGAGACGCATGACAAAGATAGGGGTAGGGGTGGGGATAGGGGGAGGCAAGTCGCTTGGGATACCGTGCGGTATCGGATAACGTTTGAGCGGAAAAAGGAAGAGCCAGCAATAGGCTGCTGGCTGAATCGACCTACCCCGACCCCTGTCCCTATCCCTACCCCTGCAGCCTTACTTCGCTACCACCCAAACGTTGCGGTAGACGACGGGGTTGCCGTGTCCTTGCAGGTAGAACGGTCCGGGAGCGGGGACTTCGGTCTTGAACGCGCCACCGGGAGTCACGCCGTTGAGCTCGAGGTTATCCTGCACGACCACACCGTTGTGTCGGACCGTGACGAAGGCGCTGCCGGTCTTCTTGCCGTCCTTGTCGAACTTGGCGGCGTTGAAATCAATGTCGTAGGTCTGCCACTGCAGGGGAGGGAAGCACATGTTCACCTTGGGGGCGCTGTTCTTGTAGATGCCGCCGCACTCGTTATCGAGGCCGGCGAGGCCGAAGCTGTCGAGGACCTGGACTTCGTAGCGATGCTGCAGGTAGACGCCGCTGTTGGCGCGACTCTGTCCGCGACCGAGGGGCTTGAAGGGCAGGAAGAATTCGAGGTGCAGTTTGAAGTCGGTGAAGGCCTGCTTGGTTTTCGTGTTGGCTTCAAGGAAGCCGCGGGGGTCGATCTTGCCGTCGACGAAAGCGTCGGCGTTCTTGCCGTCGAAGAGGATGGTGGCGTCCTTCGGTGCGACGAGACCTTCAGTCGGGCTGTGGCGGATGATCCGCTTCAGGTCGAAGCCCGTGCTCTTGATCGTCACCACGCCGTCGGTGAGCGTGGCGGAATCGATGTTGTCCTTGAAGAGCACGATTGCGCCGTCGCGCTTGCCTTCGACTTCGATCTTCGGGGTGCCGTCCCAACCGGCTCCTGGCAGGCCGCCCTTGAAGAGCACGAGGCGGAACTCGTCCTTGCCGAGGGCGATGACGTTCGCGCCCATCTTGGCGTTGGCGTATTCACCCTGCAGCTTGTAGTCCGTGTTGACGGCAGCGGCTTCCGTTTCCGTCAGGTAGACGGGCGGTTCCGGCGGCTTCGGGGCGGCGGGGGCTTTGGCTTTCGGCGCGACGACGTCGGGAGCTGATGCTTGCTTGGCTTCAGGCTTTACCTCTTTGGGGTTGGACTGTTGCGCAGGCTTGCAGCCTAGCGTGAAGAGCGAGGTCGCTAGTAGGAGGGCGAGGAGACGCATGGGGAAGGGCCCCAAGATGGGAGATGAACGATGGATGATAAAGGATGAAAGAGGGGGCAGGGCTTACTTGGGCTCGCTCGTCTGGCGGAGGTAGAGGAAGAGGCTGCGGACATCCGGTTCTTCCATCCCGTTGAGCAGGCCTTCAGGCATGAGCGAATTCGGGCTGACCACGCGGGTCTTGATCTGGTCCTTGGCGATGACCACGGGCGCGGGAGCGCCGGGGACCTTGAGGGTCAGGGTGGATTCGTTCTCGGCGCTGATGATACCAGCCTGAAGGGAGCCGTCCTTCAAGGTGACATAAACGAGCTGGTAGTCCTTCCCGATCACGGCGTTCGGATCCATGATGTTCTGCAGGAGGTATTCGAGGTCGGTGTAACCGCCAGTCAGGTGTGGACCGATCTCGCCGCCGGTGCCGAAGAGCTGGTGGCAGACGCCGCACGAACCGCGGAAGAGTTCGCGGCCGCGTTTGACGTCGGCGCGCAGGATCGCGTCGGTTCCCAGGAACTT
>JAPLTV010000029.1 GCA_026397955.1 Verrucomicrobiota bacterium | reverse complement strand
ACGCGGATCGGGGGCGAGGTTGGCGACGCCGTCGACGAAACGGGAAAGGCCAGCGAGGCCCTTGAGCGAAGTCGAGGAGACGCACTTCCAGCCGAACTTCAGCTGGGCACAAGGGATGACCGCGGTGAGGTCGCAATTGCCGGTGCGCTCGCCGATGCCGTTGACCGTGCCCTGGACGTGGGAGGCGCCGGCTTCGAGCGAAGCAAGGGCGTTGGCGAGGCCGAGGCCGGCGTCGTCGTGCGTATGGATGCCGACAGGGGTCTTCTTGAGCGCGGCGAGGGCGGCGCGGGTAGCCGCGGCGACTTCGGCCGGCAAGGAGCCGCCGTTGGTGTCGCAAAGGACGATGCGGTCGGCGCCGCCGGCGACGGCGGCGAGCATGGACGCGATGGCATAGGCCGGGTCTTCCTTCCAGCCGTCGATCGCATGTTCGCAATCGTAGACGACTTCGCGGCGATGAGACTTAAGGAAGGCGACCGTGTCGCGGATCATCTCGAGGTTCTCCTCGGGCGAGCAGCGGAGGACTTCGCGGACATGAAGGGCGGAGGTCTTGCCGTAGATTGTGACGACCGGGGTATCGACCTCGAGGAGACCGCGCACCTGGGCGTCTTCAGAGGCGCGCACGCCCTTGCGGCGGGTCGACCCGAAGGCCGCCAGCTTGGCATGCTTGAATTTGATTTTCTTAGCGCGGGCGAAGAACTCGACGTCACGGGGATTGGAGCCCGGCCAGCCGCCTTCGATGTAGGTCATGCCGAAGCGTTCGAGCTCGGCGGCGATGCGCAGCTTGTCATCGACGGAGAAATGGATGCCCTGCCCCTGCGAGCCGTCGCGGAGGGTGGTATCATAGATTTCGATGGAGCGTGCCATGGTGGTGTGGGTGGAAAAGAGGTGTAAAGGGAGGGGGCCGTTCCGGGCGCCGCGGAACGGGGAGTCGCCCGTCGGGCGTTCCGTTCAGCGGGCTTAGAGCCCGATGATGGTAATAATCGCCGGAATGATGGCACGACCAGCCGCGGAGCGGAGGGAGGTCGAAGACTGGGCCAGGGATTCCATGACGAAGACCCTGACTCCAAGGGCGGAGGCTCGGAGAGTCAAAGGCAAAGGAGCCGGAAGCGGGTCGACGCTCGCCAAAAGCCCCATAAACACCCATTAATCAGCCTATGCGCCGCCTCGCCGCCCTTTTCCTGCTCTTGGCGGGCGCCGTCACTTCGCCGGCGCAGTGGCAGATTTTCGCGGAGAAACTGCCTAAGCCCGGCACCTGGGCGCGCTACCAGCACGAGACAATCCGCGACGGCAAGGTCGTCTCGAAAGCGGAGCTCAGCCTCTCCATCCGCTCCGGTATGGACGTCGGCGGTAAGCCGCACGTCTGGTTCACGGTCGAGCCCGTCGGCTGGCTGGGTTCGCGCGAACAGGCCCCGCTGAGACTGCTCCTGAGCGCGGACATGGACCGCCAACGCGCCAGCCGCCTCATCGAAAACGCACAAGAGATCATCTTCTCCAATCCCGCCAAAGGCGCCTACTACATGACCCGTGAGGATATCGCGTGGGTTTCCAAATGGGCGAACCTGACCTACACCAGCGAACTGAACGAGGATACGCCCGCGAAAGAAACCATCGAAGCAGGTGGCAAACCCTTCGCGTGCGAACGCATGAAGATGCTCGCGAGTACGGTGACCGATCCGCCCATCGTCCCGAAGCAGACCATCGAGTTCAAAGGCACCGTCTGGCGCTCCGACGCGACACCCTTCGGCGTCGTGCGGGCGGAGTGGGTCGAGAAGACCACCAAGAAGGACCGCAACCGCGAAGAGACCCGACGGCTGACCCTCCTGGCCAGCGGCTGGGAAACGCCGCCGTCCGAGCCGGTTGACCGTGGCAAGGACTTCTCGGTCTGGCGCCTGATCTTCGGTCGCTAAGCCCTCAAAAGGACCAGCCCACCCGGGTTAAATCGGATGGGCTGGCGTTAAATGGTGGCCTGAGTCGGAATCGAACCAACGACACGACGCTCTTCAGGCGTCTGCTCTACCAACTGAGCTATCAGGCCAATTAACTGGACGTTCAGAAGGACAAAGCCCCCCTCCCCTGTCAATCCGACAAGAAAGGGAGGCTTAAAAAGGCCTTCAGAAGCTGAATTTCCAAGCCGACAGGCGGCGTTCGACCTCAGCGATGACTTCGCCTTCGCCGGCCTCGCCCTTGTCGGAAACGAAGGTCACGGAGAAGCGGACGAACGAACCGCAATCATCCCACGGCACGGTGGAGATCAGGTGCTCGGTGATCATCCACTGCGAGAAGGCTTCGCCAGAATCGAAGCTCACCGTGCCGGACGGACCAGTGGCGGACTTCGGGGCGGGCATGTAGAGGAAGAAGCCGGCGCCAGGCTTGCGCACCTGGAAGCCGAGTTTGGCGAGGACACCGACGAGCTTGTCCATGCGGCGGGAATACTTAGCGGCGATGGCCTTCGGGATGGAGACTTCGTCGAGACCAGCGGCGCCGGCCTTCTGGATGCCAAGGAACTGGCCGGAGTCGGAATTATCCTTCACGTCACCATACGCACGGACGAGCAGCGCGTTGCCGGCGACGAAGCCGATGCGCCAGCCGGTCATATTATGGCTCTTGGAAAGAGAGTGCAGCTCGAGGGCCACGTCCTTCGCACCCGGTACCTGCAGAATGGAAACCTGCTCGGCGCCGAAGTGGAGCGAGCCGTAGGCGGCGTCCTGGATGACGACGAGATTGTGCTGCTTGGCGAAGGCGACGACTTCCTCGAAGAACTTGCGCGTGGCGCAAGCGCCGGTCGGGTTATTCGGGTAATTGAGGACGAGCACCTTGGCCTTGGCCAGGATGTCCGCGGGGATGGACTTCAGGTCCGGCAGGAAGTTGTTCTCGGCGGTGAGCTTCAGGTTATGGACGAGGCCTCCGTAGTACTTGGCGTGCGTGCCGAAGACCGGGTAACCTGGGACGGTCATGAGGACATAGTCGCCGGGATTGATCAGGCAGCCCGGGAGGATCGAGAGCGCAGCCTTGGAGCCGATCGAGTGGAGGACTTCGGTGTCGGCGTCGACGGTCACGCCGAAGAGGTTCTGCATGTAGCGGGCGGCGGCCTGCTTGAAGTCCGCGCCACCGTTGTCGGCATAGCCGCGGTTCTCGGGCTTCGCGACTTCGGTCTGGAGCGCCTTCACCACCATCGGGAAGGCCATCTCGTCAGGCTCGCCGACGCCGAGGTCGATCAAGGCGACATCCGGCTTGGCCTTCTTGGCGGCGGCCTTGGCGCGCTTGATTTTTTCGAACTTATAGATCGCGGTCGACTTGCCGTAATTGACGCCGCCGATGCGTTCGGCGAAGAGCTGCTGGATGTAAGAGTCGGACATGGTGATAAGGCCCTAAAAAGAGGGGCAAAGCGGCGGATGGCAAGCGGACTCCGCCCCCGGGCCTTGCCATGAGGGACCTGACGTTGAAAATGATGCCATGGAACCCAGCCTCGAAGACTTGGCCCGCGAACGGCATGCAAGGTGCAACCCGGGATTCCCTTGGCGCCTCATCGGCCTCATCGCCCTCTGCCTGGCCGTGGGCGGGCTCGGCTCGGCCGCCACGATGCCGGAGATCAAGGGCTGGTACGCCGGCCTGGTGAAGCCCTCCTTCAATCCGCCGAACTGGATCTTCGGCCCGGTCTGGTCGACGCTCTACGTCCTCATGGGCTGTTCAGCCAACGCCGCATGGACCGACCGCCAGGCCCGCCGGACGTTCTTCATCATCCTTCTGGTCAACTCGCTCTGGTCCCTGCTCTTCTTCGGGATGCATCGCCCGGACCTCGCGCTGATCGATATCCTCGGCTACCTGATCCTACTCATCATCTGGATCCGTCAGCTCTGGCCTCAGCATCGCGGCGCCGCCCTGCTTCAGCTTCCGCACCTGCTCTGGGTCAGCTTCGCCACCGTGCTCAATGCGAGCATCTGGTGGCTGAACAAATAAGAAGGCCCCGGAACCCGGGGCCTTCGTGACGGACTGACGCGCGCCTTAGTCGGCAAGCTTCGTCCAGCGGGCGTTGCCCTTCGAGGACTTCACCGCGGCTTCAATGAACGCCATACCGGTGACGCCGTCGTCGATCGACGGGAAGTCGTAGCCGCCCTTCGGGGCCTTGCGGCCTTCGAGACGGTCGGTGATGGCTTCGGAGGCAGCGCGATAGATATTCGCGAAGGCTTCGATGAACGCTTCCGGGTGACCAAACGGCGTGCGGCTATACTTCTTGCAGGCTTCGCCGTTGTAAGAGTTACCACGACGGTGCGTCTGGCGGGGCTGATCGAGATGGTGCTGAGGTCGGCGGCGATCTCCTTGATTTCGAGGCCGGTGACGTACTGGACGAGGTTCTCGGCGTGCGTGCCGATGTCACCGACGCAGTTCGAGACGCCGGAGCAGTTCGGGTCCATGCGCCAGTTGGCGATCTTCTGGATCTTGCCGGACTGCAGGGCGCCGATGGCGTAACCCTGGGGGTATTCGACGAGGACCTTGTTAATCTTGCCGAGCTTGCCGGCGGCCACGAAGTCACGGGCTTCCTTGACCATCGGGTAGCCGGTGTAGTTATGCAGCAGCGCGAAGACCAGGCCGCTCTTCTTCACGATGGCGCGGAGCTTCTTGCCTTCGGCCAGGGAGAACGCGAGGGGCTTCTCGCAGATCACGTGGATGCCGGCTTCAAGGAAGGCCTTGGCCACGGGGTAGTGCAGGTCGTTGCGCGCGACGATCGACACGCGCCAGCGACGAGGTCGATCTTGCCGTCGAGGGCCGCGGCCATGCGATGCACGCCGCCGATGAAGGCGCCGCGACCGCCGCCGACCATGCCCATGCGGAGTTTGCGATTAAGGGATGCCATAGGTGTGTTGATCAGAGGGAGACGGGCTTGCCGGACTTCGCCGAGGCGTAGATGGCGTCGATGACCTGCATCAGGCGGTAGGCCTGCTCAGGCGTATTCAGCGGCTTTGCGCGGCCTTCGATGGCCTCGATGAAGTTCGCGGCGGAGGCGATGCGGCCCATGTCCTCGCACGCCGGCGTGACGATGGAGCGGTTCACGCTGTTGCCGTTTTCCTGGACATAGAGTTCGCAGGTATCGATTGCGGTGTTGTCGAGGCCGTCGATGCCGAAGAGGCGCTCGACCTTGCCGCCGGCCTTGGTGCCTTGGAAGACAACGGAGACTTCCTCGCGCTTGATCATCTCCGCCCAAGAAACCTGCAGGGTTAGCACCTGGCCGGTCTTGAAGGTGACGAAGCCGTGCGCGGCGTTCTCGACGTCGGTGACGCCCCCGACGCGGTCCGGGATGCCCCACGGGCCTTTGAAGGACTTGTCTTCGATGAAATCGTTGAAGGTCTGGCCGAGGACATGCGCCGGTTCCGGGTAACCCATGAAATACATCGCGAGGTCGACCATGTGCAGCAGGTCGATGAGCGGTCCGCCGCCGGAGAGTTCCTTGGTGGTGAACCAGCCGCCGAAGCCCGGGATGCCGGTGCGGCGGATCCACTTCGCCTGGGCGGAGTTGATCTTACCGACCTGGCCCTGCTCGACATACTTGATCATCGCCTGAGATTCAGGACGGGCGCGGTTGTTGAAATTGAACATCACGTGCTTACCCGACTTCCTAGAAGCGGCGGTGATTTCAAGGACCTCGGGAGCGCTGAGCGCCGGGGGCTTCTCGCAGAACACATGCTTGCCGGCGTTGAGACACTGGATGGCGAGCGAGGCGTGGAACTTGTTCGGGACAATGACGCTGACGGCGTCGAGCTCCTTGTGCGCCGCGAGCATGGCGTCCACGGACTCGTAGGCGTGCGGGATGCCCCACTTCGTGGCGGCCTTCTGGGCAGCGCCCGGCGCGGGATCCGCGACGGCGATGATTTCCGCGCCCGCCTGCTTGAAGCCGGCGGCGTGGTACTGGAGCATGCCACCTGCTCCGATGACGCCTACTTTGGTAGCCATATTGGTGTTCGATTAAAGGGTGATTACTTACCCTGGGCCGACTTGTCGAAGGCGGCGTCGAACGCGACCTTGTTGGTCGGGAAGGCGAGCTTCTTGACGTAAGCGGCGGATTCGGCGGCGCCGAAGAAGCGATCCATGCGGCCGTCTTCCCATTCAACGGAGAGCGGGCCGGCGTAGCCGACGTCATTGAGGGCGACGATGACGTCCTCGAACTTGATGTCGCCGCGGCCGACGGAGCGGAAGTCCCAGGCGCGACGAGGGTCACAGAAATCGGTGTGACCGCCGAACACGCCGACGGTGCCGTCGCCGTGGCCCCACCAGACGTCCTTCATGTGGGCGTGGTGGATCTGCTTGCCGAAGGTGCGGATGAACTTCACGTAGTCGACGCCCTGGTAGCCGAGGTGGCTGGGGTCGTAGTTAAAGCCGAAACGCTTGTGGTTACCGACGGCGTCGAGCGCGCGCTGGGCGGAGGCGATGTCAAAGGCGATCTCGGTCGGGTGCACTTCGAGGCCGAAGTAGACGTCGTTCTTCTCGAAGACCTCGAGGATGGACTTCCAGCGCTTGGCGAAGTCGTCGTAGCCCTTCTGCAGGTAGGCCTGGTTGGTGGGCGGGAAGGCGTAGATCGCGTGCCAGATCGAGGAGCCGGTGAAACCGTTGACGACGGTCTTACCGGAACCCTTCGGCTTGTTGGCCATATATGCCTTGCCGGCGTCGAAGAACTTGCGGGCGGCCTGAGCGGTCAGGGCCATCTCAGCGCACGCGCGCTGGCGGACGCCTTCCGGATTACCATCACCCCAGACGTGCGCCGGGAGGATGCACTGGTGGCGTTCGTCGATGTTGTCGCAGGTGGCCTGGCCGACGAGGTGGGCGGAGATTGCCCAGCAGCCGAGGTCGTGCTGCGCGAGGAGTTTCCAGATAGATTCGACGTAGCCCGGCTCGTTGACGGCGCGGACGACATCGAAGTGATCGCCCCAACAGGCGAGCTCAACGCCTTCGTAGCCCATGGCTTTAACCTTGGGGAGAAGCTCGGCGATCTTAAGGTCGGCCCACTGGCCGGTGAAGAGGGTAACAGGGCGCTGTGACATGGTGAGTAGGGGTGAGTCCCCACTGTCAGCCAATCACCCCACTTTGTTCAAGTGGGCAATGCTCACAGACGCCAATTTATGCCTTACGCGACAGCGATTGGCCCAGTTCGGCCTCAAGCTTGTCGTAGGCCGCCCGGAGGGCCGGGTTCGGCTGGACGACACCTGGGGCCGGGGCGCAGAAAACAGGCTCCAGATCGGCCATCTTGGCCCCGCAAGCCCCCTCGGCGGCACGCAAGGCAGCACCCAAGGCGGCGGAGTCGGAGACGGACAGACGAAGCACCGGGGCGCCGAACACATCGGCGAAGATCTTGGCCACGGAAGGATTCTCGGAGGCACCGCCCGTCAGCAGCAGTTGCGTGGTCGGGGTGCCGACCCAGCGGCTGTGATAACGGAGGCTGAGCGCCTGACCTTCGACGGCGGCGCGCGGAAGCGAAGCCTTGGTGGTGGGCGCACCGAGGGCGATGCGGCCGGCCGGGCGGCGCGGCGTGATCTCGGGCTCCTCCATCGGAAGCACAGCCGAGACAGCTGCGGGAGAAGCGTCGACAGCGGCGGAAAAAGCAACCCAGTCGGCGTGACCGCATTCGCGACGAATGGCTTCGCGGGCGAGCGAACCGTTACGAACGCAGACGAGGCTCATGCTACCGCCCATCGGATTACCGAAGGCGTGTCCAAGACCAGCAGAGTCCGTGCGGATACCTTCGATGGCGGCGAAGAGCGTGTCGCTCGTACCGAGGCTGATAACGACCTTGCCCGGCTTCGATGCGCCCATGCCGACAAGGCTGGAAGGATTATCGCCGGTGCCGATGACGACCTGACACTTCGGCGAGAAACCATATCGGGCGACGAAGTAAGCGGAGATGCCGCCGGCCACGGTCGACCCAGGCCGGACCGGTGGAAGCTTCGCGGCGAGATCGGGCGCGGTCGCGGCGAGCGCGGCGGGAGCCCAGTCACCCTTACGGATATCCATCAGGTTCATGCCGGCGCCATCACCGGTGTCGATGGCGGCATCCTTGCCGGCGAGCACCGAGGCGAAGAAGGAAGAGACGAGATGAACGCGCTTGGTCTTGGCCCAGGCGGCGGGCTCGAGCTTCGCGAATCGGCGGATCTGTGGACCGGTGAAACGCTGCGTGGCGACGGAGCCGGTGAGATCGCAGACAGCCTGGTCGCCACCGAGGGCGGCGGCGATTTCAGCGCATTCAGCCGACGTGGAAGAATCCATCCAGATCGGAGAGGAGCGACGGGAGAGGACAGGCGATATTTTAGCGGAGAGCGAAGTAGCGCGATTACCATCGGCCAGCGCGGCCTCATAGCCGGCGGCGAGATAGACGCTGCCGTGCTGCTGGCCGGAGACGGAGACCGCGTCGACCTTCGAGAGGTCGGTCAGTTTGGAGAGGCGGTCGAGCGCGAGCTCGAGGCCGTCGAGCCAGAGGAGCGGATCGGCGTGCACTTCGCCGCCCTGCCCTCCGCGGATGAATCCTTCCGGATGTCCGCGGTCAGGGAAGTCGGCGCCGAACGCCGCGCGGGCGCGGGCGACCGTCGTGCCTTTCGCCGTGTCCAGCACGAGCGCCGTCGCGCTCTGCGTGGACAGGTCAAGACCCAGGACGATCGCCATGGCCTCAGCGGATGTACTCGTTGATCAGGTTCTCGAGCATCTCCTGGCGACCGGACGCGAGCGCCGGCGCCTTGATGCCCTGGGCATAAGCGTCGAGCTGGGCGAGGGTGACCTTACCGGACTCGACCTTCTTGCCGATGCCGCTGTCCCAGGAGGCGTAGCGGTTCGAGACGAACTTATCCATCTTGCCGTCCTGGACGATCGCGTGGGCGATCTTGAGGCCGCGGGCGAAGGCGTCCATGCCGCCGATGTGGGCGTGGAAGAGGTCGACCGGCTCATGCGATTCGCGACGACGCTTGGCGTCGAAGTTGAGGCCGCCCTTGGTGAAGCCGCCCATCTTGAGGATGCGCAGCATGATGTTCGTCGTGAGGTAGAGGTCGGTCGGGAACTGGTCGGTATCCCAGCCGACGAGCGTGTCGCCTCGGTTGGCGTCGACCGAGCCGAGAGCGTTCGCGCCGATCGAGACTTCCATCTCGTGCTCCATCGTGTGACCGGCGAGCGTGGCGTGGTTGGTCTCGAGGTTGAGCTTGAAGTGCTTCAAGAGGCCGTATTCACGGAGGAAGTTGAGGCAGGCGGCCGCATCGGAGTCGTACTGGTGGGTCGAGGGTTCGCGCGGCTTGGGCTCGATCAGGAACTGGCCCTTGAAGCCGATCTTCTTCGCATGGTCGACGGCGAGGTGCAGGAGCGCGGCGAGGTGGTCCAGCTCGCGCTTCATGTCGGTGTTGATCAGCGTGGCGTAGCCTTCGCGGCCGCCCCAGAAGACGTAGCCTTCGCCGCCGAGGGCCTTGGTGGCCTCGAGCGCGTGACGGACCTGGCTGGCGCCATAGGCGAACACGTCGGCGTTAGGCGAGGTGCCCGCGCCCTGCGCGTAGCGGGGGTGGGAGAAGAGACAGGCAGTGCCCCAAAGGAGCTTCTTACCGGTACCCTTCTGGAAGGCCTTCAGCTCCTTGGTGACGCGGTCGAGGTTCGCATGCGTCTCGGTGAGAGACTTGCCTTCAGGAGAAATGTCACGGTCGTGGAAGCAGTAGAAGTCGATCTGGCACTTCTGAAGGAACTCGAAGAAGACCGGGATACGACGGAGGGCGTTGTCGAGGGAGTCGGAGCCGTCATCCCAGGGCATGAGGGCGGTGCCGGCGCCGAACGGGTCGGAAAGGCTGTTGCGCATCACGTGCCAGTAGGCCGCGGCGAAGCGCATGTGATCCTTCATCTTCTTCCCGCCGATCTTCTCGTCCGGGTTGTAGTGCTTGAAGGCGAACGGGTTCTTGGACTTCGATCCTTCGAACTCGATGACCGGGACATTAGGGAAGTGCGACATGACTTATAGGAGGGAGGGTTCTGACATTGGAGCCCGTCCCCTTGCTGCCAAGAAAGGAATAGGGCCCTCCTATGAACAAAACGACAGGGTGGGAGTTCGCATACAACTGCGCCTTGCGCCTTTGCGGGCGCCGCCTAGGTTGGCGGCATGGAGGTCGTCCACACCATCCCCGAACTGCGCGCCGCGGTCGCCCGGGCCCGTCAGGCCGGCCAGGCCATCGGCTTCGTGCCGACGATGGGCTGCCTCCATGCAGGCCACCTGAGCCTAATCCGGCGGGCCAAGGAAGAAGCGGCCTTTGTCGTGGTCTCGATCTTCGTCAACCCGACCCAGTTCGGCCCCAACGAGGATTTCTCCAAATACCCGCGGACGTTCGAGGATGATCGCCGTGGCTGCGAAGCCGCGGGCGCCAGCCTGATCTTCGCGCCCGCCGCCGCTGACTTCTACCCTCAAGGTGCTTCGACCTGGGTCGACGTCGAAGGCGTCTCCGCCAAGCTCTGCGGTGAATTTCGACCGGGCCATTTCCGTGGCGTCGCCACCGTCGTCGCCATGCTCTTCAACGCGGCGCAGGCGGACCTCGCCGTCTTCGGCCGAAAGGACCTCCAGCAGCTCGCGGTGATCCGCCGCATGGTCCGCGACCTGCACATCCCCGTTCGCATTATCGCGCATGAGACCATCCGCGAGCCCAACGGCGTCGCAATGAGCTCGCGCAACCGCTACCTTTCGGCCGAACAACTTACGCAGGCGACGGCCATCCCCGCCGCCATGGCAGCGGCCCAAGCCCTCGCCCAAGCCGGCGTCACCGACGCCACGCGCCTCCGTGACGCGGCGCAGGCCGTGCTGAACGCCCAACCGGCACTGAAGGCTCAATACTGTGAAGTCGTCGACCTCGAGACAATGGCGCCGGTCGCCTCGACCGTCGGACTCCGCTGCGCCATCGCGATCGCCTGCCATCTGGGTGCGACGCGTCTGATCGACAACGCCGACCTCTGATCAGGACAGGCTGAGGTAGACCGCGGCCAGCAGGATCAAGGCACCAATCAATCGACGGGTCATGATGCCGCGACCCACGTGCTTCTCCGAATTGGAGAACCAGTGCCCGACGACCCATACCAGCGCGACGCTCCAGAGGCCGCGTGTGTTATAAAGGACGTTGGTGACCGTGACCTCATGGTAGACCGCGATGCAGTAGGCGATGCCCATCGCCTGGATGGTCAGCAATAGCCCGCCGCCAAAGGCCCAGAGGACCATCGGGCGAGGCATCTCGCGCAACGGCGCGGAGAAGAACGGAATGAGGGCGAACGACAACGTTCCCACCGTCAAGAACATCACTGGGCCGAAATGACCGAAGCCGAAAGCTGGCACCCACAACTGCTGCATCACATCCGTGGCCGCGAAGGCAACCGAGGCCAGGAAAGCGAAGCCTACGCTAACGAGTAGTCGCTGGCGATTGGCGTGCCACTCGCCACCCAACAAGGCTAGGGCGACAGTCGTCAGGAAGGTGGCCACCCAGAGTTTCGAATCCAACTGGCCGCCGGCGAGGCAGACGAGTAAGGCCACAAAAATCACCTTGGTCCCCAGCACCGGTGTCGCGATGGAGATATCCCCCCGGCTGATCGCGATGAAGGTAAAGACCTGCCCGATGAAGAACGCCGTCCCGGCCAAGACCGCGTGGGTGACGTTGATCACCGTGAAAGGCTCGCCCCCATGCAGGAGCCAGGTCTGGAAAAGGACGGCCCCGATCAGGTTCACGATGAACAGGACCCGCCAGGGGTGGCCGCCGTCCATGGCCCGCTTGAGGGCCAGCGCGGCGAAGGTATAACCTACGGCCGAGCAGAGAGGGATGACGATGGAGGCGGGAGAACGCATCAGGCAGCCTAGAACGAACGCCCTTCCCTCCCCCCTGGCGAGTCCGAAGCAAGAAAACCACCCGGCAAGCGAGCCACGACCTTGCCCCGCGTCGGCCCATGGGTACGCTGGTGGTATGGGGCAATTTTCCTACAAGACCGAGGCCGTCGATCCGCACCGGAAGATCCTTTCCGAACAGCTGGTCATGGATCTGGAGCATGTCGCCGAAGCGCCTTTACTCGCCCTCGCCAAGCAGATTCCCGGCGGCTACATCCACCGCAAACCGTTCCTGCGCGACGCCAAGTGGCTGTTCAAGAAACGCCTCGGCCACCTGGCGCTAGACGCGGCCGCCATCGCGGAGCACCTTCCTTGGTACGCCGATGCTCTAAAATGCGAGAAAGCGAAACTACTCGAGCATCTCGACGAACTCGCCGCCGCGATCGGCGGCCCGCGCGCCGCGCTGCTCTGCGTCCTTTGGAACAACCAGGCCGAGCAGAAGGACGCCGCCCTGCCCGCCGACCTCCTGCCTCGCCTCCTGACCAACGCCAAGGCGCAGTCCAGCAAGCCTGACGCGAAGGCATGGAAGGCGGCCATCGCCAAGCTCGGTGGCGCGTCGGAAAAAGAACCTCTCGATTCCGTCGACGCCCTCGATTCCGCCGGCAAGACCGTCCGACGACTGCTGCAGGAACTCTCCCAAGGCAAAGCCGCCCGCGAAAACGAAGGCCGCCAAATCCGTCGCCAGCACGCCAACGAGCTTGAGGCGAAGGACACCGAGATCCGCAAGGCCCGCGAGGACGCCGGCCGCCAGGTCCAGGAAGCCGCCAAGCAGGCCGCATCGCTCGACGCGAACATCGTGGCGCTGCAAGCCAAGCTCACCGCGGAAGAAACCGAAGTCGCCCGCCTGCGCGGCGAACTGGACCGCGCCCGCGAACACGTGACCAAGAAGGCTCGCGAGATTGCCGAAGAACTCCTTTCCGAGGAGATCCGCCCTTGGCTGGCCGATGCGCGCACCCTGAAGTCCGCTTCCGAAGAAGTAGCCAAGTTGCGTCAGCTCACCACGGAGACCGTCGAGAAGGTCCGCAAGGCCCAGCGCGACGCCGACCCCTTCCTCGCCAAGGAACACGAGCTGCGTCAGGCCATCCCGCAGATGGAGGAGATGCTCAAACTGCTCCGCCGCTACCTGCGCACCGCCGGCCAGGCCTTGCCCGAAGTCGTCGCCCTCGAGAAGCGTCTGACGGAGCACATCGAGAAGGTTCGCTACGAACTCGAGAAGCGCGACCAGCCCTCCGATCCTTTCCTCGAACGTATCTCGGCCAAGATCAACGGCGCCGACGCGCGCGAACTGAAATCAATCGAGAGTGCCCTCCTCCTCGCCGAGGAATCAGGACTCGTGGACTCGCGTCACGCGGACCTTTACCGCCGCGATATCCATCGCCGACGTTCCTATATGGCGGACCGCGCCTTCCACGAGCAGAAGCAGTCTGGACCACTCGCGCTGCTGGAACGGGCCGTGGCCACCGGCGAGAAGGCCCGCCTCGCCCTCGATGCCAATAACTTCGCCTGCCTCCGTCAGGATTACCTAGGGCTGCGTCTGACGACAAAGAAGAACGCCCAAGGCGAAAGCCGCTTCCTGCTCGACGCCACCGCCCGCCAGAAGGTCGTGCAGCTGGCCGAGAAACTAGCCGATGACGCGCCGGGCCTGCACGTCTGGGTGAGCTTCGATGGCCAGCCGACCGCGCTCAAGTCAACGAATTCGCGCGTACGGGTGACCTTCAGCCGCGCCGGCGCCAAGGCCGACCATGACATCATGGACCTGGTGGCTAAGGACAAGACCGTGGAGGCACCGTGGTTTGTCGTCAGCGACGACATCGAGGTGCGCGACGCCACCGCCCGCGAAGGCGCCTACATCATCTACAACGACGCGTTAATTCAGCTGCTGGTGAACCGCGGCATTCGCGCGTAAACAAAACGGGCGCATCCTGCGATGCGCCCGTGGGGAAGAAAGCGAGCCGGCGGCTTACTTCTTCTTCTTGGGAGCGGGGATCGGGGCGGTGAGCGGAGTCGGCAGCACGCCCACGAATCCCTCGGCCTTGAGGCCGGGGTGGAACATGTTGTTGGAGTACTTGCTGGGCGTCCACTCCACGAGCGGCGTAACGTCGGCCTTGGCCGGCACTTCGAGGCCGAGACCCCAGAAGACACCATTGACCAGTAGGCGACGAAGGGACTCATCCTTAAGGTCGGTGGCGGCTCCCATGGTGGTGGTCAGCACGCGGTTCTTGGTGCCGGCGGCGTTGGCGACCTCGCGGGTCCAAGCGACGGCCATCGCGGGAGAATTCACACCCTGCTCCGTCTTAAGATTCGTATTCTTGGAGCGTTCACTCAAGGGATCTTCCGGATTCATGCCCTTGAGCACGAGGCCGCGAAGGAGGACCTGGACGTCGGCCGGAGGATGGGCTTCGTAGACGTCGGTGTCGCCGAAAATCTGGCCGACACCGTTGAGGATCGCGAGCTTCTCGGCACCTGACTCGACAGCGGTGCGGGTGGCTTCGGATTTGTGGTTGCCCCAGTGGCTGACCCAGGTTTCGCCGAGTACCTTACGTCCAAAACCGCCTTCGTTGTTCCAATTATAGGAGACAAAGGCGCTGTCCTTTGGGATGCCGGCGAAGGCATGCGTGCTGGTACGGGTGGCGACGATCGGCACACCGCGCTTGAGGGCGGCGTCAAACTTCGCGAGGGTGGCTTCGTTCCACTTGCGGAAGCGTAGGCCGAGCACAAGGGCGTCGGCGGTATCGAGGGCTTCGGGCTTTCCGAGCGAGGCAGCATTGTTCGGATTGATCACGCCTTCGTCATGTGAAAAGAGGACGGTGCACTTGAAGCCGTGGCGTTCGGAGAGGATGCGAGCGAGCATCGGCAGGGACTCTTCGGAGCGATACTCCTCGTCGCCCGCGAGCAGCACGACGTGCTTACCGGCACCCGGGCCTTTGGCGGCGGGAAACTCAAGCCAGCCCGGCCCGGAAGTGAAGGCCTCAACGGCGGCGGCCGGGAGGGCGATGACAAGGGCAGCCAAGGCAGCCCAGAGATGGAGATGACGCTTCATGGGGTAAGATTCTGGAGACTGCACCGCGGATGGCAGGTTTCAAGCGCCCTGTTGGGCGGCCAGCGCATCATTTCCGTTCATTCGCCCCATCCTTCTTCGCCGGAGCGGAAGAAAACGGGTCGGGCCGGATCGTCTCGCGCCGGCCGTCGGAATACGTGGTGACCTGGTTGCCGAAGGGGTCCGTGCGCGTCGTCGACCGCGTTCCGTCGCTGTAGCTCGTGGACGACCCGCCAAACGGGTCGGGTCGCGTCGTGGCGGTGACGCCGTTGCTATAACGGGTAGTTGAGCCGCCGAAGGGGTCCGTCCGAGTGGTTGCCGTGGCGCCATTGCTGTAGCGCGTGGATGAGCCGCCAAAGGGGTCGGGCGTCGTCACAGCAGTCACGCCGTTATCGTAACGGGTCTGGGTGCGGCCGAACGCATCGGTGCCCTTGACGCCGGACCTCGGGGCATCACCGGTGCGCGGCGCGACCTTCACTTCCGCCGCCGGCTTGACTTCGGGCTTCAGCGACGGCTTCGCTTCGGCCCGGGCCGCGTCTTTGCGGGCGGCCTCTTTCTTCGGATCGGCGGGAGCGGCGAAGAGCATCGCGGTGCCCAGGGCGCCGAGGAGAAGGAACGTCTTCATGGGGATGATTCTATTAGAAACCAAAGAGGGCGGGACGCAAGCCCCGCGGCCCCGTAAAAACAAGAAGGGCGGGCGCCTTGCGGCGTCCGCCCTTCCGTTTGTGCGACCAGAGTCGCTTAGGCGATGACCTTTTCGACCACCTTACCGAAGTTGTCGGTGAGGCGGAAGTCGCGGCCGTTGTAGCGGAACGTGAGCTTGGTGTGATCGAAGCCGAGGAGGCGCAGGATCGTGGCGTGCAGGTCATGCACGTCGACTCCGTCCGCAGCGACCTGGGAGCCGATTTCGTCGGTCTCGCCGTAGTGCATGCCGCCCTTGACGCCGCCGCCGGCCATCCAGCAACAGAAAGCCTTGGAATGGTGGTCACGGCCCGAAGCCGCGTTGACGCGTCCCGCGGTGGTCGGGGTGCGGCCGAATTCTCCGCCCCAGATGATGAGGGTCTGATCGAGGAGTCCGCGCTGCTTGAGGTCGGTGATGAGGGCAGCGGCCGGGCCGTCGATGGCTTCAGCCTTGCCGGCGATCGCCGTGAAGAGGTTGGTGTGGTGGTCCCAGCCTCCGGCATCGACCTGGACGAAGCGGACGCCGCGCTCGACGAGGCGACGGGCACAGAGGAGCTTGGCGCCGAGGTCGGACTTACCGTACATCTCGCGGGTCTTTTCGGACTCCTTGGAGATGTCGAAAGCGTCGGTCGCGGCGGTCTGCATGCGGAACGCGAGTTCGAAGGACTCGATACGAGCCTCAAGCTGCTCGTCCTTCTGGACGGTCTGCATGTGGCGCTCGTTCAGCTGGCGAACGAGGTCGAGCTGCTTGCGCTGCGCGTCCTGCGTGGTGAATTCGCTCTGGAGGTTGGCGATGATTTTGTTCGCCGGAGCACCCGGACGGAACGAGGTGTTCGCACCCTGGAAGAGGGACGGAAGGAAGGCCGAAGCGCGAGCGTCGGAGCTGCCGCCGAGGGAGACGAAGCCCGGGAGATCCTGGCTTTCGGTGCCGAGACCGTAAAGGACCCAGGCGCCGAGGGAAGGCTTGGAGAGGATCGCCGAGCCGGTGTGCATGAGCTTGGCCGCCGGGCCGTGGGCCGGGATGCCTTGGTTCATCGAGCGGATGACGCACATCTCGTCCGCGACGCCTTGGAGCTTCGGGAAGATCTCGGAGATCTCGAGGCCGGACTTGCCGGACTTCTTGAACTCGAAGGGCGTCGGGAAGAGGACGCCGTTCATGCCGGAAGCGGACATGTCAGCGAGCTCCTTCATCTTCGGCTTCGGGTCGAAGGTGTCGAGGTGCGAGGGAGCGCCGCCGGCGAAGATGTGAATGACGTGCTTCGCCTTGGCGGCGAGGGGAGCCTTGCGAGGCTTGAGGTTGGCCATGACCTCGGCGTGTGCGTCGCTGACCATGTACTCGGAAGCCATGGCACCGAAGGCGAGGGCGCCCATGCCGAGACCGGTCTGGCGCAGGAAGTCGCGACGGGAGTTAGGGGTCGGCACGTAATTTCCGCAGCTGGAGTCTTTCATTTTGGGGATTTGGTTAGGGGTAAATATGGGGGGTGATTTTGAGAATTCAAACTAGATTGGGGCTATAAGGTAATCAATTCAGGTACACGAACTCGTTGGAGCAGACCATCGATTGGGCCAGCATGACCCAGGGGTTGGACGGCACCTTGCGGTCGACCTTTTCCGTGTTATTCACGATTTTTCCGCCTTGAACCGAGGTCTCGATCTTCACCTCGGGGGCGGACTTGGTGGCGACCGCCGCCGCGGCGGCCTTGGCCTTGGCCTTCTCGGCCTTGGCCTTGGCGACCTTATCGGCCTTCGGCGAGGCGGGGGGCTCGTCGATATAGCCGGCGATACGGGCGACGAACTCGCGGGCAATCTGGCGCTCCTGGACGGTCGGCGAACGCTGGTACATGATGCGATAGAGCTGGGTCACGCGCTCATCGTCGGAGGTGGCCTTGGCCATCTCCGGGCGAGCGTTGACATTGCGGGCGACCTCGACCGCCAGCGGGTTATTCATAAAGAACAGGGCCTGCTGCGGGACGATGGTCGAACCACGGGTCGAGTTGGCCATGTTGGGATCGGCGAAGTCGAACTGGGACTGGAATTCGCTGAGCTTATCACGGTCGATGAAACCGTAGATGGTGCGACGGTAGCTGTAAGGCTCGTCGGTGATATTGACCGCGCGGCCACCGAGGGCTCGGTCAAGCTTGCCGGAGAGAAGTAGCATCGAATCACGGATGCACTCGAAGTCGAGACGACGGAGGTTCGCATGCCAGAGCAGCTTATTGGCCGCGTCGATCTTCATGGGATCGACGGACGCCTTCTGCGCGACGAGTGAATTGGAATTCGGATTGGCCGACTGGCGATAGGCCGCCGAGAGCAGGATCTTCTTGTGCATCTTCTTGATCGACCAACCGCCTTCGACGAAGGTGGTGGCCATCCAGTCGAGAAGCTCAGGGTGGCTCGGGGCTTCGGACATGTTGCCGAAGTCGTCCGACGAGGTGACGATGCCAACGCCGAAGTGGTGCATCCAGAGGCGGTTCACCAAGACGCGGGCGGTCAACGGATTCGTACGGCTGGCGATGGCCAGGGCGAGTTCACGACGTCCGCTACCTTCGTAGAACGGCAGGCGATCGGGGCCGGCGAGCACTTCGAGGAACTGGCGGGGAGCCACCGGGCCGCGCTTGTTACGGTCACCGCGGATATACACGTAGCTGTCGCGGGGCTTCTCGACGTCGGTGATCACCATCGCGGTGCCGGGGCCGCCCGGGTGCGTGATGTCGAGCGCGTTGATATCGGAGAACTTGAAGTACTTCGTGGGCTTGTTGTTGTTGACGAAGGTGGAGGCGATCGGCACCTGCCAGGCTTCACAGAAGTCGCGACTCTCGGTCACGCGCTCAAGGAGCGAGACGGTAGAGATATCTTCAACGTTGGGCAGGGGCCAGGGGAAGGCGGCGAGCTGGGCGACGGCCGGGTCATCCTTGTCACCCTTACGGCCCGGTTGGCTGCGCATCTGGATATGCGCGACGATCTTGTCGTGCTGCTTCTTGAAGATCGCCTGGTAAGCGAAGGCGACCTCCTCGAGGGACTTCGGCTTGAGGCCGCGGAGGCCTTCGGCGACGAGCGGGTTCACCGGGTTCTTCTTATCAGCGAGGGCGGCCTCGATGATCGCGGGGGCCTGCTTCTCGAAATTCTCCGGGCTGACCTTCTTCAGGCGGACGAGCGGGCCGGTGATCGGATGTTCGGGGCGGGCGACGGAGCCCGCGAAGGAAGGGTCGAGTTCGCGGCTCTGGCCGAGGTCGAACTTCTTCAGGATGTCGAAGCCAGCGGTGCTGCGGAAGCCGCCGACCAACGAGGCGAGGGCGCGCGGGGCGAATTCACGATGGAAGGCGGCCTGCATACCGGCGAGGTGCTTGTAGTAGCCGCCCGCGGTCGTATGGATCAGCTCGGCGAGCTTCTTCTCGTAGTCGGCGCGATAGGCGTTCGTCGGGGCGTTCTTGCCGATGAGGAGGGGGTCACGGATGACCGGGTTCTGCTGCGGCTCGATGACGGAAGAGAAGATGCCGTGGAGGGAATAGTAGTCGGCGGCCGGAATCGGGTCGAACTTGTGGTCATGGCAACGCGAGCAGGCGACGGTCAGGCCGAGGAAGCCCTTGGTCGTCGCATCGATGCGCTCGTCGATGGTGTCGTCGTTGTTCTGGAAACGCTTGCCGACAGTGATGAAGCCGAGGGCGGCGAGACGCGGGTCGTCCTTGGTCAGGTCCGGCAGGCGGTCGGCGGCGAGCTGCTCAATGATGAACTGGTCGTAGGGCTTGTCGGTATTGAACGCGTCGATGACGTAGTCGCGGTAAGTCCAGGAAGCCTCGAAGGTCTCGATGGTGCCGTTACGCTTCAGGCCCTTCGTGTCCGAGTAACGGGCGGTGTCGAGCCAGTGGCGGGCCCAGCGCTCGCCGTAGTGAGGCGAAGCCAGTAGGCGGTCGACCGTGCGCTCGACGACGGCGGCCACGGCGCGTCCGGGCTGGCCTTTGCGGGCAGCCATATTGTCCATGGCGAGGGCGGAGTCGTATTCGCGGGAGAAGGAGTCGACTTCGACGCTGGTGGGCGGGAGGCCGATCAGGTCGTAGGAAAGACGGCGGAGCAGGGATTCACCGTCCGTGGCGGGGCTGGGCTTGAGGCCCTTCTCGTCGAGCTTCGCGAGCAGGAAGGCGTCGACCTCGTTCTGGCACCAGGCCGGATTGCTGAGCTTGGTCGGGACGGGGAATTCACGCACGGGCTGGAAGGCCCAGTGGCTACGAGCCTTGTCGGAAAGACCGGTGAGTTTGGTGGCGCCGGCACCAACCGGAGCGGGTGCACCCATCTTGATCCACTGCTCGAGCGTCGCGATCTGCGCGTCGGAAAGCTTAGCGCCCTTCTTGCGCGGCGGCATCGAAAGGTCCGGATCGGTCTGATGGACGGCGACGATCATCAGGGATTTCTTGAGATCACCCGGCACGACGGCCGCGCCGAGGTCACCGCCGGCAAGCATGCCCGCGCGGGAATCCATGATCAGTCCGCCTTTAGAGATACCCTTTTCCTTCGAGTGACATTCATAACAACGCTCAGAGAGAATTGGGCGGACGTTCTTCTCAAAAAACTCGAGGCCGGCTGGGTCCATCTTCGCTTCGGCGGGCGCGTCGGCGGCGGAAAGCATGGCAGTCGACCCCAGGGCGGTGAGCAAGGGGAGGAGACGGAGCATGTTAAGGTGGCGGTTCATGGGAGGGCGGGCGGAATGAAATGGGTAAGGAAAGTCGGGGTACGACTGGGGCTTCCTACTAGGTATTAATTCTTAATGCAGGATGAAGGACTACAACCCCTTGTTTGTCGTAGTTACCTCATACAACCCCGCCCGGTGAGTTTTGGGCTTTTTTGTTAAAAAATTGCTAAAACCTAGAAGGGAGCCCCCACCTCCCTTCGGGTATAAAACAAGAAAGCCGGCCAAAGGGCCGGCTTTCGGAACGAAACAGAGGGACTATCCTCAGTTCACGTAGACGAACTCGTTGGAAAGCAGCAGCGCCTGGACGAGCAGCTCGGTCGGGGTCATCGGCGTGCGCGCGATGGCTTCGCCGACGTTCTGCATCACGCTTTCGGCGCCACCGCCGGTCACGGCGGTCATCATACTCTCTTCGCCGTCGGGGGCCTTGACGGTCATGCCCTTGGCGGCGGGAGCGGTGGTGCGGGCCACCGGTGCCGCAGCCTTGGCGCCGGGCTTGGTACCGGCGACGGCGGCCTTGGTCGAAGGACGCAGGTTGGCGGTCGCGACGGTCATCTTGGCCTTGGCCAGGAATTCCTGGGCGACGCGGATCTCGGAGGTGGAAGGACGACGCTGGAACATGCAGCGGAACATCGCGACGATACGCTGGTCTTCGGACATCGCGTTGACGACATCCTTGCGAGCGGACACGGCGCGGGCGACCTCGACGGAGAGCGCATTGTTCATGAAGTACAAGGCCTGCTGCGGCACGATGGTCGAGTTGCGCTTCGAGTTCGCCTGATCGGGGTCACCGTAGTCGAACTGCGAGAGCGTGTCGCTCAGGCGGCTGCGGTCGACGTAGCCGTAGAGGCTGCGGCGATAGCTGAACGGCTCGTCCGTGATGTTGGCCGGCTGACCGCCGACGGTGGGGTTGAGCTTGCCGGTGAGCAGGATCATCGAGTCGCGGATGGACTCGAAGTCGAGGCGACGGAGGTTGCCGCGCCAGAGCAGGCGATTACCGGCGTCGACCTTGAGCGGGTCGATGGGACCCTTCTTAACGACAAGCGGGTTCGCGGTCGGATCGGAGTCCAGGCGGTAGACGTTACTCATCACGATCATGCGATGGAGGCGCTTCATCGTCCAGCCGTTCTCCATGAAGTCGGTGGCGAGATAGTCGAGGAGCTCGGGGTGCGAGGGCTTCTCGGACATGTTGCCAAGGTCGTCGGCCGTGAGGACGAAGCCTTCGATGAAGTGCTTCATCCAGGTGCGATTGACGGCCACGCGAGCGGTCATCGGATTGTCCTTGGTGGCGATGGACTGGGCGAACTCGTAACGGCCGCTGCCATCGACGTAAGGACGACGCTCACCCTTGGAGAGGATGTCGAGGAACTGACGAGGGGCGATGTCACCCTTGTTGTTCTTATCGCCGCGCTTGAAGACGTAGCTGTCCTTCGGGGCTTCGGAATCTTGCACAACCATCGCCTCGCCGGGAGCACCGGGGTGCGAGAGGCGCAGCTCGTTGATGCGGGTGTGACGGAAGTAGGCGACGGGCGCGCGGTTGCCGATGCCGCCGTAGATCGGGCGGTTCTGCCAGTCGGCGCAGAACTTGCGCGTGCTGAAGAGCGAGATCATGTCCTCGTTGTCGAAGACTTCGTCGTAGCTCGGAATGGCCCAAGGGTAGCCGGTCATCTCGGCAATCGCCGGAGAGGTCTTCTTCCAGCCATCGCCGGGCTTGGCGAGAACGGCGAGGTGGGCGAGAATCGCAGCCTTGTTTTCGTTGTAGGCCTTCTGGTAGGCGGCGGCGACGTCATGGAGCGTCTTCGGCTTCAGGTCGCGGAGGGCGGCGGCGATGATCGGGTTGACCGGGTGGTCGGTGTCCGCGAGCGCTTCCTTGATGGCAATCGGGGCGCGTTCGGCGAAGTAGACGACGGGCACCTGGGCGACGGCGTAGAACGGACCGGTGATTGGCGAATCCTTCTGGATGCGCATCGCGGCGAAATCGACGTCGGAAGTGAGGTCGATCTTGTAACGATCGGAATACTCACCGGCCTCGGAGGATCCGCGGCGGACGCTGGCGATCATGAGGCGACCAGCCATCTCCTTGTCGTAGCGGGCGCGGGTCTCGCGCATGTAGCGGAAGAAGCCGGCGACCTGCTCATCCTGGAGCTGGCCGAGGCGCTTGGTGAAGTCGGTACGCGCAGCGGCGGCGGTCTTCGAGGAGGCGGCAATCGTCGGATGATGCAGCGGCTCGACGGTCGAGGCGAAAATGCCGTGCAGGGAGTAGTAATCCTTAATCGGAATCGGGTCGAACTTATGGTCGTGACAACGGGCGCAGGAGACGGTGAGGCCGAGGAAGGCCTTGGTGGTGGTATCGATGCGTTCGTCGATGATGTCGTTCGGGTCGTCGAAGCGCTTGCCGACGGTCAGGAAGCCGAGGGCGGCGAGACGAGGATCGTCAGGCGAGATGCCCGGGATGCGGTCGGCGGCGAGCTGCTCGACGATGAAGTTGTTGTACGGCTTATCTTCGTTCATCGCGTTGATGACGTAATCGCGGTAGGTCCAGGCGTAGGCGAAGCGGTAGTCCTTGAAAAGGCTGTCGCCCTGGTCGACCTGCAGGCCGCGGGTGTCGGAGTAGCGGGCGGTATCAAGCCAGTGGCGGGCCCAGCGTTCGCCGTAGTGGGGCGAGGCGAGGAGGCTGTCGACCTGCTTGGCGTAGACGGCTTCGACGGCGACGGCAGGCTTGCCGGAGCGAAGCGCCATCGTGTCGGCGACCTGAGCGGCCTGCACGGCCTTCTCGAAAGTATCCACCTGCTCAGAGGTGGGCGGGAGGCCGATGAGGTCGTAGGAAACGCGGCGCAGCAAGGACTCGGGGCTGGCGGCAGGATTAGGCTGCAGGCCTTTCGCTTCGAGCTTGGCGAGAACGAAGGCGTCGATGGGCGTCTTGACCCAGGCGCGGTTCTTTACTTCGGGAACGGTCGGCTTCGTGACGGGCTGGAAAGCCCAATGCTCGCGGGCCTTACCCGTGAGCCCAGTGAGTTTGACTGCACCACCAACAGGCATCGGTGCACCCATCTTCACCCACTCTTCGAGGATGGCGATTTTGTCGTCCGGCAGCTTGCCGCCCGTCTTCTTCGGGGGCATCGAGAACTCGGGATCGGTGTAACGGACGGCCTTGATTAGGAGAGATTTCTCGAGATTGCCCGGGACGACCGCAGGGCCTTCATCGCCGCCCTTGTAGGCTCCGTCGTGGGAATCGAGGATGAGTCCGCCCTTGGAGGAGTTCTTGTTGGCGGAGTGGCACTCGTAGCAGCGATCGCTGAGGATCGGGCGCACGTTCTTCTCGAAGAACTCGAGTCCTTCCTTGGTCGGCTGGACGTCGTCGGCGGCGACGGCAAAGGAGGCCGCGCAAAGCGAGAGGATGAGGGTGGTATGACGGAGAGACAGCATAGGCGTGTTTCTTAAGTTGAGATTAAGGGCGGGGGAAGCAGCCCAGGAGAGGGCGAACCTAGGGCCTAATGTAAGCCGGGGCCCCCGGAAATCAAGTGCGGTTCCCCATTCGGGTTGTAAAGGAAAGACCCCATGGCGATGATGGCGGGGCCGGACGATGCGTATCCTGATCGCCAACGATAAATTCAAGGGCTCCTTGGCGGCGGAAAAAGCGGGTTTTCATATTAAAAATAGCCTAGAAAGGGCCTTTCCGCACGCTTCCTTCGACCTATGCCCCATCGCGGACGGCGGCGAAGGCACGGCCCTCGCGATGACGGCCGCTTTGGCCGGAGAATGGACCTTTGGCGCCACCCAGGACGCTCGGGGCAGGCCCATCAAAGCCCCCTTCGGCTGGGTCCCGGAAACCGCGACGGCGGTCATGGAAATGAGCGCAGCCAGCGGCCTGGCCATCGTCCAAGACATAGAACTTAACCCTCTCACAGCCAGCACTTTAGGTACAGGTCTTCTCATCCATTCCGCTCTGGCCAAGGGCGCCCGGCGCATCCTCATCGGCATCGGGGGGAGCGCCACCAATGACGGCGGCCTCGGAGTGGCGGTCGCCCTAGGATATACCTTCAAGAAATCTGGCCAGGCCTTCACCCCCACGCTGGAGACGCTGCTGGAGGCCGACCGGCTCGAGAAACCTTCCACCCTGCCCTCCTTTGAGCTGATCGTCGCCTGTGACGTCGACAACCCCCTGCTCGGCCCCCGCGGCGCCACGCGCGTCTACGGTCCGCAAAAAGGTGTCCGCGACTTCGCCTGGTTCGAACAGCGACTCGAACATCTCGCCGACCTCGCGCGACGCGACCTCGGCGTGGATCCTCGCGACGTGCCTGGTGCCGGCGCGGCGGGTGGACTCGGCTTCGGTCTCATGGCTTTCCTCGGCGGACGTCTCGTGAGCGGCTTCGATATGGTCGCGACGCAAGTCGGACTCGAAGCCCGCGTCGCCGCCGCTGACCTCGTCGTCACGGGCGAAGGCCGCCTCGACGAACAAAGCCTGCAAGGTAAAGGCCCCGTGGGCGTCGCCCGCCTCGCACGTCGCCTCGGCAAGAAGATCGTCGGCGTCGCCGGCTCGGTCGACGACTCGGCCGCGCTGCGCGCGCAGTTCGACCTGCTGATCGCGATCAAGCCGGCGGCGATGCCGCTCGACGAAGCGATGCGTCGCACCGGCGAACTCATCGAGTCGGCCGTGCGCGCCCATGCGGCACCGTTGCGCGCCCTCAGCTCCTGAAGATCGGGATTGGGACGCCTTTGCCGTCAACGGTCGCGTAGAACGGACGGCCTTCGATATCGAATGCGGTCTTGGGACTGATGCCCATGGCGCGGAAGATCGTGGCGTGCATGTCGGAGATCGACACGGGGTCCTTGATCGCGACGAGGGGACGCTCGTCGGCGGTGGCGCCGTAGACATGGCCTTTCTTCACGCCGCCGCCGAACATCACAACGCTCGTGCCGCCGGTGAAGTGACGGTGCAGGCCGTAGTGGTCGGGGCTCGTCATGATGCCTGACTTATTGAAAGCCTGATCCTTGGCCTTGGAGCCGGGGCGGCCTTCGATCATGGCGTCGCGGCTGAATTCGCTGGCAATGATGACCAAGGTGCGGTCGAGCAGGCCGCGCTGTTCGAGGTCGCGGATAAGCCGTGCAATCGGGCGGTCGATCTCGGCGTGCATCTTGGCGACGGTCTCATGGCCCTTGCCGTGCGTATCCCACTGGAAGAACGGCACGTACTCGGTGGTGACCTCGACGAAGCGGGCGCCGTTCTCGACGAGGCGGCGGGCGAGGAGGCAGCCGCGGCCGAAGCGGCCGGTGTCGTAATCCTTCTGCACCTCGGGCGTCTCGAGGGAGATGTCGAACGCGGCGCGCTCCTTGGCGCTGAGCAGGCGATAGGCGTTATCCATCGAGCGCAGCATCGACTCATGCTGGTGGTCGCTGAGCAGGTCACGGCTGGGCGTCGCGTCGACGAGCCGGCGGAACTCGCGATCACGGTTCACGAAACGACCCGCATCCATGCCCTTGGGCGGACGCACGGCGGCGGCGGCTTCCTCGGGGAACGGCAGGTTCATCGGACCATATTCGCCGCCAAAGAATCCGGCGGTGGTGAAGGACTTGAGTTCCTCGCTCTCGCCGACGCCTTCGAGGCGCTGGCCGATGTTGATGAAGGCGGGCATCACCGGATTGCGTGGACCGAGCACGCGGGCCATCCAGGCGCCGATGTGCGGGCAGGCGACGGTCTGCGGCGGGACATAGCCGGTATGCCAATGGAACTGGTGACGCGAATGCAGGATACTGCCGAGGTCGGGCTGCACCGCCGAACGGATCAGCGTGCCACGGTCCATGACCTGCGCGATGTTCTCGAGTCCTTCGCAGATGCGGACGCCGTCGACAGACGTCGGGATCGCAGGGAAGGTGCTGAGCACGCGGTCGTAGGAGAGTCCCTTCTCGTAAGGCGCGTAGCGCTTCGGGTCGAAGGTCTCGGGCGCGGCCATGCCGCCGGCGAGCCAGATGAGGATGACCGAGTCCGCGGTGGCGGCGGGCTGGACGAGCTTCTCGCTCTCAGCGAGGAGGCGCGGCGCGCCCATCGACAACGTCGCGGCGCCGGCGGCGGCGAGCATGCGCAGGAATTCGCGACGGGCGAGCGGCTCGGGCAAGGAAGGATCAAGCGGCAGCGGGGAGTTCATGGCGATCAGCGGATGGTCTGGAATTCGGGAAGCATGCACACGGCCCACAGGAGGTCGGCGATGCCTTGTTCGGAGATCTCGGCGCCGACGATGCCGGCGGCGACCTTAAGTTCGGCCGGGGCGGGCTCGCGGCTCAAAGCGGAGAGGTAGAGCCAGCGCGCGAGTTCTTCCGGCGACGTCCAAGTGCGCTTCTTCAGCTTGACGGCGCCGGCGGAGAGGAGACTGGTCAACGCCTGTCCGTTGGAAAGGTCGATGGCTTCGAGCGTACTCAGCTCGTTCGGACGCATCGAGACGATCTGCTCGCGGTTCGGACGACCCAACGCGCGCTGCAGTAGGTCTGATTTCATCAGGCTCGCGCGGGCCGGGACGGCGCTGGACGCTTCGACACCGGCGAGCATCTCGGCCATGCGGGCTTCGGCCATTCGCCAGGCGTCGCCCTTCACGAGCGAGACGGGCTGCCAGACGGTCTCCGCGGTCTTGGTCGCGGCCTTCGCTTTGCCGGCGGCGGCGAAAGTACCACGGGCGTTCGGCACGCTCGTCGTCGACTCCCAGGCGGTATCGGTGGCCATCCGGACGCGCGCGCCGCCCTTAAGCGTCACGTTCACCTGGAAGAACAGCGCCGCGACGTTAGGCACCTTGCCGGAGTTATGGCCGACGACGACGATCTGATTAGATCCTTTCAGCAAGGACGCCGAGAGGTCGAAGCTCTTTGGGTCGGCCCAATTATCGCCGGCGCCAATCTTCTTGCCGTTCACGTAGAGCTCGAAGCCGTTGTCGCAGGTCGCGACGCAGGTCGCCGCGTCCACGTCGGCGTCCAGCGCGAGCTGTCGGCGGAAGGAACGGGTCTCGCCCGCCGCAGGCAGACGGCCGCCAGCGATGTCTCCCGACCAGATCGGCGCAGCGAGCAACGGCTCGATGACCGGCTTCTTCGCGGCGCCCGCGACGGGCGCGGCCCGCGGCACCTGCGGCACGATCTTTGCGGGCGTGGTGCTGGTCAGGCGCCAGACGGCGTCGACAAACTGCTCGGCGGTGAGGCGCTTGGCGCGCGGACCGCGATAGATGTAGCTTTTGTCTTCGGCATCGCGGGCGAGGATCTCGGCCCGCGACTGGTAGGCCTGCGAGGTCGCGATGAATTCGATCACGGCCTTCAGGTCATACTTGGATTCGACGAGATGGTTGGCCAGCACGTCGAGCAGGTCTTGGTTCCAAGGCTGCGTCTGCATCGCGTCGACCGGATGCACGACACCGCGGCCCATGAGGCGATGCCAGAGGCGGTTGACGATGGTACGCTGGAAGCGTCCGTTGTCCGGATGGGTGATGAGGGCGGCGAGCTGGGCGAGGCGTTCTTCGCGCGGCTTGCTGGCGTCGACCTGGCCAAGTTCAGGAAACGGCCAGGCGGCGACGGCGGGCTTGCCGGTCGGAATGTCGCAGCGTACCAGCTCCATCGGATGGTCCGAATAAATCGCGGCGAGGCCGTAGGCGTCGCGCAGCTTCCATCGGTCCACGAAACTGTCGTGACAGGAGGCGCACTTCATGTTGATACCCAAGAACGTCTGCGAGACGCTCTGCGCATACTGGAGTTCGGGTGCCTGGGCGGCGCTCACGGCACCGCGCCAGATGATACCCTTCGCGAAACCTTCGCTGTCCGCAGAGGGCGCGACGAGTTCGCGGGCGAAGACGTCGTAAGGTTTGTTGGCCAGCAGCGAGATATAGAGCCAGTTGGTGATCTGCTTGCGGCCGCCGTCGATGTAACCGGTACCGGCGTAATCATTCCGCAGGAGGTCGTTCCAGAAGACCATCCAATGGTCGGCATAGTCGACATTGCGCGCGAGCAGCGAACGCACGAGCATGGCGCGCTTATCCGGGCGCCGATCGGCAGCAAACGCCCGTGCCTCCTCGGCGGAAGGCAGCATGCCGACGAGATCGAGCGACACGCGACGCAGGAAGGTCGCGTCGTCCGCGACGGGCGGCGTGGGCGCGCCCTTGTCCGCCAGCCATCCGTCGAGTACACGGTCGATCGGGTGCGTGCGTCCGTTACGGGCTTCCGGCAAGACAGGCTGACGTGGGCGCAGCGGCGGTTCATAGGCAGGCTGCTTGAAGGCAAAGCCTTCGGTCCAGACGGCACCCTGCTCGACCCATGCGCGCAGAGTGGCGACTTCAGCCGGACTCAGGCGGTCGCCTTTCGGCGGCATGCGGACGTCGGGATCGGCGCTGACGATGGCGTCGAGCAGCTTACTCTTCTGCGTCTGGCCAGCGGAGATGACCGCACCATTCTCGCCGCCTTCCAGCAGCGAGGCGCGGGTGTTCATGGAAAGCCCGCCCTTCTTCTTGTCGCCCGTGTGACACTCACTGCAGTGCTTGCGCAGGATCGGCACAACCTCGTGAGCGAAGTCGACCGAGGCGGCGCCCAGCGAAGTCGTCAGGAGCAGGCCGGCGAGAAGAGGACTACGTCGCATGCAGAAACGGACGGATCAGGGAACGAATACGATCGCCGCAGAGGCCGGGGCCTCGACGGACTGCTTGGTGTCGGTGAGCTTACCATCGCGGCCGATCCGATACGCGTTGAGCGTACCGGACTTCTGGCCGGCACAGACGAGCCAGCGGCCGTCGGCGCTGAGACCGAAGCCGCGGGGCATGGCCGGGGTGCCGAGCATGTGCTGGAGGAGCGTGAGCTTACCATCTAGGGCGATCGTGTAGACCGCGATGGAATCGTGGCCGCGATTGGAGACGTACAGCGTCTTGCCGTCGGGGCGGACGAAGATCTCCGCGGTGGAAGCACCCTTGGCGTCAGCGCCAGTCGGGAGCGTGGGGAGACTCTGGATCTGCTTCAGGTCGCCGTTACGTTCCACCGTGAAGGCGACGACGTTCATGCCCATCTCGGTGTTCACGTAGGCGAACTTACCGCTAGGATGGAAGGCGAGGTGGCGAGGTCCTTCGCCCGCGGTGACGCGCGCAGACTTCGGCTTGTTCGGCGTGAGCAGGCCTTTCTCGGCGTCGAACTTGTAGATGAAGATGTCGTCCGTGCCGAGGTCGGCGACGTAGGCGCGGCCGTTCTTCGGATGGAAGTAGACGCCATGCGCGTGCGGGCCGGCCTGGCGGCCAGCGTTAGGACCCGTGCCAACGTGCTGGATCGAAGAGCTCGCCGGGGCGAAGGAACCGTCTTCCTTGATCGGTAGGGCGGTGGTCGAACCGGAACCGTAGTTCACGACGATGAGATTCTTGCGCGCGGCGTCGACGGCGAGGTGCGTCGGGCCCTTGCCCTTGGAGGCTTCGGTATTCAGCAGGCGCAGCTTGTCGCCTTCGACGGCGTAAGCAGCGACGGCGCCTTCGGAGGCCTCAGCGGTGGAGTAGAGGAACTTCGCGTCGGGGCTGAGCGCGAGATAGGAAGCGGACTTCGCTTCGGCGGCGACGGTCGGCGTGGAGATTTTACCGGTCTTGCCATCGAGCACGCAGCGGAGCACACCCTGGGCCTTGGCGCCGGAGGTACCGACATAGAAGACATACTGGGCGGGCGCCGGCTTCGGCGCGGCCTTGGCGGCGGCCTTCGGCGCCGGCGTGGAGGTGTCGGCGCTTTGGCAGCCGACGAGGACGACCGCGAGGGCGGCGAGGATGAGACGTGGGGTGTTCATGATGATAAGATCGGAGGATTTCTCAGCGGCCATTCCACCAGCCGTCAAGCAGGGCCGTCAGGCGCTTCACGTCGTCCGGGCGGGCGGCGGCGAGGTCGTGGAGTTCGGCCGGATCGGCTTTGAGGTCGAAAAGACGCGGCGGCTCGGTGGCGCCATTGATACCGCTCGAGACGATCAGCTTGAGCGGACCGGCGACGAGCCAGCGATAACGTAGGCTCGAAGCGGGTTTGCCGATTTCGATAATGTCGTGGGTAGAGTTCTGACCAGGGACGAACGGACGCGTGCGCAAGGCGGCGTCGTCCAGAAGGTCGATGCCGTCACCATCCGCGGGAATCCGGGCGCCAGCGAGCTTCAGCAGCGTCGGCATGATGTCCACCGCGCTGGCCGCGTCGTCGATCGACACCGGCTTGATATGGCCAGGCCAGCTGACGATGATCGGCGAACGGATGCCACCATCGAAGGGCGACATCTTCGAACGCTCAAAGTCGACCAGAGGCTTGTCGGTGCGCGGGATCCAACCGTTGTCGGAGATGTAGACAATGATGGTGTCCTGCGTGAGGCCTTCCTTCTCGAGGTGGGCACGGACGTCGCCGATGGTCTCGTCGAACCATTCGACCATCGCCAGATAACGGGCCGCCTGGATTGTCGGTGCCTTACCGCGATACTTCGCGAGGATACGTTCGGGCGGCGTGTGCGGATCATGCGGCATCATCGGCGCATACCAGGCGAAGAACGGCTTACCGTCCTTCTTGGAGCGGGAAATGAACTCCGTCAGCGGGGCGAGCGTCTTGCGCCCGATGTCGAGACCTTCGTCACCATGGCGACCGCCCTTGGTCATGCCCTCGGTGAAGCCGCCGTGCGTGTAGTCGCCCATCCACCATTTACCAGTCTGCAGGCTGACGTAACCACGCTCCGCCAGGAGACGCGGCAAATGGGGCGACTGTTCGAACAGCTTCACCAGCTGCTCGCGGCCTTGAAGGAAGGCGGCGGACTTCTGCTTCCCGGCAGCCTTGCCCGCGACGGCGGCGACGGTCGGGTCATTGCCGGTGATGCCGTGGCGATGCACGTGGCGACCAGTCAGGAGCGAGGCGAGGCTGGGCGAGCAGAGCGAATTGGTGTCATAGCCGCGAGGGAAGACACGTGACTCGGCCGCCAGCTTGTCGATGTTGGGCGTGCTGACGGACTTCGACCCCATGAAGCCATAGTCAGTCCAGGCATGATCGTCGGAGATGATCATCAGGATATTGGGCGGGCGATCGGCCGCCGAAAGCGTCAGGCCGAGGCTGGCGAGAGCAGCGACGCAAAGGGGCAACAGGCGGGGCATGCTTAATAGACTCCCCAAAGCCACGAGCGTTCCCACCCAAAAAGTCAGCCAATTCTACTCATTTATTGCTACCCAGAAGAAAACCTCCCCACCCCCATTTGACGAACCCGCGACCTTGGGCATAATGAGCCCCGTAGCGCTCCATCAGGCCACCCCGACCTGACCCGGTCGACCCCTGTAGAAAATATTATACGATTTTATCAAGTTGTTATTCAACGACTTGTGTAAATACCCCCTTCCGACCCCCCTTTTTTAGCCCTATATATACAGGCCCCTTTCTTTTTCCACATGATCAACAACATCCCCCGCACCGCCAAGACCGACGCTCTCACCTCCCTCCTCCGCTCCGACCTCCCCGCCCTGGGCGAAATCCAGGTGAGCGTCGTCGAAACCTCCCCGGACCGCTCCGGCGAGGCGGACAGCCTGACGCTGTTCCTGAACGAGGCTAACCGCTGGCCGCGCCTCATCGCCGAAGAAGAGCTCCGTCTCGGCCGCCTCATCAAGGCCGGCAAGGATCTCGGCGGCAACCTCACCTCCGCCGCTCAGGCCGCGTTCGACGAGCTCGTGAACCGCAACCTCCGCCTCTCCTACCATGCGGCCAAGCAGATGCGCGTTCCCCGCGAAGAGATGATGGAGCTGATCTCGGCCGGTAATTTCGCCCTGCTCGGCGCCGCCCGTGATTTCGACGCCGACCTCGGCCATCGCTTCAGCACCTACGCCTTCTGGGGTATCCGCAGCGCCATCATGCGTGAACTGAATTTCCTCCGCCGTACCGTCCGCCTGCCGCGCAACCTCCACGAGCAGCTGTCGAAGCTCCGCAAGGCAGAGGCCAAGCTGATCCAAGAGCTCGGCCGCGAGCCCGAAGAAGAAGAGATCGCCGGCGCCCTCGACTGGTCGCCAGAGAAGATCACCGAACTGCGCGCCTATCAGCAGCATGGCCAGTCCCTCGACGCACCCCTCGGCGAGGAAAGCGACACCACGTTCGGCGACACGCTGAAGGACGAGGACGCCACGACACCGGCCGCGCACGCCGAAGCCGCCGACTTCAAGGACGCGCTGCACGAAGTCCTGGCTCAGCTGACGCCCCGCGAACTCGAGGTCACCCGCCTCCGTCACGGACTCGACGGCGAGGAGCTGACGCTCGACGCCATCGGCCAGCTCCAAGGCGTCTCCCGTGAGCGCATCCGCCAGATCGAGGCCGCCGCCCTACGCAAGCTGCACGAAGGCATCCGCCGATAACCCCTTGAGTCGGAGGGAGGGTTCGCCATGATGGTGGCGTGCCCTCCCTCCTTCGCTTGCTGCTCGTCATCGGACTGACCGGTCTGCTGGCGCCCGGTGCACAGGCGCAGCAGGTCGAGCCCTTCGAGGAACCGCCGATCAACTACTCGGCAACACAGACGAACGACCGCGCGACGGCGATCAACGCCGCCTTCCAGAGCCGCGCCGACGAAATCCGCTCCCTGCCGGCCAAGAAGCGGCTCAAGTGGCTGCTCGATGAGCTAGGCGTACCCGTCGAATCCCAGATCTTCGTCTTCAGCAAGACGAGCATGCAGCGCGACCTGATCAACCCCGAGACGCCCCGCGTCCTCTATTTCTCGGACGAAGCCTACGTCGGCTGGTCCGTGACCGGGTCGTTCGAAGTTTCCGTGTTCGACGCGAAGCTCGGCACGACCTTCTACCTGTTCGATCAGCATGCGACCAAGGATGAACCGCTGCTGGCCCGCAGCGGCGACTGCCTCCTCTGTCATTCGCGCCATGAGCACACGCCCTCCCTGCGCACGCGCACCATCTTTCCCGACGCGAACGGCGAACCGCTGAGCGGTTCCGGTAGTTCCAATATCGCCCCCTCCACCCCGCTCGCCGAGCGCTGGGGCGGCTGGTATGTCACCGGCACGAAGGCGCCCTTCGAGCATCGCGGCAACCTGATCGGCAAGAAGATCGACGACTTCGAAGGCCCGGCGGCCCAGCCGACCCGCAATCTGCTGAGTCTTAAAGGCGTCGTCGATACGCACCGCTATCTGCTCAACACCAGCGACGTCGTGCCGCTGCTGATGCACGACCACCAGGTGCACGTGCACAACGTCCTCTCGACGGCCAACCAGGACGCGCGTATCGCGCTCCACCGCTGGCCCGCGATGCGCGAGATTCTCGGGCTGCCGGCGAACGCACCACCTCAGGGCTCCTGCCTCGTGGTATTCGACAGCCAGGCCGAGAAGATCCTCGATGCCATGCTCTGCCGCGACGAAGCCGCCTGGCCCGCGGAAGGCATCCAAGGCGACGGCGTCTTCGCCCCCGCCTATGCGAAGACAAGCAAGCCTGACGCGAAGGGTCGCTCATTGCGCGACCTCGACCTGAAGACGCGCCTCTTCCGCTACCGCTGTAGCCCGCTCATCTACTCGCAAAGCTTCGCGACCCTGCCCACGGAACTGCGCGATATCGTACTACTCCGACTTTCCTCCGGCCTCCGCGCCTTCCCGCCCTCGCCGTCGTTCGGCCATCTCACCGATGACGAACGCATTGCGATCCACGAGATCCTGACGCAGACGATGCCAAACCTGCCCGCTGGCTGGGGCAAGTAAGGCGGACACAGAAAGGGCCGACCCTCGGAGAGGATCGGCCCTTAGGTTCAGCGGGTAATCGACTTACTTGACGAGCGAAGCGAGCTTCTCGCGGATCGCGTCGGCTTCGACCTGGTAGCTAGCGGCGTTGAGGTGCAGGAGGTCAGGCATGACGGACTTCTCGAGCGTGCCGTCGGCGGTGAGGAACTTGGCGCCGATGTCGAAGTAGTGGACCTTCTTACCGTCATCGAGCTTGGCGATGAGCGCGTTGACCTGGCTGTTCTTCACGCGAGGGGCGTCCGTCGGCTTGGCCGAGCGGGGGAAGACCGCGAGAAGGAGCACCTTCGTGTCGGGCGAGCGCTGATGGATGGCGGCGATGATGTTCTTGATGCCGTTGGCGATCATCTCGGGAGTGTGCAGCGCGTTGCCGACGTTGTTGGTACCGATCATGAGCACGACGGCCTTGGGCTTGATGCCTTCGAACTCGCCGTTCTCGACGCGCCAGAGCACGTGCTGGACCTGGTCGCCGCCGATGCCGAAGTTAGCGGCCTTGTACTGCCCGTACTCCTTTTCGAAGAGAGCCTTCTGGCCGTTCCAGCCCGCGGTAATCGAGTCGCCGAGGAAGACGACCTGCGCTTCGCCCTTCTTGGCGGTGGCGACGAAGGACTCATGGGACTTGGCGAAGCCGGCGTTGATCTGACCGGTCTTGGCGTCGTACTTAGGGGCGGCGACGTCGGCCTGCTGTGCCGGCAGACTGATGGCCTTCTTAGGGGCGTCTTTCTTGGCTTCCTGGGCGACGACGGAGGTCGCGGCGAACAGGGAAAGCCCGAGGAGGAGGGATAGGGTACGTTTCATGGGGGTGTCTTGGGGACCTCCATTTCGCCCCGGAGTTCCCCGCTGTCAATGACCGCCCCCTCTGGCTTGCTCACAAGCGACCGGCCGGCATAGGAACCTGCATGAGTAAATCCCTGCGTTTCGTGACCAAAGCCGAGGCCATCAAGGAAGAGTATAAAGGGCGGACCAATTACTGGCTAACCCGACCCGATCTGACCGGAGCCAAGGACCTGCAGGTCTGCGAGGCGACTTTGCCCGCGGGCGAAGGACACGCCTTCCACACGCACCCGGAGCTCGAAGAGATGATCTACGTGCTGGCCGGCGAAGTGGAGCAGTGGGTGGAAATGGAGAAGCGCGTCCTCAAGCCCGGCGACGTCGCCCATATTCCCGCAGGCATCGTGCACGCGACCTTCAACGCCTCGAAGGCCGACGCGACGATCCTCGCCATCCTGTCGCCGGGCGCGAGCAAGGGGCCCTTCATGATCGACGTCAGCGGCGAGGCCCCGTGGAAGGACCTGCGCTGAGCCCGCGGCTTACTTCAGTTCCTTGATCCGGACGTTGCGGTACCAGACGTGCTTCGCCTCGTCCTGGAAGCCGATGTGTCCGTCGGCCGGACGGTCCTTCATCGGCGAGGCGTCGAGGTCGAGGACGATGGTGCGCTCGCCGTTGAAGTCCACGGTCAGGTGGCGGGCCTTGAGCGTGAGCGTGTAGCGGTTCCATTCACCGGGCGCCTTCACCATGTTCTTCGAAGCGGCCATCGCGCGGATGATGCCGCCGCAATCATGATGACCGGGCTTGGCGAGCCCGTAGGTGTCGAGGATCTGGAGCTCGATGCCCTTGGCGACCGGATCGAGCGGATCGGCGACGCAGAAGAAGACGCCGGAGTTGCCCGTCGGCTCGATCTTGAATTCGAGATCGAGGACGAAGTCGCGGTACTTGCGCTCGGTGAAGAGGTAGGCGTCGTAGCGTTGCCAGCCCTTCTCTCCCGGACGGGGCTTCAGCGTGACGGTACCGTCGGTGTCGTAGACCCAGTTGCCCTTGGTCTTCCAGCCGGCGAGGTCCTTGCCGTTGAAGAGCGAGATAAAGCCCGGGGCGTCCGCGGCCGGAGGCGGCACGGCGGCAACCGGGGCGCTGACGGGATAATTCTCGGGTGCGGCGGCGAGCGCGAGCGGCAGGAGGGCGGCTAGGAGCAGGAAACGGGGCATGCGAATGAGGTATCCGGCGCCCGGCAGAGGTCGAGCCACATATCAGGTTCGACTGCCCTCGGCTTGTCATAATAAATATACGACATGGGCCGCCCCTCCCTGCTCTCCGTCCTCCTTTGCCTGCTCGCCGCCGTCGGGCTGGCCGCGGTGCCGCCCAACATCGTCGCCGAAGGCGTCCCCGCCGTCACGCCGACCCTGACCGCCGAACTGTCGCCCTACCTCAACCTCGGCGGCGCGAGTTTCCGCGGCTGGCATTCTACGCGCCGCGAGGCGATCGTGACCTCCCGCGTTGGCGACGCCTCGCACCTCCACGCGATGGCCGCGCCCCTGGCGAAGCGCGTCGCCCTGACGGGCGGCGTCGAGCCGGTGAAGGGTGGACAGATGCAGCCCGGCGGCTCGCTACTGCTCTACGCCGCCGACGTCGGCGGCAACGAGAACTTCCAACTCTACCTCAAGGACACCACCGACCCGAAGACCCAGCCGGTCCGCCTCACCGACGGCAAGTCGCGCAACATCGAGGCCTGTTGGGCGCGCGACGGCCGACGCATCGCATTCTCCACCAACCGCCGCAACGGCAAGGACAGCGACATCGTGATCAAGGAGACGCAGGCGCCCTTCGCCGAACGGATCGTGCACACCGGTACGTCGCCGGGCTGGGGTCCGGTCGAATGGTCACCCGACGGCACGCTACTCCTCCTCCGGCAATCGATGGGCCAAGAAGAAGCGCGCCTGTGGACGATGGACGTCGCCACCGCCAAGAAGACCCAGATCACGCCGAAGTCCGTCCGTTGCTATTTCACCCAGGCGGGCTTCGCCGAGGGCGGCAAGGCCGTCTATGCGCTGGCGAACTTCGAGTCGGACTTCCTCTGCCCGACGCGTATCGACGTCGCCACCACCACGCTCAGCAAGCTTGCGGGCGGACCAGCTTGGGACGGCGAGGAACTCATCGTCTCGGAAGATGGCACGCGGCTCATCGTCTCCTTCAACGTCGAAGGCTTCTCGGAACTCCGCTGCTGGGACCTGTCGTCCGGGAAACCTCTGCCCGCACCCAAGATTAAGGCCGGCGTGATGAGCAGCCTAATCTTCCGCCCGAACAGCCACGAGGTCGGCTTCTCCCTCAACAGCGAAGATTCCGCGAGCGACGCCTGGTCGGCCGACCTCGATACCGGTGCCGTCACCCGCTGGACCAACCGGACGTCCAAGCCGAAGAAGGAGATTCCCAGCCCCGACCCGGTCATCACGCGCGTCACCAGCTTCGATGGCGTGAGCATCCCCGCGCTGGTCTACCAGCCCGACCCGAAGAAGTTCCCGGGCAAGCGCC
The DNA here is from genome assembly GCA_026397955.1 of Verrucomicrobiota bacterium. Classification (GTDB taxonomy): domain Bacteria; phylum Verrucomicrobiota; class Verrucomicrobiia; order Opitutales; family UBA953; genus UBA953. The sequence continues at coordinate 35,694 of JAPLTV010000029.1, read as the reverse complement.
CGGTGCTGATGATCTTCCATGGCGGCCCCGAAGGCCAGTCGCGCCCCGGCTACCGCGGCAGTTTCCACTTCTATCTCAACGAACTCGGCGTCGCGCTCGTCTACCCGAACATCCGCGGCTCGACCGGCTACGGCCGCAAGTATCTGGCCCTCGATGATGGCGTGAAGCGCGGCGACGCGATCAAGGACGTGGGCGCCATCCTCGACTGGGTGGCGAAATCCGACCGCTTCGACGCGCGCCGCGTGGCGGCCTACGGCGGCAGCTATGGCGGGTTCATGAGCCTGGCCTGCCTCGTGAACTACGCCGAGCGTTTCCGCTGCGGCGTCGACAACGTCGGCATCGCCAACTTCGCGACCTTCCTGCGCGACACCTCGGACTACCGTCGCAATGCGCGGCGCCTGGAATACGGCGACGAGCGTAAGCCCGAAGTGAAGGCATTTCTGGATCGCATCTCCCCGGCCAACCACGCCGACCAGATCCGCTCGCCGCTGCTCATCATCCAAGGCAAGAACGACCCGCGCGTCCCCTTCACCGAAGCCGAGCAGATGCGCGACGCCGTGAAAGCCAAGGGTGGCACCGTCTGGTACGTGATGGCCAAGGACGAGGGCCACGGCTTCGTGAAGAAGACCAACGCCGATTACCAATTCGCGGCCACGATCCTGTTCCTCCGGGCCCACCTCTTGGACTAACGGGCGTCTATACGATTATAAATGACGGAGTCCGTAAGGAGATTCCCCTCGCAGGCTGAGGGATAATCGCCGACAAAAGGAACCTTGATCGCACCCCTCGGTCATACCCCTACCCCAACCCTACCATGAACTGCGTGAAGAAACTCACGGCGGCGCTACTGCTGTCCCTCCCCGCCCTCGCCCGTGCCGGCGAAGCGGATATCCGAATCCCCGACCTGGCGAAAACGACGTTCCTCAATGGCGCGCTCACCGGCCATCAGATCTTGTGGTTCGGCCTAGTCGTCTGCGCCCTCGCGACCGTCTACGGTTGGTGGCAGTACCTGCAGACGCGCGCTCTGCCCGTCCACCGCTCTATGTCGGACGTCTCCGATATCATCTGGGAGACGTGTAAGACCTACCTCTGGCAGCAGGGCAAATTCCTGGCCGGCCTCTGGGTGCTCATCGCTGGCTGTATGACCTACTACTTCGCCGGCCTCGAGCACAAGGACGGCTCCTCCGTCGCGGTGATCCTCGCGGCTTCGGTCCTCGGTATCCTTGGTAGCTACGGCGTCGCTTGGTTCGGTATCCGTATCAACACCGTCGCCAATTCGCGCGCTGCCTTCTCCGCCCTGCGCGGCAATCCACTCGCTACGCTGCTCATCCCGCTCAAGTCCGGTATGAGCGTGGGCCTCCTGCTCGTCGCCATCGAGCTCTTCTTCATGATCGGGATCCTCCTGTTCCTGCCCAAGGATCTCGCCGGGCCCTGCTTCATCGGCTTCGCCATCGGCGAATCCCTAGGCGCCTCCGCTCTTCGTATTTGCGGCGGTATTTTCACCAAGATTGCGGACATCGGTGCCGACCTGATGAAGATTGAGTTCAAGCTACCGGAGGACGACCCCCGCAACCCCGGCGTCATCGCCGACTGCACGGGCGACAACGCGGGCGATTCCGTCGGTCCGACCGCCGACGGCTTCGAAACCTACGGCGTCACCGGCGTAGCGCTCATTGCCTTCCTTGCGCTAGCCCTGGCCGCCAACCCCGCCCTTTGTGCGACCCTGATCATCTGGCTCTTTGCCATGCGCATCCTGATGGTAATCACCTCGCTGCTCAGCTACTGGATCAACGACGCCGTGAGCCGCGCCGTCTGGGGCCAGGCTAAGGACTTCAACCTCGAGCAGCCGCTGACAAACCTCGTCTGGATCAGCTCGGTGGTCTCAATCGCGATCACCTACCTCGCCAGCTACTTCCTCCTCGCCGACCAGAGCGGCGGACTTTGGTGGGTGCTGTCCACGATCATCTCGCTCGGCACGCTCGCGGGGGCGCTCATTCCCGAGTTCACCAAGGCGTTCACCTCGACCGAGAGCCGCCACGTCAAGGAAGTCGTGACATCGTCCAACCAAGGCGGCGCCTCGCTTAATATTCTCTCCGGCCTCGTCGCAGGCAACTACTCCGCGTTCTGGACCGGGCTCTGCATCCTTGGCCTGATGTTTGGCGCCTACCTGCTTTCGGCCCATCCGGCCGTCGCTGGCCTGATGCCACTGAGGTTCGCCTTCGCCGCCCCGATCTTCGCGTTCGGCCTCGTCGCCTTCGGCTTCTTGGGCATGGGGCCCGTCACCATCGCGGTCGACTCCTTCGGCCCGGTGACCGACAACGCCCAGTCGGTCTACGAGCTTTCCCAGATCGAGAAGCAAACGGGCATCGCCACTGAGCTCGAGCGCGACTTCGGCTTCCGCCCCGACTTCGAAGGTGCGAAGCACCAGCTCGAGAAGGGCGACGGCGCCGGCAACACCTTCAAGGCGACCGCGAAGCCGGTGCTCATCGGCACTGCGGTCGTGGGCGCGACCACGATGGTCTTCGGCATCATCATGATGCTGCAGGAACACTACCAGGCGGTAGACGCGAAGTTCAACGTCCTGGAGAAACTCTCGCTCGTCCACCCCGAGGCCCTCATGGGCCTCCTCATGGGCGGCGCGGTGATTTATTGGTTCACGGGCGCCTCGATGCAGGCCGTCGTCACCGGCGCCTACCGCGCGGTGGTCTACATCAAGGAGAATATGAACCTCAACGCGACCACGGCGACGACCGAGTCCTCCAAGGAAGTCGTCCGCATCTGCACCCAGTACGCGCAGATGGGCATGACGAATATCTTCATCGTGATCTTCTGCTTCTCCCTGTCCCTCGCGCTGTTCGACCCGTTCTTCTTCATCGGCTACCTGGTGGGCATGGCCTTCTTTGGCCTCTTCCAAGCGATCTTCATGGCCAACGCCGGCGGCGCTTGGGATAACGCCAAGAAGATCGTCGAAGTGGACATGAAGGCCAAGAACACCCCCCTCCACGCCGCCACGGTCGTCGGCGACACGGTCGGCGATCCTTTCAAGGACACGTCGTCGGTCTCACTCAACCCGGTCATCAAGTTCACGACACTCTTCGGCCTGCTCGCCGTCGAGATCGCGGTGAAGATGCCGGCCGGCCCGAAGCTGCTCCTCGGGAGCGCGATCTTCCTGGTCGCCCTCTTCTTCGTCTACCGGAGCTTCTACGGCATGCGCATCCCGGTAGCGAAAAAAGCCCCCTGACCCAGCTGGCCGACGGCCCCCAAGGGCTCCCCGACTGGGGAGCCCTTCTTTTTGCCCATAAATCGGGGGTTATATTATTTTTAAAAACCGGCGGCGGCCCGCTGGACAACCCTCGGCCGCCGGGCATAGTAGCGTCCTCGGCCAGTTCTCCGCCCACCCCGGCGTCCCTGTCCGATCCCTCCATTCCACTGATCACGCTTCCAGCCGCGCACCGTTTCCCACGGACCGCACGGCAGGGACACCCTCTCTTCTTCTTAAAACCAAACCATGAAACGTCGCTCTTCTCCTCCAACCCGCCCTCGCCCACTCCTCCGCCGTCGCCTTCGCACCCCCTTCCCCGCCATGAAACTCCGCGAACGCCTCGAGTCCCTCGGCGGGGCGGGCGAAGGCCTGCCCACGTTCTTCGTGCTGCCGACTCACGGCGACTGCGTCCGCCTGAGCGGACCGGAGCTCCATGGCGATATCTGCGTACGCATCACCGGCGATGACTCGAGCCCGGTCGGCGTCGCTGGCCAGACGAACGAGGTCACCTTCGACTTTCGCGCCGCGGACAAAGCGGTCGTCCAGGCGATTGTGGCCGGCCTCGGGCCGGAGGTCCGCGAGGAGAAAGTCCGCCGCCCCAAGCAGGAGATCCAAGGCCACCGCGTGCCCGGCCACCAGCCCAACGTGGGCCACTTCCTCGCCTGGGCGTGCTGCATGCCCAGCATGGAGGATCACGTCATCCTCGAATCGGCCGTCGACGCCGGCTTCACGTGCGACTTCGACTGCTTCGAGCACATCCACGCCGCGATGCGCGCGCTGGACTTCATGCGCATGGTGCGGATGGAAGGCGGCATCGGCAGCGCCTGCGATGGTGACGAGATCCCGCCGCACCTGCGTCACCCGACGCGCCAAGGCCTGACCGGCAAGGCGGCGCTGGTCGTCGTGCACGCGGGCCACAAGGTCCGCCTCAACGCGACGATTGATTCCAAGCCGGACCCCGCCGGCAAGCGCCTGCGGATCCACTACGGCTGGTCTTCGGAGCTACAGCGCTACGTGGTCGGCTGGGTCAGCGACCTCGCGCCGAAGGCTCAGTGAGCGTCGTGGCGCTGCATCTTCTCACCCCAGGCGAAGAGGATCATCGAGGCCAGGAACACGCCGTGGATGATGGCCTGCCATAAGATCACCTTCTCGTGCGCGGGCGTCAGCGGATTGTCGCCGGCGGCCGCGGTGATATCGATGAAGCTCTTGAGGAGGTGAATGGCCGAGATGCTCGCGAGGCTGCCGGCCAACTTCACCTTGAGGGTGTTAGCGTTGATGTGGTCGAGCCAGTCCGGGCGGTCGCCATTGTCGCCGAAGTCGATGCGTGAGACGAACGTCACGTAGCCGCCGACGACAACCATGTTGACGAGATTGGCCACCATCGAGATATCCACGAGCGAAAGGATGCCGAGCATGATGCTACTCTCGGTTGCGGTGGCGAAGCCTTCCAGGATGTGCACGAGCTCCTGCACGCTCTTCCAAGCGTAGGCGATGGCCGCGAAGATCAGCGCAACGTAGATCGGCGCCTGCACCCAGCGGCTGGCGAAGATAAAGTATTCGAGCCCTTGTTCGAACTTTTGGGCGACGCCTTCTTCCTTGGAGTCTTTGGCCATGCCCGGAGATTTGCCATTCCCCGTCCACCGTCAAGCCGCCGGAACGCCCGGGGCGTTACAGAATAAAGGCAGATGAAGAGCGGCCGCTGGGCATCAAACGCATCGTCCTTGCCGCCAGTCCACCCCTCCGGCCAACTGGCCAACCGTTCAACCGATTCTCAGACCCCCGCACTGGCCGCGGCGTCGCCGAGCGGGTCGGCGTTCGGCTCGCGCAGGTAGGCGTCGGCCTTAGCCGAGACGATCACGCCGTAATTGATGGTGCCTAGCCAGCCCGACATGATGATGCCGACGCTGCCGGCATGATAGAAACCGCCGACTTGCTCGGGTAAAGCCATCGAGACCTTGAGGCCTTCGAATTTCGTGCCGAAAGAGGTGCCGCCGACGTGGCGCACATAGCGGTTCACCGTGCGCGGCGTGGCGGCCTCGGCGTGATCGACCTTGGAGCGGATATCCGGGATGAATTTCTCGAGGCCCTTGAAGGACTCCTCGATGACGCGCGCCTTGTGGGTGGCGTAGTCGGCCTCGGAAAGATGCGCCCAGTCGTCCCACTTCTGGTTAACCGAGGTGACGATCGCGTAATGCGGCTTCTTGGTATGCGGACGGGTATCCGGGTAATAGACCGAGTAGGTCCGTGAAGTGGTATGGAAGTCGACGAGCTCGTGGCTGGAGAACGGCTTGGCCTCGGAGGTGAACACGAGGTCGCCGATGTGCGGGATGGTCTCGCCCTCGCGCACACCCATGTAGACCTGGCAGGAGGAGGTGTTCACGCGGACCTTGCGGGCTTCCTCGAGGAACGGCGCTTCAAAGGCGTCTTCGCCACCCATCTTCAGGACGGTGTCCTTGATATTGGCATTGGACACCACCGTGGCGCAGGCGACCTCGGCTTCTTCACCGAGACGCGTACCGCGAAGCTTCACGCCGACGACGCGGCGGCGGCCGGAGGCGTCCTTCTCGACGAGTACCTTCTCGACCAACACATTACGGCGGATGTCGACCCCATTGGCCTTCATCTCGGCGGTCATAAGATTGATCATGGTGTCCGTGCCACCCTGGAAGATGAACACGCCCTTCGACATGAAGTTCGAGAAGACGATGCCGAAGGTGATCGCGGGGTCGTCGAGGGTGGAGCCGTTGGCGTAGGCGATGGGCTCGAGGAGCAAGCGCTGGACGTCGGGACGACCGGGGAAGAACTGCTCGAACAGCTGGCGCGTGGTGCGCGGATCGTTATCGTAGTAGTTCATCTCGCGCAGGTGCGCGAAGAACGCCTCGACGGTCTCGGCGGAGAGTTTGAACTGCTCGATGAGGATGCGCGTGAAGTCGGCGCGATCGAAGGTGGTGCGGACGTCGAAATCCGGATTGATGAAACGGACGTCGCTGAGCTGATGGATGCGATCCGAGATCTCCTTGGTCCAGTAACGACGCGTGGACTTAATCATCCCGTGCGGGAAGCCGTGCAGGGAGATATCGAAGACGTGTCCGCCGGCGCGCTTGAAAAAGGTGGCCAGGCCGCCGAGCTGGTAATGGTGCTCGAGGAGGAGCACCTTGCGGCCGAACTTCGCGAGGTTGTTCGCCGCGGTCATCCCGCCGAGACCAGCGCCAATGACGACGGCGTCATAGCGAGGGAGGAGGTTGTCGAACGGCGAAGGCATTGCGAAGGAAGATGAAGTAGGACTAAGCAGGGGTTAAGGGGAAGTCGAAAGCGGTCAAACCGCCCCGACGACTACTTCCCGGCTACACCCAGCGACCAGCCGGCTCGCCCCTTGGTCAGGCGCACCTTGCGGCCGAAGAGCTTCGCTAGCGCGGCGGGCTTCAGGACGTCGGCCATCTTGCCGGCGGCGAGGGCGGCTCCGTTTCGTAGGAGCAGTGCATGGGTGAAGGTCGGCAGGATCTCCTCGACGTGGTGCGTGACGAAAACGATAGCGAGGCCCGGCTTCAGCTTCGGCAGGCGCTTCACCAGCGCGAGGAACTCGGCGCGCGCGACGGGATCGAGGCCCGCGCAGGATTCGTCGAGGATTAACAACGCGGGGTCGGAAGCCAAGGCGCGGGCGATGAGCACGCGCTGGCGTTCGCCCTGCGAGAGATGACCCCACGGGCGGGCCGCGAGTCCGCCGACCTTGAGCAAACGAAGCAGGCAACGCGCGAGCATGAGAGTCGCTGGCTTCGGACGGCGCCAAAGATTGATGAGCCCGTCAACGCCACCGGCCACGACGGCCAGCGCGGGCTCGGAAGGCTGGATCATAGCGGCAACGGAGGGCCCCACGAGGCCGATGCGACGACGCAGTTCGCGCCAATCGCTGCGGCCGAAGGTTTCGCCGAGGACCGAAAGTGAACCAGAGGTCGGGGCGAAATAACCTGTGAGCGCGGCGAGCAGCGATGACTTGCCCGAGCCGTTCGGCCCGAGGATCACCCAGTGCTGCCCTGGCTCCACGCGCCAATCTAAGCCGCGCAGGATGACCTTGTCGTCGCGTGCGATCCGCAGGCGGGAGACTTCGAGCACGGGCACTTGGGCGACGGGACGGGACACGGCGTAAGGCTATGGAGCAACCCGGGCGCGCTTCCAAGCCGCAACCACGCTTGCCCTCGGAGCGGTTCAAGCCTACCCCTTCTGCATGCGCCGGTACCCCGCCCTGCTCCTTGTCCTGCTCTCCGCCCTCGTCGGCGCCGCCGAACCCGCGACCCCCGCGGCGCGGACGACCCCCGACGGCCTCGTCATCAAGGAAGGCGTCGAGACGCGCATCGCCTGTGACCACAACGGCGGCTACTCGAAATATTCCGGCGTCTACCATTACCGCGTCGTGCTGCCGAAGGGCTATCACGGCGACGCAAGCAAGAGCTGGCCCGCGATCTTCATCGCCTCGCCCGGCGGCAACGCGTCGATGGGCAACATGGCTGACTGGATCAAGAAGCACGGCTACATCGCCATCCTCCTCGACGAATCCAAGAACGGACCGTGGGACCCGAGCGTCGGCAACTTCCTCGCCGCCAACCAGGACGCCGAGAAACGCTTCCGCCTCGCCGCCGGCCGCAAGGTATGCACCGGCTTCTCCGGCGCATCCCGCGCGAGCTCGGTCTTCGCCAGCATCGGCGATGGTTTCGGCGGCGTGGTGCTGCAAGGCGCCGGCGTCGGCCAGCTCGACAACGGCATCCAGGGCCTGCGCGGCGTACAGATTCCCGCCGTTGCCCTGACCATGGGCAACAAGGATTCCAATCGTGGCGAGATCAAGCAGCTGCGCGAGACGCAGGGCGATCGCCTGCAGGTCTTCGAATTCGAAGGCGGCCACCAGTGGGCCCCGAAGGCTACGATCGAGAAGGCCCTCGATTACGTCGACGGCAAGTTGCCCAAGTAGGAGGAGTTGGCGGCCAGCGGATAGCGGTTGGCGGCTGGGAACGCCGAACCTCGAACCATGTATCCGTCCTAACCCTACCAAGCAAATCGCATTGCTCCTCCGCAAGGGACGGGCATGAAGGAGTTATCCCCATGCGCTCCGCCCTAGCCTGCCTATTCCTCGGACTCGTCGCGTCCTTCGCCGCCGATGCCCCCGTGAAGTTCAACGACCCGAAGCCCCAGGCCTACCACCTCACGGTGCGTGCCAGCGAGGTCGACCCGGCCGCGAAGTCTTACCCCGACATCGACTTCAACCTGGAGAGCAAAGGAAAACCTGCCGACACGGAGACCGCCGATGTCGACACGCGCGTCGCTCCCCGAGGACAGCTCGTCGTTTGGCTGATGGGCCACAACCCAGTCCTCGCCGAAAAGGTCAACGGCTACGGCTACCACCATATCAGCGTCGCCTACGCCCGCGGTTGGTTCGGCTCGCTCAACACCGTTCCCGCCGACACGCAGCATCTCGGCAACATCCGCCTCGAGGCCACCGCCGGCGTCGACGCTTCGAAGTCGATTGAGATCGCCGAAGCCGATTCCGCCAAGGGACGCGCCACGCGCCTCGTGCAGTGGCTCGTGAAGAAACACCCGCAAGGCCGCTGGGAACAGTTCCTCACCGCGGGCGGCAAGGAACTCGACTGGACCAAGGTCGTCGTCGGCGGCTCGTCCCACGGCGCCACTTCCTCCGCGCGTTTCGCGATGCACCAGAAGGTCGCGCGCGTGATCATGTTCTGCGGACCGCGCGATAACACCGAAGACTGGCAAGCCGGCCCGTCGGCCACGCCCAAGAACCGCTTCTTCGGCTACAGCCACGTCCTCGACGGCGGCTGGAGCGAACAGCACTACCAGCGCTCCTGGCTCATGCTGGGCCTCAACCAGTTCGGAACGATCGTGAACACCGAGAAGGAGAAGGCTCCGTTCGGAAATTCGCGCCGCCTCATCACCGACGCTCCGCTCAAAGGCACCGACAAGGAACAGGCCGCGAAGGGCCATGGCTACGTGACGCCGAGCAAAGGTTCGCCGAAGGACGCCCAAGGCCGCCCCCTGCAGGAGGACGTGTGGAAGTATCTGTTCACCTCCGACGTCGAGAAAGTCGGCGCGGCCGTCCCGGCCGAAGCCGGCGTGAAGATGGACCAGCGCACGGACGCCAAGCCTAAGACGGCGAAGAAGAAGTAAGGAGTCGCAGGGACGGCTTGCCCTCGGCGGCCTTTCGGCTGTTGGATGGTCGCGATCACCGTGGCCATCCGCATCGACCTAGTCACCCTCTTCCCCGCCATGGCCGACGGCTTCCTCCAGGAGTCGGTCATCGGCAAGGCCATCGATAAGGGCCTGATCGAGTTCAAGGCCCACGACCTCCGCGCCTATTCCAAGGACAAGCACCGCAAAGTGGACGACATGCCTTACGGCGGCGGGCCCGGCATGCTCATGAGCTGCCAACCCCTCTTCGACGCCGTCGAAGCCCTGTCCACCCCGGACTGCGAAGTCATCTACCTTTGCCCGGATGGTGAACAGTTGACCAATAAGCTAGCCAAGGAACTGGCCCAAAAGAGCCACTTAATCCTCGTTTCGGGTCATTATGAGGGCATCGACCAGCGCTTCCGGGATAAGAAGGTCACCCGGGAGGTCTCGATCGGCGATTATGTGCTCACTAATGGCACTTTGCCGGCCTGCGTCCTCGTCGATTGCCTCGGCCGACAGCTCCCTGGGGTCCTCGGGGAGGAAAACTCCTTGACGGGGGATAGTTACAACGGCAAGTTGCTCGCCTTTCCGCAGTTCACCCGACCCGCTGTTTACGATGGTCTCGAGGTGCCCCCCGTCCTCCTAGGAGGAAATCACGCCGAAATCGAAAAATGGCGTCGGGAAAGGCAAATAGAGAAGACAAAGCAACGCAGACCGGACCTGATGAAAGACCAAGAACACCAGCCATGAGCAACCATCCCCTCATCCAATTTGCCACCCAGCCCCAGCTGAAGACCGCCCGCGGCGACCATGATTTCAAGGTCGGCGACGGCGTCAAGGTAGCCACCAAGGTTCGCGAAGGCGACAAGGAGCGCACCCAGACCTTCTCTGGCATCGTCATCCAGCGTAAGGGCGGCGGCATCCACGCCACCTTCACCGTTCGCCGCATCTCCTTCGGCGAAGGTGTCGAGCGCACTTTCCCGGTCCACTCCCCCAACATCGAGAAGATTGAAGTCGAACGCGTTTCGCAGGTCATGCGCGCCCGCCTCTTCTACCTCCGCGACCGCCAGGGCAAGTCGGCGACCAAGGTCAAAGAAAAGCGCTTCGACCCGACCGAGCACGCCGCTGCTGCTGCCGCGGCCGCTGCTGCCAAGTAAGCCCTCTCCGGCTTCCCCGAAACCCCGCCAACTGGCGGGGTTTTTTGTGCCCAGATTCGAGGCCAAGCTGGAAGCCGACCGAAAAGGCCTCCCTACCCCCTATACGCAGGATACAGCCTAACCCACTTATTAACAGTGGCTTGTTATGTGTGTTTTAACGAAGGGCCTGGCGGGTGCAGGTGATTTTTTAACAAAACCTTCTGGGGAATGCTTGACTCGCTCCCTCCCTCCTGCGTTTTTGCACATCCGTCTTTTGAAAACCCTCTAAGGGCGATAACCACACCACCTTCTCCAAATCCAATGCTACGCATCCGCCTCCAACGCTTCGGTACGAAAAACGAGCCGACCTACCGTCTCGTCGTCGCCGAACAAGCCATCCGCCGTGACGGCCGTTTCGTCGAAGTCCTCGGCAACTACAATCCCCGCGCCCGTGGTAAGACCCCGGGTCTGGTGATCAACGTCGAGCGCGTCGACCATTGGGTCAAGCTCGGCGCCCAGCCGTCCGACACCGCGAAGTCGCTCGTGAAGCGTGCGCGCGAAGAGTCGGCCGCTGCTGCCAAGGCCTAAGTTAATTTACACGGCGGAAACGCCCACCCTGACGATGCTTCACCCCGCCACCCGGCGGGGTGATTCATTTGGGGAGGTCGCCGAGGGTCCGGAACTCAGTTGAGCTTATTCCAGCCACCCTTGCCGTCCTTCTCCAAGCGCTGGAAGCCGGCCTGGGCTAGACGCTTGTCGCTTAGGCCCTGCTTCATGGCGCCCTCGCCGTACTTGGTCGTGAGCGTGGGCGACTCGAGCACCCGGCGGCACGGCTCCTTCGTCACGGGGTGATGCGTGAAGTCGGGCGCCTCCGGCGGAAGGTCGGCCTCGAACTCATCCCCCTCGGCTCCGTCGGGCTTGATGACGATGTAGCGGCGCAGCGGCATGGTTTACTTACGGGAGGACCGCGGGTCGAAGGCGTCACGCAGGCCGTCGCCGAGGAAATTCAGGGAGAGCAGCGTGAGCGCGAAGACGATGGAGGGGGAGATCAGCAGCCAGGGACACTCCTCCATGATGTCGGCCCCTTCCTTGATCATTAGGCCCCAGGAGGTCATCGGGGCCTTCACGCCGAGCCCCAGGAAGCTCACGAAGGCCTCGAGGAGCATGACGCCTGGGACGGTGAGCGTCGCGCACACGGCGATGGTGCCGGCGAGATTGGGGAGGTAGTGCCGGCGGAAGATACCCCAGCGCGACTGGCCGAGCGATTCGGCGGCCTGCACGAACTGCGAAGCCTTCATCTCGCGGGTCTGGTTGCGGATGATACGCGCCATAGTCAGCCACGAGACACCGCCGACGGCCAGGAAAATCATCGGCATGTTCTGGCCGAAGACGACCGTGCAGAGGATCACGATGAGTGTCAGCGGCAAGGTGCTCACGATGTCGACGAAGCGCATCATGGCGTCCTCGGCGCGGCCACCGACTTCCGCCGCAAGCACGCCGTAGCAGATGCCCACGACCAGCGCGACGGCGGTGGCGATGAAGCCGACGAAGAGCGAGATCATGCCGCCTTGCAGCAGGCGCGAAAGGACGTCGCGACCAAGGAGATCCGTGCCGAGCCAATGCGCCGAGGACGGCGCCATCGCGCTGTGTGCAAGATTCTGCTCCATGTACGGATACGGCGCGATCATCGGCGACAGGAAGCAGACCGCGGAGATCGACAGGAGGAAGCACGCCGACCAGACCGCCGCACGGTCCTTCAGGAAACGCTGCCAGCCGCTTTCGGAGCCGAGTGATTCGACAATGGGATCGCTCATCGGTCGCGGGCCACCTTGGGGTTCAGTGCGGCGATAGCCAGGTCGGCCGCGAGGTTGAGGAAGAGCAGCGCCGCCGCGTAGACAATCGTCGTGCCGAGGATCAGCATGACGTCGCGGTTGATGATGGCGGTGACGAAGAGACGCCCCAGACCGGGGACGTCGAAGAGCGATTCAATGACGAAGGAGCCCGAGACGAGGCCGGCCGCGGCGGGTCCGAGGTAGGTGACGACGGGCAGCAGCGCGTTCCGCAGCGCGTGCACGAACCACACGCGCAGCGGCGGCACGCCCTTGGCCCGGGCGGTGCGGATGTAATCCAAGGAACGTACCTCCATGAGCGAACCGCGCGTGAGACGGGCCAGCGGCGCGGCGGTGATGAGCCCGAGCGTGCAGGCGGGCAGTACGAAATGGATCGCTGAGCCCCAACCGCACGGCGGAAGCCAGCCCAAGCCAAGCGAGAAGATGAGCGCGAGGATTGGGCCGAGTACGAAAGACGGCACGCAGATGCCCACGAGCGTGAAGCCCATCGGCACGCGATCGAGCCAGCTGTTGGGCCGCGAAGCGGCAAGCACTCCGACCGGCACGCCGACCAGCACCGCGAGCAGCAACGCAACGAGGCCGAGCGAGACGGAGACGCCGATGCGCGCCCCGATAACCTCGCGGACGGACCAGCCGGGATATTTGATGGACGGACCGAGGTCGCCCTGCGCGAGCCTGACGATATAATTACCGAGCTGGACATGGGTCGGCTGATCCAGGCCGTAATACTGCTCAAGGCGCGCCTTCACTTCCGCTGGCATCGGCCGATCCTTATCGAAAGGACCGCCCGGAACCGCGTGCGCGAGGAAAAAGGTGGCGACTACCACAACGAGTAGCACCGGGACCATCTCCAGTAGGCGACGCAGGACGTAAGCCATCAGCGATTCGTCTCGGCGGCCTTGACGCGCTTCTCGAGTTCTTCGGTCGTCGGCGGCGGCGGGAGGCCCGGCGCGCCCTTGGTCGTCCAACCCATCTTGAGCGCCATGGCTTCATACTCCTGCGGACTCAGCGTACCGCGCGCCTGCAGGCGCGCCTTGCGCTCATCGGAGTCGTCCATGAGCCGTCGCTGCTGATCGTCGGCGTCACGCTTCGCGTCAGGCATCGCGCAACCCGCGCCGAGTAGCGCGCAGATGAGCAGAAGGGCGCGGGGCAGGAACTTCATGGTGTTATTTCTATTCCGCGAGGTCGTACGGGCTCAAGCGCGTACAGGAGGACGGCCCAGCGAAACGATGGCGGCGGCGGGCAACCTGGTCATAGATGAAATCGCGAACGACGTCCGGACAGAGCCAAGCCAACCATGCCAGCAGCCTCCAAAATCCGCCGAGCGTCCGCAACAGGAGGAGCACGGCGCCCGAACGCACCAGCCGACGTGACCCATCCCAGACGACAATCGTGCCCATGTCGCCGCCCGGCGGCTCCCCGGCGATGCGGGCGACCTCGCCTTGGTTCGTCGCGAAGACCATAACACCGTCGACGTTACGGCGGGCCAGCCAGGCCGCCGTGCCGTTGCACAGGGCGCAGTTGCCGTCGATCAGCACGACCAGAGGCGTTTTCCGCATAGGCGGAGCCTAAGCGATGCCTCGCCGGTGTGAAGGGGCAAAAAAGGCCCCCACAGCGCCCGGAGAAAGGCCCATTAAGTCCAGCGAAAGCGCTTGTCATGGGCCTGCGGCACTGCCAAGTTGCCCATCCTGTTGGCCGGAAGGGTATCCAAGTGGCTAAAGGTCGCGGACTGTAAATCCGTTCAGCTTCGCTGTTCGTGGGTTCGAATCCCACCCCTTCCACCAGCAGGACTCATGAGGCCCCTCAAAAAGGGGCCTCTCCCTGCCTGGGACCCTCAAATCCGCGTTGACTCCGAGGGGCACCCCCCGCTTCCCTACTCACTCACATGGCCAACATCAAAGCTAACAAGAAGAGCATCCGCCAGACCGCCCGTCGCGCTGAGCATAACAAGATCGTCCGCACCCGCCTCAAGTCCCTCGTCAAGAGCCTGACCGGTGAGAACGTAGTTGCTTCCGCCTCCCAGGTCGCTTCCGCCGCCGACAAGGCCGCGAAGACCGGCGTGATCCACCGCAACAAGGCGAACCGCATCAAGGCTCGCCTCGCGAAGAAGCTCGCTGCCGCCAAGAAGTAATGCCGGCTGGCCCCGCCACCAACCCCGTCGCCTAGGCGCCGGGGTTTTTTTGTCCCCGGAAATGTCCGACCAGCCCCCCACCACCATCGGTTTCGCCGCCGGTCTGCTCGGCGAGGAAGCCTACCGCATCACCGTGCTGGCCTCTGGCCCCGGCTGGGTCGCGCTCGACAAACCCAGCGGCGTCGCCCTGGAAGAACACCCTTGGCAGAAAGGCGCGCCCACCCTGCTCGGGCAGCTGCGCGTGCAGCTCGAAGCCGGCAAGCCGGAGATGGTCCGACTCGGCCTCGCCGAACCCGCCGCGATCTTCGGCCCCGAACCAGAATCCGCCGGTATCGCAATCATCGCCGACCGCGCGACCTCGATGGCCGACTGGCGCGAAGCCCTCGGCTCCGGCGCATTCCGCTTCGACTTCGAATTCATCGCGCGCACGGAAGACGCCCCGGAAGACGCGGGCATTTGTGACCTGCCCGTGGGCATGGACGATTCGCAGGAGCGCGCCTTCGTCTCGCACCGCAACGGTAAGCACGCCCAGACTCGCTTCGAACCCGGCCGCGCCTGCGGACGCTGGCGCATCTGGACCGCGCACACGCCCTTCCCTCGTCGCGATCAAGTCCGCATCCACGCCACCGAATGCGGCATCCGCATCGCCGGCGAATTGAAATATGGCCGCTCAGGCCGCGTGACGCTCACCGACACGACCCCGAAGGGCCGCCTCAACAAAGGCGAAGACAAGCCACTGCACCGCGGACTGCTGCTGCGCATCGCTCGCGTCACCGGCAAAGTCTCGGGCAAGGAATTTGAAGTTATCGCACCGCGGCCGGATGATTTCGCGACGGTAGTGAAGCGCCTCTCGAAGGGAATCTGATCAGTCCTCCGACGGGAAGCGCAGCGTGAAGCGGTCCGTCGTGCGTGCGTAACCGTCCGGGCTGTTCAGGCGGCCGATCGGCGCGTACTGCGCGTAGTCCACCTTCCACGTCGACGGGTCGGCGACGCCTTCACGCACATGGGCGAGCAGGATTTCAACGACGACCAGGCGATTCTCGCCGTACTTACGGATATCCAGCACGCGACACTCGAGCGCCACGGGACATTCGGCCAACCGCGGGGAACGGACGCGCTCAGACGGCGCGAGCGTGAAGCCCGCGCGCGGCACTTCGCTCACACCAGGCGGAAGCGGGCGAGCGCACTCGACCATCATCGCCGCGACCGCTTCGTCGCACAGGTGGATCACGCACTCGCCGTTAGCCAGCAGGTTCGCGGCGGTGTCCTTCGGGGTGCCATCGTCGCGATCGGCCGGCGCGAAGACGGCGATGGCCGGCTCGGCACCCATGACGTTAAAGAACGAGAACGGCGCGGCGTTGACGACGCCGGCCGCATCAATCGTGGTGACGAGCGCGATGGGGCGCGGGACGACGAGCCCGGCGAGCAGCTTGTACGCCAGGGCACCCGGATGGGCGGCGACGTCGAAGCGCAGGCTCATGCGCCAGCGGGCGGATCCTCGCCACCATGCGAGACGATGGCCTCGCGGCGCAGGCGGTCATGCCGGTAAGACATGATGATATAAAGGCCCACGCCGACGCAGATGCAGGAATCAGCCACGTTGAAGGCCGGGAAACGGTAATACGGCAGATGCACGTCGATGAAGTCGATCACGTGGTCGCCGAACAGGCGGTCGCGGACGTTGCCCAAGGTGCCGCCGACGAACAAGCCGAAGGCGAGCTGGCCGCCCTGGAGCTCACGCAACAGCGGCTGGCGCCAGCGCCAGACGAGCGCGAGCACCGCCAGCGCAAGGAAGATGAGAAATGGGCGGACGTCATGCTCGGCACCGAGACCCCAGGCCGCACCCTTATTGCCCACATGCACAATCCAGAGCCGGTCGAACAGCATGATCGGCGGACGGGCCGGATCGTTGGAGAAGTAGGCCCCAAACGGAATGTGCCGGACGACGAGCAGCTTGGTCGCGACGTCCACGACGATCGCAACCACGCAGACCGCCCAGAAGGACAGATAGGGGCGGAGGCGAGATAGCATGGACCGAAGGCCGCTCAGGAATCGCTCGGCTCGTCTTCATTCCCACCGCCACCAGTGCCGAAGCCGACTTCATCGCCGATCTCGCCGAGCGGATTGCCGCCGCGGCGACGATGAGCACGACGGTTGCGCTCGAGGTCTTTCTGGCCTTCGAGGGAATAGCGGGTGAAGGGAACGGCAATCAGGCGTGCGGCCGGGATCGGCTTACTGGTGATCTCGCAGGTACCGTATGAACCCTTCTTCATGCGTTCGATTGCATCAGCGATCTCCTTGAGGGCTTCCTGCTCGTTCGAAATGAGCGAGAGCGCGAAGTCGCGGTCGGCGGTGTCGGTGCCGGCGTCGGCGAGGTGCTGCGAGTAGCCAGAAAGGTCACCGGCATCGTCCTTGCCCGACTTCTTGAGGGCCGACTCAGAGTGGAAGGCGAGGCCCTTGTGCAGCGCATCGCGCATGTCGACCAAGAGGCGATAGTAACGGCGGAACTTCTCAGGGACCTGCTTGGATTCGTCAACGAAGCCTTCACCCTTACGGAAAGGATTGGAACCTCCGAGGAGGTCGGAAATGGAAGCGGTAGCGATATTGTTCGAACGGCTGCCCTGCGAGCGAGCGGCGGCGGCGGCCTTCTCGCGCGCCTTACGCTCCTCGTCGGGAACCCAGACGTTGAGCTTGGACTTGGACTTGTTGCGCTTCTCGAGATAGGACTTGAGCTCGTTGATCGTGTAGAACTGGAGCTTCGGGCGCGGGGTGACGACCAACGCGTCCGACTGATGATGCTCGTCGCGGTGTTTGTTCAGCAGCCCTTTCTGGACGGCATGATCGACCTTGGGAGCCTTCGCACCCTTCGCGCCCTTGGCGGGAGAGGCGGCGGCGCCCTTCACGTTCTTCACAGCGACGACCGGAGCAGCCTTGGCACCCTTGCCCTTAGCGACCGGAGCTGTGACGGCCTTAACGGCCTTGACCGGGGCGGCCGGCTTGCCTTTGGCAGGAGCCACCTTGGCGAGCGGCTTCGGTACGGGCTTGGCCGAGGGCTTCGCCTTGGCCTTGGGAGCGGGCACAGGCTTCTTGGCGGACTTCTTGGGATCGTTTTTCTTGGGCATCGGAAAGGAGGGTTAGAGTTGCGGGTATTTGGAAAGGAGAGCCTCGCGGCAACGTGGAGATACCATACCAAATCTGCCGGCTTCCACAAGTGCGGGGACCCATCGCCAGGAGCGGGGGCAACGGACGCCTTCGGCCTTATCGACGGCGAAGGCCAAGGCGGTGCCAGGCTGGGGCTTGAGCTGGACCGAGGAGACGATCCAAAGCTCGGTCAGGAGGGCCTGTTGGGCGGCCAACAGGGCGAAATCGGCATCTGCCGCGTCGCCGGTCACGACGACCGAGGCCTCAAGGGACTGGCCGATCTTCTTGTCCTGACGCAGGCGCTCCATGGGGACGTTAACCTGGGCGGCCAAGGCCTGGATGCGGGCGACCGCGGCATGGGCGGCCACGCCGGCGGCATCTTCCCAGCGGGCATCGATCGCGGGCCAATCCTGCAGGTGTACGTTGGAAGCGTCGGTGTACTCGGACTTGGCGTTGAGGTGAGACCAGGCTTCGTCGGCGGTGAACGGTACGAACGGAGCGATGAGCTTTAGGTAGGCGCGCAGGACAATGTCGATTGCGGTCTGCGTCGAGCGGCGCATCGGGTCGTCGGGCGCGGTGGTGTAGAGCCGGTCCTTCACCACGTTATGGTAGGTGGCAGAGAGCGTACCGGTCGTGAAGCCGGCGAGGGCCGCGGCGGCGCGGTGGAACTCATTGCGTTCGCAGGCGTCGGTGACTTCGCGGACGAGCTTCGCGGTCTCGACGAGCACCCAGCGGTCGATGGCGGTCATCTTCTCCACCGGCACGGCGTGCTGGGCGGCGTCGAAGTCGAAGAGATTGCCGAGCTGGTAGCGCAGCGAATTACGCATGCTGCGATACTGATTGGAGATCGTCTCGAAGATCGCGTCGGAGAGCGGGATGTCGCTCTGGTAGTTCTCAGAAGCGACCCAGAGGCGCACAATGTCGGCACCGTACTTTTTGACGTAATCGTCGGCGGTCTGTGGCTTACCGTCGGACTTCGAGATCTTCTGGCGCTTCTCGTTCACGACGAAACCGTGCGTGAGGACGGCGCGATACGGCGCAGAGCCCTTCACGGCGATGGCCGTCCAGAGGGAAGACTGGAACCAGCCGCGGTGCTGGTCGGAGCCTTCAAGGTAGAGGTCGGCCGGCCAGTGCAGGTCCTTATGCTTGGCGCAGACGGCGAGGTGACTGGAGCCGGAATCGATCCACACGTCGAGCGTGTCGGTGCCCTTGCGGAGATCCTTGGGCCAGGAGGCGGGAACGGGGGCGCCGGCGAGGACTTCCTCAACGGAGGAGGCCCACCACCAATCGCCACCACGCGTGGCGACCTGCTCGGCGACGTGACGGACGACGGCGCCGTCGAGATAGGATTCGCCCTTGGACGGAGAATAGAAAGCCGGGATCGGCACGCCCCAGGCGCGCTGACGCGAGATGCACCAATCCGGACGGCCTTCAAGGGCGGCGCGGATACGGTTCTCACCGGAAGCCGGGATCCACTTCACGTCGCCGACGGCGGCGAGGGCCTGCTTCCGCAGGTCACCGCGATCAAGTCCGACGAACCACTGGTCGAGCGCGCGGAAGACGACTGGCGTCTTGGAGCGCCAGCAATGCGGATAAGAATGTTCGAAGCTCTGTGCCTTGAGCAGCGCGCCCTTAGACTTGAGTAGTTCAAGCACGGCGATGTTCGCGGGGTTCTTGCCGTCGGTCTCGAGGACGGTGATGCCCACGAGCGAGGCCGGGACCTTGCCGTCGTCGGCGTAGGTGCCGTCGTCGCGCACGGGACAATAAGGCTCCATGCCATACTTGTTGCCGGTCTGGTAGTCTTCAAGGCCGTGGCCGGGCGCGGTGTGCACGCAGCCGGTACCGGCGTCGGTCGTGACGTAATCGGCGAGTACGATCGGCGAGGCGCGGTCGATGAAAGGATGGTGCGGCTGGAGGCCTTCGAGCGCACGGCCCTTGACCTTAAAGCCGTCGGTGGCGCCTTCGAGTGCGCAGGCAGCGACGAACGCTTCGCGCAACGCGGAAGCGACAAGGAACGAACGGTCGCCATGGCGGACCTCGACGTATTCGAGCTCGGGGTGCACGGCGATCGCGAGGTTCGCGGGCAACGTCCACGGCGTAGTGGTCCAGATGACGACGGACAGCGGATGCGCGGGCGCGAGCTGCTTGGCGGCGGGATCAGCAACCGGGAAGGCGACCCAGACGGAGTAAGAGCGCTTGTCCTTGTATTCGATCTCGGCTTCGGCGAGCGCGGTCTGGCAAGGGATGGACCAATACACCGGCTTCTTCGAACGGTAGACCAAGCCCTTCTCGACGAAGCACGCGAAGCCCTTGAGAATCTCGGCTTCATATGCCGGATCCATTGTGCGGTATTCGGACTGCCAATCGGCGAGGATGCCGAGGCGCTTGAACTGGCCGCGCTGCTTCTCGATATAGGCGGCGGAGAATTCGGCGCAGGCCTTGCGGACGCCAAGGGCGTCGAGCGACTGCTTCTTGGCCTGCAGTTCCTTCATCACCTTGTGCTCGATCGGGAGGCCATGGCAGTCCCAGCCGGGGACGTAAGGCGTCCGGAAACCGCGCATGGACTTATAACGGAGGATGGAGTCCTTGAGCAGTTTATTGAGGGCGGTGCCGATATGGACGTCGCCGTTGGTGAAAGGCGGGCCGTCGTGGAGGACGAAGGCGGGCTTGCCGGCGGCCCGGGCCTGAATCTGGCCATAGAGACCGTTACGCTCCCAATGGGCGATGCGGACGGGTTCGCGTTCGGCCAGGCCGGCCCGCATGGGAAAGTCGGTCACCGGCAGGTTGAGGGTATCCTTGAGCTCTTCGGCCATTTTTGACGTGATAAAGTGGGTCGGTGAAGGGCTTACGCACCCCTCGGGGCGGGCAGGGTGAACGGGTATGCCAGCGAGGCAAGGGCGGAGATGGGGTCCGACCCCCTTATGGGCGAGGCGGGATTGACAGGGCGGACGGGAAACGCACCAATGCAACCCCATGGATAACATGAAGCCCAAGCTCATCACCAAGCAGGCGGTCGTCATCGACCTCGTCCTGACGGTGGTCTTCTTCGTCTGGATCACCTCGATCCTCAAGAAGCACGTGCCTTGGGGTGAGCGCGGCGATACCGCCGTCCTTCTGGGCGCAGCCTATTGCGGCCTCTGCCTCGCTGGCGTGTTCTGGATGGCCATCAACCTCTTCCGCGTGACCCTGGCCGACCAGATGCTCCCGAAGACGGTCGACGGTAAGCAGTCGAACTAAGCCGCCCTGCCCGCCTATTTGGCGGCCGGGACGACCAAGTTCATCGCGGCTTCGACTTCCCGACGCAGTTCGTCGGCCAGCTTCCGTTCCTGCTGATACTCCGCCCATAAGGCCGCAAGCTCCTCCGGCTTGGCCTCGGGAAACCGCTCCAGCCAGGCTCCGAAAGTACGCCAGGAATTATGAAAGACGGGGTTCTGGCGGAGGATCTCGCGACGCAGTCCGGAGAGTCGCCCCTGCATGCTGGCCTTCACGGCCGGCAGGGCGCGATGCTTGGGCAGGTCGTTGCCGGAGATGAGTTCGTCGCCATGGCCGACGTCGAAGACGAAGCGAGAGATGTCGTCGAGCGACTCCGCCGATTCGTGTAGACCGAGGCTGACGGGGGCACGGGAGAGCAGCAGTTCGGCGCGATGGACAAGCCACCATTCGTCGGGCGACTTGGCCGCCGCTGCCAGTAGTTTGAGGACGGAATCCCCATGGGCGGAGGCAATCAACGCCTTGGATTGCTCGACGGGAGCGCCGAGCGTCTGACGCAAGGCGCGCCAGAAAAGGAAAGCCTCCCGGTCGGGTGCCTTGCCCGCCACGATGTCCGCCAACGTAGCGGGAATCGTCTGCCGCCCTTCGCGATACCAGTAATCGTTCATCGACGGACGCAGCTGCGCGATTACCTCGCAGGCCAAGGCCTGACGCGCCCAAGGCTCGCTCGCGTTCGCCGGCTTGCCCGCGACCAACGCGACCCGTGCCAGCCAGGCGCGGGCCGCCGCTTCGGCCGCACGGCCGGGAGCCTCCAGTCCGTCACCCAGCCGAACGACGACGAGCACCGTGCCGGCGCCGACCCTCGTTTCAAGCGGAGCCAAACCGGGGATGTCCGCCACTTCGAGCCGCGCGAGCGGGGGCGGCGGGGGCGGAAGGTTGAGCGCGAATTCGAGATGTCGCTGCAAGGCCACGCAGTGTGCGGCAACGAAGCTGACCTCCGTCAACTTCTCCCCGGCGACCAACGCGATGGGCGTGTCGCTTGAGAAGATGTGCGCCGGCGCCGGCGGCACGGGCTCGGCCGCGGCCAACCATGCGCAGGCGGCCAGGAGGCTCAGCATATCAGACGCCGCCGAAGTGGCCTTCGTCGACTTCCAGCGGTTCGCCGCCGGAAATATGCAGGGGTTCGCCCATCGGAGACTGATCGTTCTTCCAGACTTCGACGGTGGCGGGAGCCTCGGGATCCGGCGAGACCCACTGCCAGCGTCCGATACCGAGGAAACTCATAGGGACGCCTTTGTCCTGGCTCAGGCCCGGGCCGGTGCCGCGGACGAACGGCTTGTTGCCGATGCCAATCATCAGGTTCACGATGAGCGCGGTACCCGTGCCGGCGACGGATGATTCGGGAACGGAAGCAGCGGGGGCCTCTTCTTCCTCAATCTCCTCGATGACCTCTTCGTCTTCCTCTTCCTCCTCTTCAACCTCAGCAGGGGCGGACACGGCCTCCGTCTCCGACGCCGTCACGGACGGGCTGCTAGGAGCGGAGGCCACCGGAGGGTTTGCGCGGATCTCACGCACCTCTTCACGGATGGCTTCAAGGGATGATTCGACCTTATCGAGGGACTTTTCGGCGGACTTGGCGGCCTTCTTCAGTTCATCCCGGACGGACTTGAGTTCGGCTTCGAGCGCCTGCGCGGCTTCGGCCTTCGCCTTGCCCGCCGCTTCGACGGCCTCGTCGGCGTCGGCGACCACGGCGCGGACGGTCGTAGCCAACGCGTCGACCTTGTCGGACAACTCGTCGAGCGCCTCGGTGGACTGGGCCTTGGCGTCGGCTTCCTGGAGTTTCTTCTCCAGCGCAGCGAGGGCGGCCTTCATAGCATTGATCTCGGCGGACGCGCGCTGGGCGACGGCCACGGCGGAAGCCTCGGCGGCTTTCTGCGCGGACATCTCCACCTCGGCGATGCGGCGGTTCAGGGCTTCGTTGCCGGCGCGGACGTTATCGCGCTGCAGGTCGATCTCCTCGGCGAGCTTGGCGCGGAGGCGGGCCTGCTCGGCCTGGCGCTCAACCTTGCTGCCACCGTCCTTGAGGACCGGGATGACCACGATCAACGAGGCGGCGAGGATGGCGCACATGATCAGGAAGGTATCCAGGCCGTCGCGCTTATCAGGCATCACGACCAGGATTGCGATCACCGCGATCAGGTCGGCGGCGACTAGGAACCATTTTTCTTTGAGCAGTTTCTCGAGTTCGCGGTTCATATTGGGGTGCGGGGTAAGGGGGTGATTAGCGTGGGCGCTCGACGAAGCCGACCTTGCGGTTGACCTTGGAGAGCGTGCGAAACGCGGTGGCCTGGGCCTGTTCGGCGCCGGACTTGAAGATGCGGTCGAGTTCGCCGCGATCCTTGATGAGTTCGTCGTAGCGCACGCGGACGGGATCGAGCGTGGCGACCACGGCGTCGGCGACAGTCTTCTTGAAGTCGCCGTAGCCCTTGCCGGCAAACTCGGACTCGAGCGTGGCGACCGAGCGTCCCGTGCAGGCGGACATAATGGAAAGTAGGTTGGTGACGCCGGGCTTATCGGGGCCGGAACGAACGTCGGCGGAAGAGTCGGTCACGGCGGACATGATCTTCTTCCGCACGTCCTCGGGGCGGTCGGTGATGAAGACCGTCGCGGAGTGGTTGGGGTCGGACTTCGACATCTTCGCGGTCGGGTCCTGCAGGGACATGATACGCGAGCCGACCTTCGAGATGAGGGGCTCGGGTACCTTAAAGGTGTCGGAGTAGCGGTGGTTGAACTTCTCGGCGAGGTCGCGAGCGAGCTCGAGGTGCTGCTTCTGGTCGTCGCCGACCGGCACGAGCGAAGCGTTATAAAGCAGGATATCCGCCGCCATGAGCACCGGATAGAAGAGCAAGCCGGCGTCGATTGATTCCTGCTTGCGCGACTTGTCCTTAAACTGGGTCATGCGCTCGAGCTGACCGAGCGGGCAGAGGCAGCCCAGGATCCAGGCGAGCTCGGTGTGGCCGATGACGTGGGATTGGACGAAGAGTCGGCTCCGGGCCGGGTCGAGACCGCAGGCCACGTATTGGGCCAGGCACGAATAGGTGTTTTCCCGGAGCTGGGCCGGGACATACGGCACCGTGATGGCGTGCTGGTCGACGATGCCGAAATAGCACTCGTTGTCGTCCTGCATCCGGCCCCAATTGAGGACCGCTCCGAGGTAATTACCAAGGTGGAGGCGTCCGGTCGGCTGGGCGCAGGTCAGCACCACGGGCTTGGCGGGCTTTTTTTCGCTAGTTTCGCTCATTCCGGTCCCCCAGCGTGGCAAGGGGTCCGCCCCGCATCAAGCGGATTGGAGGCTCGGTGACGCTTGAAATGCGGGAGCCGTCCGCCTACATAGCCCTTCGCCCAAATCGCCCCCGCCATGTCGCTCGCCCAAACCATCCCCGTCGCCACCCCCGCCACGGCCGCCGCCCCCGCCGCCATCCAGGCCGACAACTTCATCATCGGCGATATCCATAAGGTCGTCGCCAAGGCGCCCGAAGACTGGAGCAACATCATCATCCACGCCATCGGCTTCGTCGCGGTCGCCTACCTCGTCGGCTGGATCGCCAGCAAGCTGATGCGCTGGATCTCGACGAAGTTCGGCGCCAGCCCGATCGCCGAAGCCGCCGTCGCCGCCCTCGGCAAGTCTCTCCCCTACGTCCTCCCGGCCTACACCCTGCTCTTTCTTATCAAGGACACGAAGCCCTACCTCGCCCACATCGGCTGGCTGGGCTTCGCCGTCACGAGCGGCACCTTCCTCTGTTCCCTAGCGCACACCGCCGCGCTCTTCTACATGGTCGCCATTCCGATCGCCTGGGCCCAGAAGGTCGCCGACCAGACCGAGAACAAACTCGATGACATCCTTGTCCCGATGTTCTCCACGGTGGTCCGCATCGCGGTCGTCCTCGTCGGCTCCTTCAAGGCCATCTCGATCATCGACCCGAAGTCCTCGGACGCGATTCTCGGCCTGCTGGCTGGTGCCGTCGTCGGCTTGGCCTTCGCCTCGCAGGACACGATCAAGAACGTCTTCGGCGCGGTGATGCTCATCGTCGACCAGCCCTTCACGCTCGGTGACATCATCAATATCGGCTCCCATGAGGGCAAGGTGGAGTCCCTCGGCCTGCGCTCCACGACGATCATGATGCTGGACGGCCAGAAACTCGTCATCCCGAACAGCGACCTCGCCACCCGTTCGATTGTCAACATCACCCGCCGTGACTTCATCCGCGCGCAGGACCTCATCCACCTCGAGGCCAACACGCCAGCCGAGAAGGTCCGCGAGGCCGTCGCCATCGTCCGCGAGCTACTCGTCGACCATGAAGGCTTCGACTCCAGCCACCCGCCCCTCGTCCACGTGACGGAGTTCGCTGACTGGGCCGTCAATATCCGCCTCATGTACTGGTATCACCCTGCCGCCGCGGTGAAGCAATTGGAGTTCAACCAGCAGCTGATCATCCGCATCGCGGAGCGCCTCCAGCAGGCGGGCATCCGCCTCGCCGTCATGGGCACCCCGCAGAACCGCTAATCTTTCGCCATGCCCCTCATCGAAGCCAAGAACCTATCCAAGTCCTACGGCGCCATCCGCGCCGTACGCTCCGTCTCCTTCACCGTCGACCGCGGCGAGGTCGTCGGATTCCTCGGGCCTAACGGCGCCGGCAAATCCACCACGATGAAGATGCTCACCGGTCACCTCCGCGCCGACGAAGGCGCCTCGGTGATCGCGGGCTTCGACGTCGCCGACCAGGCCGTCCAGGCCAAGCAGCACCTCGGCTACTCGCCTGAAGGCGCGCCCGCCTACGGCGAGATGACCGTACGCGAATTCCTCCGCTTTGCCGCCGACCTGCGCGGTCTCGCCAACCCGGCCGAAAGCGTCCGCCAGACGCTCGAGCTCTGCCGCCTCAACGAAGTCGCCGCGCAGACGATCGACACACTCTCCAAGGGCTACCGCATGCGCGTAGGTTTCGCCCAGGCGGTGATCCACGACCCCGAAGTCCTCATCCTCGACGAACCGACCGACGGCCTCGACCCGAACCAGAAGTTCGAGGTGCGCCGCATCCTGAAGGAGATGGCCGCCCGCAAGGCCGTCATCGTCTCGACCCACATCCTCGAGGAAGTCGGCGAACTCTGCACCCGCGTCATCGTGATCGCGAAGGGCGAAGTCCGCTGCGACGAGTCCCGCGACAAGTTCCTCGCGCGCGGCTCCGACCTCAACGCCGTCTTCCGCCAGCTCACCGCCTAATCTCATCGTCATGTCCTCTTCCGAAAAATCCTCCTCACCCGGACTCAAGCCTTTCATGGCCATGGTCCGCCGCGAGTTCGCCGGCTACTTCCGCACGCCGCTGGCCTACGTCTTCCTCGCGGTGTTCAACGCGTTCGCGGTGTCCCTGGCGTTCTTCGTCGGCGGGCTCTACGAATCCGGCATCGCCAGCTTGGATCGTTTCTTCCTCTACCATCCGTGGCTCTGGGCGTTCCTCGCTCCCGCCGCCGGCGCCCGTCTCTGGGCCGAAGAACGCCGCCAGGGCACCATCGAGCTCCTCCTGACCTGGCCGATTACGGTCTGGCAGGCCGCCCTCGGCAAGTTCCTCGCCG
Organism: Verrucomicrobiota bacterium; assembly: GCA_026397955.1. Classification (GTDB taxonomy): domain Bacteria; phylum Verrucomicrobiota; class Verrucomicrobiia; order Opitutales; family UBA953; genus UBA953. Next base: position 9,162 of record JAPLTV010000029.1, on the reverse strand, counting down.
CGTGGCTCTTCCTGGCCTGCGCGCTACTAATGACCGTCCCCGTCGCCCTCACCGTCGGCTGGCTCGGCGACCCTGACTGGGGTGTGATCATCGCCGGCTACGCGGGCTCGCTCCTCTGCGCCGGCGCCTGCCTCGGCATCGCCGCCATTGCCTCGGCCCTCACCCGCAGCCAAGTCATCGCTTTCGTGACCGGCTTCCTCGCCTGCTTCGTCCTCGTGCTCGTCGGCTACGGCGTCTTCGACGAACTCCTCGCCGGCCTGCTCGGTTCTGCCGGTGTCGACGAAGTCCGTCGCTTCGGCCTGTGGCGCAACCTCGAACCGTTCACGCTCGGCCTCGTCGACGTGCGCCCGATCGCCTACTTCCTCTCCGTCGCCTTCGCCGGCCTCGGGTTGAGCACCATCATTGTCGAACGCCGCTAACCGGAAACCCCAGCCATGAACCGCTCCCAAGCCCTGCTCGCCACCTTCGCCGTCCTCGCGGCGGCGTTCTTCGTTAACCTTATCTCCAGCGCCGTCCCCGCCCGCGCCGACCTCACCGCCGACCGCACCTTCACGCTCTCGCCGGGCTCGAAGCGTATCGTCACCAAACTCGACGACCCGGTGACGCTCGAATTCTTCGTCAGCCGCTCCGACGTGAAGCTGCGTCCGTACCTCGAAAGCTACTCGCGCCGCATCGAGACGCTGCTCCGCGAATACGTCGCGGCCTCCGGCGGCAAGGTGAAGCTGATCGTCACTGATCCGCGACCGGACACGAAGGAAGAACAGCGCGCCCAGCGCCACGGTATCGCCCCGATGCGCGCGGCCCAAGGCAGCGCCTACCTCGGCCTGACCGCTCAGCAGGCCGACACGGTGAAGGCCCTGCCGATGCTCGACCCTTCGCGCGAACGCTTCCTGGAGTTCGACCTTTCCAAGCTCATCGCCTCGGCCTCGCGCCTTGACCGCCCGAAGCTCGCCTTCATCAGCTCGCTACCGATCACGAACCAAGTCCCGCAGGGCGGCGAACAGCAGGCCGGCCCGGCCGACTTCCTCCTGGCCGAGCTCAGCCAGACCTACGAAGTGATCACGCTCAATACCACCGCGAGCGAACTACCTAAGGACGTCGCGGTCGTCGCGCTCGTCCACGCCCACCACATCGATGAGCAGCTCGCCTACGCGATCGACCAGTTCCTGCTTAAGGGCGGACCCGTGTTCGCCGCCGTCGACCCGCTCTCGCGCATCCAGAAGTTCTCGCAGGGCAACATGCCCTTCATGATGGCACCGATGGCCCTCACGGCCGCGAGCGACCCTGCCCTGCTCCGCGCCTGGGGCGTCAACGTCGACCTCGACGCCGTCATGGGCGACTCCGCCAGCTCGGTTACGATCCGCAGCTCCCGCGGCGACCCTGTGCAATACCAGCCGGCCTTCGCCGCTAGCGGCGCCGCGTTCTCAAAGGAATCGCCGCTGACGACTGACCTCCGCGAACTCGCCTTCATGGAAGCCGGCTCGATCGGCCTGATCTCTGGCGCCGAGAAGAGCCTGAAGTTCGAACCCCTCGTCACGATGAGCGGACCTGGTATGGGTGCCATCGACGTCGCCTCCGCCAACGCCGGTCCGTTCGAGAAGGTCGCCCTGTCCTTCAAGACCGACGGCAAGTCCCGCGTGCTCGTGGCCTCCGTGTCCGGCGAGTTCGTCTCCGCCTTCCCGAAGGGCGCGCCCGCTCCCGGCAAGCCTGAGCCCACCCTGCCCGGCCAGCCGCCGAAGCCAGTCGCCAAGCCCCTACCCGGACCGCACCTCGCCAAGAGCGCGAAGCCAGGCCGTCTCTTCGTGGTCGCGGACTCCGACTTCATGATGGACCCGTTCACGGTCCGCCAGCGCCAGGTCGGCGGTCAGGCCGCAATGGAACCGATCAACGATAACCTAGGCTTCGTCGTCAGCGCCCTCGAGACCCTCAGCGGCAGCGACGAACTCGTCACCCTCCGCTCCAAGGGAACCTCGCTGCGCCCCTTCAAGAAGGTCCAGGACCTCGAACGCGTCGCCCAGCTCCGCTACCAAGCGAAGCTCGACGAGATCGAACGCCGCCTCGAGGAGGCCAACGCGAAGATCACCGAACTCTCCAAGCAGACCGGCGGCGTCACCGCCAAGGGCATCGTCATCACGCCCGAGATGCAGCGCGAGATCGAGAAATTCCAGACCGAGGCCGACAAGCTCTCCGAAGAACGCCGCGTCATCCGCCGCGGGCTCAGCGAAGACGTCAATTCCCTCGGTCGTCGCCTGCAGGTGCTCAACCTGCTCGCCGGCCCCGCGCTGGCCCTCCTCTTCGGCCTGTTCTACACCCTGGCTCGTCGCCGCAAGATTTCGTAATCCGCCATGCGTAATAAGAACCTGCTCATCGGAACGCTCGTCCTCGGGCTGATCGCCCTTGCGGTCGTCCGTCTCACCCGCGAAGCGCCCAAGACCGAAGCTGGCAAACAGCCGCTCGTCGCCGCCGCCCTGCTCGACGGTGCGAAATCGCTCACGATCAAGGCCAACAACAAGAGTGTCACGGTCGAGAAGTCCGCCGATGGCTGGACGGTGAAGGAGAAACTCTCCCTCCCGGCCGACGTCGAGAACCGCCTGCTACCGCTCATCCGCGGACTGCAGAAGGCGAATAACTTCGGTCAGCTCACCGCGAATCCCAAGCGCCTCGAGAAACTCGGCCTCGCCGACACCACGCTCACGCTAGTGGGCCCCGACGGCAAGCCGACGACGATTCAGTTCGGCAAGCCGACGGAAGACGGCCTCGGCGCCAGCGCCCGCCTCGCCGGCCAGGAATTCGCGGTGCGCACGGATTTCTCGGGCTACCTCGAAGGCGACCCGCTTTCGTGGGTCGACCTGACGCTGTTCTCGGCCAAACCCGCCGAGATCAAATCCATCGGCTTCGAATGGAAGGACGGCAAGGCCGCCTTCTCTCGCAAGGAACTCGGCACGCTCTTCGAAGGCAAGGAAGGCCCGGCCATCGAGGATATCGTCGCCACGCTGGCGACCGTCCGCGCCGCCGACGCCGTCGCGCTCGACGACAAGGACGCTGCGAAGGCCGTCCGCTCGGCCGTGGTGAAACTCACGCTCTTCGACGGTGCATCCGCCACGCTGACGTTCGCGAAACTCGCGGGCACGTCGCCCAACGACCCCGGCAAGGTCTTCGTGCGCGTCGAACACTCCGACCCGAAGCATAAGGTCAACGCCACCACGAAGAAGGCCGCCTTCGTCGCCCCTGCTTGGCTCGCCGAGCAGGTCCCCGGCTCCTTGGCCGACTTCAAGAAAGGCCTGCAGCAGCCCGCGGCCGAACCCACGGCGCCGACCATCCAGATTCCCGGCCCGGCCCCGGCGATCATCACTTCGCCCGAAATTAAGGTCAAATAAGGCCCCTTTCGCAAAAGCCCTTGCCTCCCGAGGCGAGGGCTTTTTTGTGTCTGCTACCGATGGCCGCCGCCGAATCCCAGTCCCTCAGCACGTACCTGCCCGCCCTCGTGCAGATCGTCCTAGGTCTCGCCATCCCCGCAGTCATCCTGATCGTCAGCCACCTCTTCGGCCAGCGCGCCAAGGGCAACTACATCAAGGACAAGGCCTACGAGTGCGGCCTGCCGATGGAAGGAAAACCCCACCCTCGCTTCGCCGTGAAGTTCTACGTGACGGCGATGCTCTTCATCCTCTTCGACATCGAAGTCGTCTTCCTAGTGCCCTGGGCCTTGGTCTATCGCGAGTTCCTCGCCGCCGGCATCGCGATTACGGCTGCCACCGCAGTCTTCCTCGGCGTCCTCGTCCTTGGACTCGCCTACGAGTTCAAGCGCGGCGCGCTGGAGTGGGATAAGTAAGACTGACCCGTCCATGCGATGAGAAGGGCGCCCGAATGGGCGCCCTTCTCCTTTACGGGGATACCCAAGGCCACAAGAAGCGACGCCTAAGCCATAAAGCGGCGATTGCCAGTAGACTCCCCTCAAGCTTGGCCTAGAAAAGACGTCATGAACCTCACCCCTGCGTTCGCCTCCCTCCTCGCTGCCGACGTCCCGTCCGAAGTCTACGGTAAGATCTTCGTCGTCTGCTTTCTCTCCGTGGCGCTCGTCGCGGCCATCGTCTTCAGTATCCGCGGGCTCTGGCTAATCTTCGAGAAGGACGGCCACGAAGGCTGGAAGGCCGTCGTTCCGGTCTACCATCACGTGATGCTCACGCGCATCGCCGGCCTCTCGGCCTGGTGGACGTTGCCGCTGCTGCTCGTCATCCCCTTCCTCAAGGCCCAAGACAAGGGAGCGAAGGTACTCTGCCTCGTCCTCCTCTTCGTCTGGTGGGGCTGGCTCTGCCAGCGCATCGCGAAGTGCTTCGGCAAGGGCGTGGGCTTCGGCCTTGGCCTCACCGTTCCGGTCACGGACTTCTATTTCCGTACGGCCCTGGCCTTCGACAAGTCGACCTACAATCAACAGCCCTGAGCTGTCGATTGATCGCAAATAAAAAAGGCGCCCGCTCGGGCGCCTTTTTTATTTAGCCGTTTTGCCCTTGAGGTGCTGATCGAAGAAGGCCGTAACGAGCGGACGTAGGTCGCGCTGCTTGGGCTGGAGGTCGAAGGTGTGCGGTGCGTCAGGAATGACCTCGAGCACGCAGGGAGCACCCTGGGCCTTGGCCACCTTGAGATAGGTTTCGCTTTGGCTGAGCGGCACGGTGACATCCGCCGTACCGTGCACGAGGAGCATGGGCGGATCCTTGGCGTCGAGGTAGGTGATCGGCGACCCTTTCTTGTAAAGCTCAGGCGCCTCTTCGCGGGTCTTCGCGAACATCTTCATGTCATGATAATTCATGAGGTCGACGGCGCCGTAGAAACCAATCGCGCAAGCGACGCGCGCCGAGACATCCTGGTAAGGCTCGCCCTTGACGGCGTCGAAGCCGTCCGCCGGCCCGGTCGTGGCGAGCATCATGGAGAGGTTGCAGCCGGCCGAACAGCCGATGACGCCGATCTTCTCCGGGTCGACGCCGAGGTTAGCCGCCTCCTTCCGGAGATAACGCACAGCAGCCTTGGCGTCGTGGACGCTCTGCGGCCAAGTGACCTGCCCCTGCGTGCGGCGCAACTTGTAATTGATGCTCATGCAGACGTAACCCTTGAGCGTGAGGTTCTCGCTTATATTTAGTTCGCGACCACGCGCCTTGTCGCCGTCATTAAAGCCGCCACCATGGATGACGATGATACCTGGGAGCGGCTTGGCCTTGTCGTGGTCGAGCGGCGAGTAGATGTCCGCCTTCTCCTTGCGCGTGCCGCCGAGATAAGCGACGTCCTTGAGGACGGTGACGGTCTTGGGATAGACGGGGACTTTCTTAAGCGCGGCCGGGGTGTCTTCGGAAGCGGGCGCGGTGACCGGCTTGGCGACGGGGGTAGGCTCAGCCGCGCAAAGGAAAACCGCCAGAGTAAGCATAAGGGGCATGCTTTCTGGATACACCCCCGTCCGGCTTCCGTCAATAAATCAGGGACCGCAGATGCCGCAACCGCCGGGCAGTTCACGGAAGAAGTCATGTCCCTTGTCGTCAACGAGGATGAACGCGGGGAAGTCGACGACTTCGATCTTCCACACGGCCTCCATGTCGAGCTCGGGATAATCGATGACCTCGACCTTGCGGATGTTTTCCTGGGCGAGAATCGCGGCAGGGCCGCCGATCGAACCGAGATAGAAGCCGCCGTGCGCCTTGCACGCGTTGGTGACGGTCTCGCCGCGGTTACCCTTAGCAATCATGACGAGCGAGCCGCCGTGCTTCTGGAAAAGTTCAACGTAGCTATCCATACGTCCAGCGGTGGTCGGTCCAAACGAACCGGAAGCCATGCCGACGGGGGTCTTGGCGGGGCCGGCGTAGTACACGGGGTGGTCCTTGATATACTGCGGGAGGCCTTCGCCCTTTTCGAGGCGCTCGCGGATCTTGGCGTGCGCAATATCGCGGGCGACGACGAGCGTACCGGTGAGCGCCAGGCGCGTGGTAACGGGATGCTTCGAGAGCTCGATGCGTATATCCGCCATGGGACGGTTGAGGTCGATCTTCACGACCTTCGTGGCATCGGCATGCTTGCGCGCGTCGGCCGGAATGAAGCGGCCGGGATTCGTCTCCAGCTGCTCAATCCAGATACCGTCCTTGTCGATCTTGGCCTTGGCGTTGCGATCCGCGGAACAGGAGACGGCGAGGCCGATCGGGCACGAGGCGCCGTGGCGAGGCAGGCGGACGACGCGGACGTCGAGCGCGAACCACTTGCCGCCGAACTGGGCGCCGATGCCGAGCTGGTGCGCAACCTTGAGGAGCTCGGCTTCAAGCGCGAGGTCACGGAAGGCGCGGCCATGCTCGTTGCCGGACGTCGGGAGCGCGTCGTAGTAGTGGGTCGAGGTCAGCTTGACGGCCTTCATGGTCGCCTCGGCGGAGGTGCCGCCAATGACGAACGCGAGGTGATACGGCGGGCACGCGGCGGTGCCGAGCGACTGCATCTTCTCGGTCAGGAACTTGACGAGGGACTTGGGATTTAGGACGGCCTTGGTCTCCTGGTAGAGGTAGCACTTATTAGCAGAGCCTCCGCCCTTGGCGACGAAGAGGAACTCGAACTTCGAGCCGCTCACGGCCGCGATATCAATCTGCGCCGGCAGGTTTGTGCCGGTGTTCTTCTCGGTGTAGAGGTCGAGCGGGGCGAGCTGCGAGTAGCGCAGGTTATTCTGCGCGTAGGCCTGATAGACGCCGAGGGAGAGCGCTTCGGCGTCGTCGCCGCCGGTCCAGACCTGCTGGCCCTTTTTGGCGGTGATGGCGGCGGTACCGGTGTCCTGACAGAAAGGCAGCACGCCCTTCGCGGCGACCTCGGCATTACGCAGCATGGCAAGCGCGACGGCACGGTCGTTATCGCTGGCTTCCTTGTCCGCGAGGATCGCCGCGACCTGCTCGAGGTGCTCGGTGCGGAGATAGAAATTAATGTCGTGCAGCGCCTGATTGGCGAGGAGCGTGAGCGCTTCCGGGGCGACCTTGAGGACGGGCTGGCCTGCGAACTCCGTGACGGAGACATGCTCCTTGGTGAGCAGACGATACTTCGTGGTATCGGGCCCCAGCGGGAAAGGTTCCTGGTAATGGAAGGGAGAAGCCATCGCCGTCACTATACGGGACGGCACCCCCGCCCGCAAACGGAAACAGGTCAGCGCGCGGCCATCTGCGCCGGCGCACCGAGGCGCACCTCGCCGATGACCGACCCTTCAGGCAGATCGACCGAGACCAAGGCTAGTCCGGCCTGACCGGCCGCAGAACGCACGGTGCCGAGGACCTTCCCTTCCGGCGACTTGAGTTCCTGCCCGACCACCACTGGTCCTGACACACAGCGAAGGATGCGGCGCAGCGAACCCATGGACTGGATGCGTGCCATGACTTCCTGACCCAGGTAGCAGCCCTTGGTGTAGCTAACCCAGGCATCGAGGCCACACTCCTGGGGAAATTCATTGGCCCCGCAATCGGCCGGCACCGCAGGAACGCCGGCGGCGACGCGCAGGGCATCAAGCTCGGCAAGCGAGGCAAGCTCACCGGGAGCGGCGGCGGCGACCGGCGTGAGCACATCCCAGGCGTCGACACCGAAACGTTTCGAGGCGAAGGCCTTCACGTCGGCGTTCGCCGGCTCCGCACCCCAGGCGATCCATTTCTGCCAAAGCGTGGATTCATCGGTCGCGAGGACATCGTCGGCGATGACGTTCGCCGTCACGATGGCGATGAGTTCAGCGGCACCTAGATGCGGGCACAGTAAGAGAAACGAGCCATCGGCTTCTTTCGCGATGACCGTGTGCGCGAGCACCCTTCCCTTGCGATTTAACCAGAGCGCGTCGGTCAGCGCGACGCCACGCAGATCCGCCGAACACTGCCCTTGCAGGAAAGCCGCCGCATCCTCGCCCGTCACCCGGACGACCGCGGTGTCAGCTTTGGCGCAGCGCAGGGACATCAGAGGACTTTCCAAAGCAAGGCCAAGCCTTGCAGCGCGAGGTTCGCGTAGATCGCGGCCATGACGTCGTCCAACACGATGCCGAAGCCTCCGGGCAACTTCTCGAGCGCCTTGATGCCAAAAGGCTTCGTGATATCGAAGAGCCGGAACAGCAGGAACCCGAGCAGGATGAACAGCAAACCGGTCTTCGTGCCGCCATGCATCGCCGGCCCCATCGGGTTGAAAAGATAAACCAACGGCATGGCCACGAATTCATCCATGTTCACTTCTTGCGGGTCCTTCTTGCCGATGATGGCCGCGGCGACACCGCAAAGCACGATGCCCATCAGGACCACGAGCGCATCGAACGCGAGCTCGTGCTCCCAGCCCTTATTGTAAGCCAGACGTACGACCAACGCCCACCACAGTACGCCGACCGCGGAGCCCCATGTGCCCGGCGCCTTGAGGCGGCCGAGCGGACCAAGCGTCGCGATCTGGACGATCATGAAGCCAGGCCCGGCAGGTGGCGACGATGCCGGATCAGGTAGCTCGCGCCGGAGATGACGGTGATCAGCACCGACAACCAGAAGAGGGACATGATGATGACTTCCCAATGCTGGTGCCACTCGGCGGAAAGATTCCAATGCGTCTCATAGGCACGCAGGCCGATGAGGTGACCGATAGCGAGGATCTGGAGGAACGTCTTGATCTTGCCGAGACCCTCGGCTTCGAGGACCTGACCCGAAGCGGCCGCCACGAGACGCAGGCCGGTGATCAGGAATTCGCGGATGATGATCAGCATCACGCCGAAGGAAGTGTAGAGCACCGTCGCGGCGTCGGGGTTGATGTGCACCCCGGCGTCGTTCACGCGGATGACCGGCAGGCAATCGATGGCGGCAAGGCCGACGAGCAGGCCGAGGATGAAGATCTTGTCGACCAACGCGTCCATCAGGCGGCCGAAGTCGGTCACGGCGTTCAGCTTGCGGGCGATCCAGCCGTCAAAGATGTCCGTCAGGGCGGCCAAGATGAACAGCGCCAAGGCGGCGCTGGCCCAAGGACCGGCCCAATAGGTCCAGAGGGTGATCAGGAAGATGGCTGGCAGGCGGGCAGCCGTCAGGAGATTGGGGAGATGCCTAAGAAAACGCATGTGGGCTTGCCGAAAGGATGTTCCCGCCCGAGAGTACGCCGCAACAGGAAAACGATGTCCCGCCTCCCACGCATCGCCGTCTACCCCGGCACCTT
>JAPLTV010000096.1 GCA_026397955.1 Verrucomicrobiota bacterium | reverse complement strand
GTGATCGCGTAATCGGCGGGGACGCCTTTGAAATCAAAATCCTGCGCGGGCAGGACGGCAGAGGTAATGACTAGAGCGAGGCAGGAGAGGAGACGCATGGGTCGATTAAATCCTACGGCTGGGAACGAGGTCAAGCCCAGCCTGACCGATAGGGGGTATAGAAAATATCGATACTTATAAGAAAAGGGCAGGCCACGACTCACGCCCCGCCCGCCCAGCCGAAGCGATTTACTGGCTCAAAGGAAAACCGGAGACCGGAATTAATGCATCGGCCTTGGGTAGGGATGACCGGCCCGGTCATCCGTGGGCGCGCGGGCCGCACGCCCCTACCATTATGTCCCCAGCCAACGATCCGGTCTCCCTATGCTGCCCCCTTTGTACTCGGCCTCTGGTAGGGACGGCTCTCCGAGCCGTCCGTTCGCAGACGGACGAGCGCATCTCTGTCGAGATAGGTCGCTCGCTTTGGTTAACGGCGGGCTCGGAGAGCCACGCCCTACCATTGCGCCCCTTGTCCCCGTGTCACCTTGCCCACGTGCCCCCCGCGTGGCCTTCCGGCCACGCTCACTTCTTCTTCGCCGGAGGAGCCGCTTTGAGCGGATGTTCCTTGAGGATCTCTTCGGTCATGTAGAAGTTGATGCGATCCTTGGTGGCTTCGCGGACCTTCTTCACGGTCGCAGGCGAGATGAACTTGCCATTGTTGCCGAAGGAGAGGCGCACGTAGCTGAGCACGGCCGCCGCTTCGTCGTCGTTGAGCAGGCCGCCGAAGCCCATCATGGGCGGGACGCCCTTGGTGGGGTCGAAGTTCTGGCCGTTGACGGTAATCTGGCCCCAGAGGCCCTTGAGCAGGATCTTGGTGATGCGTTCATCATCATCGATCCAGTTGCTCTTCGCGAGGGGCGGGTAGATGTTCTGGATGCCTTTGCCGTCGGCCTGGTGGCAGGTGGCGCAGTGCGCGTCGCGGAAGTAGATCTCGCGACCGAGCTTGAAGACCTTCTCTTCGGCGGCGGTGAGCTTGCGCGCCGGCTTGGAGTCGGTGCCGGCTTCGGGCACGGGCTCGCCGATCTTGAGCTTGCCGGCGAAGTAGTCGGCGGCGGCCTGATTGCCTTCAAGGTTCAGCTGGCCGGCGGCCTTGAGGGCTTCGACGTCGTCCTTGAGCGTGTAGCTGAGGGCGTAGTGCAGGACGGGTCCGACCCAGCGGTCGATGGGCTTGTGGAAGGCTTCGATCGCGATCTTGGCGCCGTCGGCGTTGTCGAGCCAGGTGGCGGCGACGATGGCCGTCAGGCGCACACGGGCGTTCTCGTCACGGACAGCCTGATTGAGGAGTTCGACGTGGTTGGGAATCTGCCAGAAGGAATGACGGATGACGTCCACGGCGGCGGCCCGGGCTTCCGGCTGCTTGGCCTTGAGGAGCTGCTGGACGAGTTCGATGTCGGGCTTGTTCTGCGCCCAGGTGGCCCAGAGGGCTTCGCTGAGGTGATGTTCGTAAGCGGGGTCCTTCTGGTCTAGCTTCGCAGCCCAGGCCTTGACGGCGGGAATCACTTCGGAGGGCGCATGACCGCGGAGTTCGCGACGGGCGCGGTAGCGGGTTCGGTACTCGGGTTCCTTGAGGACTTCGAGAAGCTCGGCCACGGTGGCGCCGGCGATCGTGGCGGGCTTCACGAGCGGGCGCTCGGGGTAGGTGATGCGGTAGATGCGGCCGCGCTCGTGGTCGCGGTTCGGATCGCGCGCGTTATGCTGCATGTGGCCGATCAGCGGATTGTGCCAGTCGATGAAGTAGAGTGAGCCGTCCGGGGCGAACTCGAGGTCGACGGGGCGGAAATTGCCGTCGGTGGAAGAGAGGAGGTCTCCGTTGGCCTTGCCGGTGAAGCCGGCGCCGTCGTCATGCTTCGTGCCGAAGCTGATGCCGAGGAAGCCGATCGAATTGCAGATCATGAAGTCGCCCTGCTGGGCGTCGGGGAAGTGGCGCGAGGAGACGAACTCGGCGCCCGAGGTCGGACGGGAACGCTTGGGCACGAACTGCTCGACCTTGATCTGTTCGATGCCGTAGGGGACCTTGGCCGAGAGCGGCAGGGCCCACCAGTTCTCGCCCGATGACGCGTCGGAGAGGAAGGGCTGTTCCCAGGTGTCGAAGGAGAAGCCCCACGGATTGGAGACGTCGGCCTGGACACGCTCGAGGCGGTAGGACTTCGGGTCGAAGCGCCAAGCGCCGCCGTCGTTGCAGCGACGCGGGCCATACGGGGTCTCGACCTGGCTGTGGAGGAAGCGGCCTTCCAGGAGGTAGAAAGCTCCGGAGGCGTCGGCGCAATAGGCCGAGATGGCGTGGTGTGAATCGTGGGAGTCGAAGCCGTGCAGGATCAGCTCCATGCGGTCAGCCTTGCCGTCCTTGTCGTCGTCGATGAGCAGGGCGAGGTTCGGCTCCTGGGAGACATAGACGCCTTCCGGGGCGATTTCGAAGCCGATGGGGATGTGGAGGTGGTCGGCGAAGACCGACTGCTTGTCGGCCTTGCCGTCGCCGTCGGTGTCTTCAAGGATCAGGATCTTGTCGTTGGGCATCGCGTCGCCGGGGCGGTAGGCCGGGTAGGTCGGCGTGGTGGCGACCCAGAGGCGGCCCTTGGCGTCGAAGGACATCTGCACGGGCTTCTTGAGGTCGGGGAACTTCTCCTCCGAGGCGAAGAGCGAGACCTTGTAGCCGGGGGCGAGCTTCATCTTCTCGATCGCGGCTTCGCCGGAAAGGAACTCGGTCGGGTTACCGTTCTTCTCGCTGGGCTTGAAGTTAGTCGGTACGGGCGGCAGGACGATGGTCTTGGAGTCGTCGACGGTCAGGTCGGTACGCTTACCTTGGGCGACGCCATGGATGAGCTCATCGCGGATCGCGGTCAGCTGGCGGCTCTTGAAGACTTCGTCGGGGTAGTTCTGCGGGCCGAAGGGATTATAGCGTTGGCCGTGGGTGTGGACGCCGTTGAGGATCGAGTAGTCGGTATTCCACATATAATCCTTCATCTTCACCGCGCCGTTAACGAGGGATTCATCGGCCTTGGAGACGCGGGGCGTGGCGCCGAAGAGGCCGTCGGCGAGGAGCTTGGCCATTTGGCGGTAACCGAAGTCGGTCGGAGCGAAACCGTTGATGGTGTAGGGCGTCTTGCTCTGGCCGTAGGCGGTGAGGGTGGGGTGGAAGAGGTCGATGTACGTGATGCCATGCTTCTTGGCGGCGCGTTCCATCGCGGCGACGTAGAGCTCCAGGTTGGCGTTCTCCTTCTGGCCGTTCGGGAGGTCGCGGGAGGCCGAGAGGTTTTCGAAAGCGATCGGCGACACGAGGACGAGGCGAGGCGCGGTTTTGCCGTTGTACGCTCTGGTAAGAGAGTGCGCGACGAAGGCATCGACTTCCGCTTCGTAGTTGGCCGCGCGGTTAGGGCCGTCGAATGATTCGTTGTAACCGAAGAACGCGACGACCGTGTCGGCCTTCAGGTGGAAGAGCCATTGGTCGGGGGTGGAGAAGAAGCCCTTGCCGTTGTGCTGGGCGTATTCGGGGTGGAACTTCTCGGCCCCCGGGAAGGCCCACTGGCTGGCGCGCGCGGGGTGCGGGCGGAAGGCCGGGGTGTCGCCGGAGCGGCCCATATTGCGGACGACGAGGTTCTGATCCGGGAAGCGGAGCTGCAGCTCGGTCTCCAAGCGACCGTAGTAGGTGTCGCGTTCGGCAAAACCGTTGCCGATGAACACGACGCGTTCGCCGGCGGCGGGCGGGGCGACTTGCTGGCTGCGCTGGGTCGTCGCAGCCGGTGGGTTCTCGGCGGGCGCGTGTGGCGTCGGCGAGCCCTTGCTGTTATCGGGCCAGTTGGCGGCGTTCGCCTTATCCTCCTTGGTCTTGAGTTTGGAGTGGTCGGTGACCTGAGCTTCGGCAGCGAAGACGCCGGCGGAAAGGGTGACGAGGGCGAGGAGGAAGGCGCGGTGCTTCATGAGAAGGGAGGGTCGGCATATTTATATGCCAAACTTAAAATTATCCAGCCCGACTTGAAGACGGTCTACGCCGTTTCCGCTCAAATATTGTCTTATTCCTTCCAGGTCGCCTTCAGGGATGCCCAGACTCGCCCGATGAGGAAGACGCAGGCCGCGAGGACGATGGCATGCCCGACGGTCCAATACCAGGCGACCTTCGGATCGGCGGCGTGCAGCAGGCCGTAAAGGCACATCGCCCCGGCGGCCGCCAGGAACAGCATCCGCACGACCAGCAGGATGAGCATCATCGTCTTCATGGGCCGAACTTGGTCGTCAGGTCCGACCCCGTCAAGGATGCCTCACCGGCGCGGGCGTCCGTCGGAACCACATTAAGCTCAAAGGGAAACCGGAGACCGGAATATATGTTGCGGTCATTCGTAGGGTTGAGCGCACTCGCTCGACCGCGGCCGGCCAAGGATGGCCAGCCCTACCTTAAATGCACCCAGCTAAACATCCGGTTCCCGGTCTCCCTTTGAGCGCTGTCTCTCCCCTCGCGGCCTTCGGCCGCGCTCACTTCATCAGATAAGCGAAGAAATCCTTGAGCTCGGCGTCGGAGAGTCCCGCGAGCAGGCCTTCCGGCATGATCGAGATAGGGCTGGCTTCGAGTTTCTCGATGTCGGCCTGTTTCACGGCGGTACGATTGCCGGCAAGGTCTTTCAGGCTGATGCTGCCCCCGCCTTGCGCGTCCATGATTCCCGTGAGGATACGTCCATCCTTGAGCTTGGCGACATACGCGCCGAAGCCTTCGCGGATCTCGAGGCTGGGGTAGGTGGTGTTGAGCAGCCAGAACTCGAGGCTCTGTCGGTCATAGCCAGTGAGCTCGGGCCCGATCGCCCCGCCTTGGTCAAAGAGCTTATGGCAAACGGCGCAACGGCCGGCAAAGATCACCTGGCCTTTGACGGGGTCACCAAGGCCGGTCTGGAGGAGGGCCTTGATGCGGGCCATCTCGCGATCCTTCTCGGGTGTCGGTCCGGTGAGCAGCAGGGCTTTCCAGTGTCGATCGATTGAGGCTTCGATGGTCGCGTCGTGGTGGAGGCTGAGCTGACGGACGATGTCGGCGGTGAAGTGCTTCTCGGGCACCTTCCACTCGTCGGCGAAGCGGACCAGCACGAGTGCCCATTCCTTGCGCGCGGCCAACATGCGGAGGGCGTCTTCGCGCAAGGCTTTATCTCCGGCGATGCCACCTTCATATTTCTCCAGGATGGCCAAGGGAATCTGAGGGCCGTCCAGTTGGGCGGCGATGGGCAGGAGGCCTCGCTTGAAGGCGGTAGCTCCGCCGGTGCGAAGCTGTTGCGCGATGGCGTCGGCGGCTTCGGGCTTCTTGGTCTGGGCGAGGGCTTTGGCGATTGCGAGGCGACGAGGCGCCGCGACCTTGGTATTGGCGAGCTCCTTGAGCGCCTTCTTCAGTCCATCGGGCTTGGCCAACTCGGTGGCGATGTCTCCGCCGGACTGTCGGGCTAGGTAGGCTTGCAAGCGTGCGCTGAGATTCGCCGGTAGGGGAGGAATGGCGCCGCCTTCAAAGGCCGTGGCAATGCCTGTCAGGAATTTATCGGCGAGTTTTTCATCCTCCGTGAGAGCAATCAGGTCGGCACAGGCTTGCAGATTCTCGGCGCCGCCGGCCAAGGCGTAACGCTTAGCGAGTTTCTCGGCGAGGTGGTCGCGGAAGAGCGCAGAGTTACGGAAATCCGCATCGTCACGGAGGAATGCGAACACGTCTGCTCGGTCTTTCTCGGCCTTT
>JAPLTV010000018.1 GCA_026397955.1 Verrucomicrobiota bacterium | reverse complement strand
CATCGGGCCAGGTCGGTCCATGCGTTCGAGGATGACGCGCCGCAGGTCCATGATCGCGGACTTCGCCTTCTTGAGCGGGCGAATCGTCAAGGTGTTGTCGCCGGCTGCGAGTTCGAGTTGGCCGACTTCGCGGGGCACGAAGCGCTGGAAGTGGCCGGTCTCCTCGACCGTGAACTCGCATTTGCTGGCACCCGCTTCGACCGCGACGGTCGAGCCGCCGTTACCCTTGCCGCAGCCTTGGAGGACCGTGACACGGTATTTGCCGGCCAGCGGTGCTTTGAAGGTCCAGGATGCGGTGTCTTCGACGTTTACCCAGAAGCCGAGCGTGTCTTTCTGCGGCAGGTCTTCGTACTTCATCTTCGTCGCCTTCACCTGCGCGTCGCGGGCTTCGAGGAAGATCAGCGGGTTCGCCCCATCGGTGACGGGGTTCTGCATCGCCTTATGCCAGTCGGCCAGCAGCGGGCGCATGGCTTCCGAGGTCTGTAGCGCCTTGAGTTTGGAAGTGTCGATCTTGACGAAGCAGTTCTCCCAGAGGGCGCGTCCGAAGTTCGGGTTGGCCTTGATCGGCTCCGCCCCGACGCTCCGGCGCCAGGCTTCGAGCTTGCCTCGCAGGGCCGCCACGCGGGTCGGTTCAGCGGCCGCGAGGTCGGTGGTCTCGCTCGGATCCTTGGCGATGTTATACAGTTCGAGGCTGCCGTCTTCGTATTGCTCGATCAGCTTCCAGTCGCCTTCACGGGCCACGCCCGCAGGCTTGCCGCCTTGGTTCATGTAATGCGGCTGGTGCCAGAAGAGGGGGCGGTTGAGGGGCATCTGCTCGAAGAGCACCGGCGAGATGTCCTGGAAATCCAGCGTCGTGGGCGGCGCCACTTTAGCCAATGCGCAGATCGTCGGGCAGAGGTCGCCGAGTGGGCGGGCTTTCCTTGAGTTCCGAGATGTGCACGCCGCCGTTGTCGGAAGCGAAGACCACGAAGGTGTTCTTAGAAAGTCCGTTGTCCTCGAGGGCCTTCAGGACGCGGCCACAGGCGACGTCGAGCGACTCGACCAATGCGGCGTAAGTCGGGTGGAAGGACTTCGCGTTGGCTTCGATGCCCTTGGCCGGCGCGGCGAGCGGGATGTGCGGATTATCGAAAGCGAGATACAGGAAGAAGGGCTTGCCTTTGTTCTTCTGGATGAATTTCACCGCATAATCGGCGTGGCCGAGCTCTCCTTTGCCGCCCTGCGGCGATTCTGCGCCGGGATTGGCCTTGCCGGCGAAGTATTCGTCAAAGCCGTGATCGGTCGGCTGGTGGCCTTTGCCGCCGAGATGCCACTTGCCCACGGCCGCAGAGGTATAGCCTTTGGGTTTCAGCAGCTGGGCGATCGTCTGGACTCCTTGGGGAAGATTATTGTTCACCGTCGCTGCGAGCACGCGCTGGGAAGCCCGGTCACTGCGGCCGGGAAGGAAGGTCGTAATTTTCAGGCGCGCTGGGCTTTGGCCGGTGAGGAGGCCGGCACGTGAGGGCGAGCAGACGGAGGCGGCGGCGTAGGCCTGCGTGAAGCGCGCGCCTTCGGCGGCGAGCTTATCCAAGTTGGGCGTGTTCTGATCCTTGCGGCCGAAGCAGCCGAGGTCGTTGATTCCTAGGTCGTCAGCGAACAGGATGACGAAGTTAGGCGGGGTCTCCTGTGCGACGGCAGGGACGATCGCGAGCAGGGCGCCGAGGAACAGGCCGAGGAGGAGGCGGGGCATGAGTTGGGTTTAACGTCTCGCCGGGTTGTGCAAAGGGCAAAACTGCCTTCGGTGCCTTCATGGACCTTCATTTAATCCAATCCGGCGTGGCGTGCGTCGACTCCGCCATGGCCGCGGTCTCCTGGCTGATCCTACTCTGCACCTACCCTGATTTCGCCCGCTGGCGGGCCGAAGGCTTCGCCGAGGCGCACGAGGCTTACACCCGCCGGGTCGGTTGGGTGGTAGGCCCGCTGCTCTTGGCTCAGTTGGCTGGCCATGTCCTGACCTGGTCACGGTCGGGCGATCTCATCGGCGTGAGCTTGGTCGCGCTGGTCTGGGGGCTGACGGGACTCTGGTCTGTCCCTTGTCATCGTCGCTTGCAGAAGGAGGGGCCATCATCGCCAGCCCTAGGAAGCCTTATTCGGTCACACGCATGGCGGACGGCAGCTTGGACAATCTTGGCGGCCTATTCGATACGGTAGGCCGCGGGTTGACAGTCGGGGTGGCTCCATGAACGCTCAAACCTGATGAGGACAGACGAACCGACCCAAGCCCGCCAGGCCTCCCGCCTCGGTGCTTTCCGTCGTTTCCTTGGCTTTGTCGGGCCGGGCTTCCTTGTCTCAGTCGGGTATATGGATCCGGGCAACTGGGCCACGGACCTCGCAGGCGGCTCGCAGTTCGGCTACGCGCTCCTCTGGGTTATCCTGCTGTCGAACCTGATGGCGATTCTGTTTCAGCACCTCTGCGTGCGCCTGAACGTCGCCACCGGTCTCGACCTAGCGCAGGCCTGTCGGGCCCGTTATTCGCCGGGCGTCTCCAAGTTCCTCTGGGTCTCGGCCCAGATCGGCATCGTCGCGATGGATCTCGCCGAGCTGCTTGGTTCGGCCATCGCCCTGCAGATTCTCTTCGGTATCCCGCTGTTCTTCGGCGCCATCATCACCGCCCTCGATGTGCTCGTCTTGCTGGCGTTGACCCGCCTCGGCTACCGGTGGCTGGAAGCGCTGGTCGCGGTGCTCGTGCTGACCATCGCGGCCTGCATCGGCATCGAGCTCTTGCTGGCCAAGCCGGTGATCGCTGAGCTCGTGAAAGGCTTCGTGCCGACCACGGCTGTGCTGACGCGCCCGGGCATGCTCTTCGTGGCCCTCGGCATCATCGGAGCGACGGTCATGCCGCATAACCTTTATCTCCATTCGTCGATTGTCGGTTCACGCGATTTCGGTGCGGATGAAAAGTCGCGGCGCGAGGCGATGCGCTTCGCGACCTATGACTCCACGCTCGCGCTCAGCTTGGCGTTCTTCGTCAACGCCGGCCTGCTGGTGCTGAGCGCCGCTGCTTTTCATGGGCGACCAGAAGCCGTCACGGATATCCGCGAGGCGCATAGGCTGCTGGATGGTGTGCTGGGGGCTGCTTTCGCCGGCACGCTCTTCGCGGTCGCGCTGCTCGCCTCCGGCCAGAACGCGACCATCACCGGCACCATGGCCGGTCAGATTGTCCTCGAAGGCTTCCTCAAGGTGAAGAGCCCGGGCTGGATCGTACGCGCCTCAACGCGTGTCGCGGCACTCATCCCGGCATTACTCGTCATCGGCCTGGCGGGGGAGAGTAGGGTGGAAAACTTGCTCGTCTGGAGTCAGGTCATCCTCAGCCTGCAGCTGGGCTTCGCCTGTTGGCCGCTCGTCCGCATGACGGCGGACGCCTCATTGATGGGAGCTTTTGTCGCTCCGCGCTGGGTAAGCACGCTGGGTTGGGTCGCCACGGCCTTGGTGGTTGGGGCTAGTTTATGGTTCGTCGCAGGTACTTTTTAACACAAATACATTATTATAAGGTGCTTATGTGTTTAAATATGCAGAAATGATTAGGCTGGACTTCTAATCCTGTTATCTTCACTAATGTAGTCATAAATTAACTGTGCAGTCTGTCTCCGCCCATCATGTCCGCCATGCGATCTCTTCTCCTCGCGCTTCTCGCCGTGTCCTCCTTGGTCGCGGCCGAACAGCCAGTCGTCTTGCGGGTGGGCTTCTTCCCTAACCTGACGCACGCCCCGGCTCTGGCCGCACGCCAGCTGGAAAGAGAA
The DNA here is from genome assembly GCA_026397955.1 of Verrucomicrobiota bacterium. Taxonomy (GTDB): domain Bacteria; phylum Verrucomicrobiota; class Verrucomicrobiia; order Opitutales; family UBA953; genus UBA953. The sequence continues at coordinate 11,529 of JAPLTV010000018.1, read as the reverse complement.
GGAAAGGATTTCCATCAGGCCAACCTGCCGGCCGGGGTGAAGTTGGAATGGCGTTCTTTTAATGCCGGGCCTTCTGCCATGGAGGCTCTGGTCGCCGGAGCTATCGACATTACCTATGTCGGTGCGTCGCCGGTGATCAACGCCCACGTGCGCACCAAGGGCCGGTCGATTCGCGTCCTGGCTCCCGTCGCTTCCGGCGGTAACGCTTTGGTCGTCCGCAAGGGATCGCCTCTCCGGACTCCGGCTGATTTCCGTGGCCATCGCATCGCCACGCCGCAACTCGGCAACACGCAGGACGTTGACGCCCGCGTCTGGCTCCGCTCCGGCGGTCTCAATATTAACATCGCCGGCGGCGACGCCCAGGTGCTTCCGGCCCAGAACGCCGAACTGATCGCGCTCTTCAAGCGCGGTGACGTCGATGCCGCCTGGACGGTCGAGCCTTGGGTGACACGCCTGGTGGATGATTTCGGCGGCGAGGTCCTTGTCGAAAACCGTGATTCGATCATCACTGTGCTGGCTTCTTCGCAGAAGGCCCTCGATGCCAAGGGTGAAGCGGTGCAGGCCTTCGTGCGTTCGCACTACCTGCTGCGCGACCGCTTGGCCGCGGACCCGGTCTTGCTAGAGCGTCTTTCCCGTGAAGCCTTGGGCGCCGAATCGCGATCCACGGCGCCGAAAGCTGAGCTCATCGCCCCCGCACTCCGCCGGATCCGCTGGGATCAGCCCGAAGATTCCGCCCTCCGGCTGCGTCGCCTGACGGACTCTTTCGCCAAGGCCCAGTCCGACTCTCGTGCATGCGGCTTACTGGTCGGGGAAACTCCGGTGGCGCCTTTGTTACAGGCTCTGGTCGATGATCTCCCCACCGCCCGCAAGTAACCCTCCTTGCTTTCTTCTGCTTCGTTCACGCTAATCCCTCGCCTCCATGCCGGCCAACCCGTCCAGTGAATCCCATTCTCAGCTCACGCTGAGCCACGTGACCAAGCGTTTCAGCGGACGCGCGGGTCTCGTCACGGCCGTGGAGGACATCACCCTGCAGGTGAAGGAAGGCGAATTCCTCGTGCTGGTCGGACCATCCGGCTGCGGCAAGTCCACCTTGCTGAGCCTGCTCGCCGGACTAGAGCAGGTCGACGAAGGTTCGATCAAGCTGGACGGCGCCGACGTCGTCGAGCCCGGTCGCGACCGTCTCGTGATGTTCCAGCAGGATGCACTCTTTCCGTGGCTCGACGCCCTGGAGAACGTGCTCTTCGGCTTGCGCCTTAAGCCGGGCCTCACCGATGCGGAGCGTACCGAAGCGGCTCGCTACTACTTGGACCTCGTCGGCCTGGCCGACAAGGAGAAGGCCCATCCGCACGAACTTTCCGGTGGCATGCGCCAGCGCGTGGCCCTCGCCCGTTCGCTCGCCCCTAATCCTCGCGTGCTGCTGATGGACGAACCTTTCTCGGCCCTCGACGCCCTGACGCGTGACCAGCTTTACGGCGACATCCAGAAGATCTTCACGCAGCGCAAGAAGACGATCGTCCTCGTGACGCATAATATCCGCGAGGCGGTCTGCCTCGGCGACCGCGTCGTGCTCCTTTCGCCCAATCCCGGCCGTATCCGTCAGGTCTTTAATATCGACCTGCCGCGTCCGCGACGGATCAACGACCCGGCCCTGGCTACCTTGGCCGCTGACATCACCACCGCTCTTTCCGCCCACCTCGCCGAACCTAAGGAGGGCCTCGTATGAAACCCCCTCGCGCGCTTGTCCCGGTCGTCATCGGCCTGCTGATCCTCGGTGGCTGGGAGTGGTTCGTCCGCTCCGGCCGTGTCGACGACGTCCTCGTGCCTGCGCCGACCCAAATCGGCGAATGGTTCTGGTCCGCGCTACGTGACGGCTCCCTGGCTTCGGCCACGTGGGTCACGATGCGTCGCCTGATGATTGGCTTCATCATCGGCGCCGCCATCGGCATCCCGGTCGGAGCGCTCTGTGCCCGATCCAGCCTCGCCCGCGATACCATCGGCATCCTCTCGCTCGGCCTCCAGACGCTTCCTTCGGTCTGCTGGGTTCCCGTCGCGATCATCGCCTTTGGCCAGAACGAAGCCGCGGTCCTGTTCGTCGTGGTCATGGGCACGGTCTGGGCCGTCGTCATTGCGGTGCAAGAATCCGTGCTTTCCGTCCAGCCGCTCTACCTCCGCGCGGCTATGACCATGGGCTCCCGCGGCTGGCACCTCTGGACGCGCGTGATTTTTCCAGCCGCCTTGCCCGGCATCATCAGCGGCCTTAAGCAGGGCTGGGCTTTCGCCTGGCGCTCCCTCATGGCGGCTGAGATCTTCGTGGTGATTCTCTCGGGCTTCGGTCTGGGATCCCTCCTGCATGCCGGTCGTGAGCTGCTTCGCATGGACCAAGTAGTGGGCGTGATGCTTGTCGTGGTTGGCGTCGGCCTGCTGGCGGACCTCATCTTCTTCTCGCCAATCGAGCGCTGGTTGCGCCGTTCCCGCGGGCTGGAGCGCTAAGCCGACGCCTTTCCTCCTCGCCCTCGGGGTCGGGGAGGCCCTAGCGTAGGGGAAATGTTTATCGACGAAGCCAAGGTTGAACTGAAGTCTGGTGACGGCGGCCACGGCTGCGTCAGCTTCCGTCGTGAGAAATTCATCCCGAAGGGCGGACCCGACGGCGGTAACGGCGGCAAGGGCGGCGACGTCGTCCTGGTCTGCGATCGTAACGAAGGCGATCTCCAGGCCTACCGCTGGCAGCCGCACCGTCGCGCCCGCAATGGCGCTCCGGGTCAGGGCCGCCAGTGCGCGGGTCCCGATGGCGGCGACCTGATCCTGCCGGTGCCTCCGGGCACGCAGGTCCTCGAGGAAGGTTCCAATCGTCTCGTGGCCGAGCTGACTGAACACGGCGAACGCGTCGTGCTCCTCGCCGGTGGCAAGGGCGGTCTGGGTAACATGAACTTCAAGAGCTCGGTCAACCAGGCTCCGCGTCGCACCACCCCGGGCTACCCGGGCGAAGAGGGCAACTTCCGCATCGTGCTCAAGACGATCGCCGACATCGGCCTCGTGGGCTACCCGAACGCGGGCAAGTCGACCCTCACGAATCTCCTCACGGCCGCCCGCCCGAAGATGGCGCCGTATCCGTTCACGACCCTTCACGTCAACGTGGGCGTGATCGACTACACCGACCGCTTCGACCGCATCGTGATGGCCGACATCCCGGGACTCATCGAAGGCGCGCACGAGAACCGCGGCCTGGGTCACCAGTTCCTCCGCCACGTCGAGCGCTGCTCCCTCCTGGTCTTCATCATCGACATGGCCGGCAGCGAGAACCGCGAGCCGTGGGACGACCATCGCATCCTCGAGCGCGAACTCCGCCTCTACTCCCCGATCCTCGCCGCGAAGCCGCGCATCATCGTCGCCAACAAGATGGATCTCCCGGCCGCCGCCGCGAAGCTGAAGAAATTCCAGGAACGCGTGAAGGACATGGTGATCCCGATTTCCTGCTACTCGCAGGAAGGCATCCAGGAATTCCGCGACAAGCTTTGGGCCGCCGTGAAGGGCCCGGTCGACCAGCGCCCGAAGGCGCCCGCTCCTTACGTCGAGCCTGCCGTGGCCAAGCGCCTGGCGAAGGTCCACGCCGCCAAGGTCGTCGCCCCGAAAGCGAAGGCCAAGCCTGCCGCCGCCAAGCCCGCCAAGGGTAAGAAGGCCACAGTGAAGGCCACTCCTAAGGCCAAGTCTGCCGTGAAGAAGGCCAAGCCGGTCGCCAAGAAGCCTCTCCTGAAGAAGTCCGCCAAGCCGGTCGCGAAGAAGAAGCCGGTCAAGGTCGTGGCCAAGAAGAAGGCCGCCCCGGTAAAGAAGGCGGCCTCGAAGTCGAAGGCGAAGAAGAAGTAAGTTACTTCTTCTCCGGCGCACCCTTTAGTTCCTTGAACTTGAGGGACTCGGAGTTGAGGCAGTAGCGCAGGCCGGTCGGAGCGGGGCCGTCCTCGAACACGTGGCCGAGGTGGCAATCGCAGCGCGCGCACAGGATCTCGGTGCGGCTCATGCCGTGGCTCGAGTCGGTGATGGTGGCGACGTTCTCCTTGGACACGCCTTGGAAGAAGCTCGGCCAGCCGGTGCCAGAGTTGAACTTGGCGTTCGACGAGAAGAGCGGGAGATCGCAGCAGACGCAGTGGTAGGTGCCGGTCTTATGGTTGTCGAGCAGGGTGCCGCAGAACGGACGCTCGGTGCCCTTGGCGCGCGTGACGAAGTACTGGTCCGGCGTGAGCATGGCGGCCCACTCGGCATCGGTCTTGACGACCTTGTCGACGAGCGTGGGCTTGCCGACGCCGCCCTTGCCGTCATCGAGCGTGACGAGCACCTGGGGGACTTTGGCTTTGGCGGATTCTTTCATGGGCTTGGTTTCAGGAGAGGGGGCGGGCACGGCCTTCTTGTCGCTGGCGGCGGAGAGGGTGTAGGTGAGTGCAGCGAGGGCGAGAACGCCGGTCGCGAGGAGCCAGGTTTTCATATTCATGGTGTTAGCTGAAGGATTTGCCGCAGCCGCAGGTGCTGGCGGCGTTAGGGTTACGGACTTCGAAGCCCTTGCCGTGCAGGCCGTCGTCGAAATGGACGGTGGAACCGTCGAGGTATGCGTGGCTGGTCGGATCGATGAGAATCTTCATGCCCTGGCTTTCGAACTCGAGGTCGTCAGCCTTGCGCACGTCGAAAGCCATGCCGTATTCGAAGCCGGAGCAGCCGCCGGTCTCCACAAGGACGCGGAGGACGGACTCAGGGTTGGCCTGGGCTTTCTGGAGCACCTGGATCTGCTGGGCAGCGGCTTCGGTGAGGTTGATCATGCCCTTTAAGTTTAGGGGCAAACGGCGGGAGTCAAGGGGAGGTCGCCGTCCGGGGCTTTTCCTTGGCTAACCGGGCTGTCGGGATAGGCTTCGGGCACCCCACCATGCCCCGCGTCCTTTTCCGTATCCTGGCCCTCTCCGTGCTGCTGGCCTTCGCGTTCAATTTCGTGATGATGGTGGTCGTGGCCTTGGTGGGTTGGGATTCGGGTACGTTGAACCTGAAAGATTTGCTCGGTGCTGGTGTCTTCGAAGCCTCCGGCAAGGAATGGTTCTGGATCCTACTGCTCTGGGCCTTCGCGCTTCTGCAGTCCTGCTTGTTGCTCCTGCCTCTCCCGGTCGCTCCGTCGACGGGCTGTAAGACTCCACTCGGACCCCGCATCATCGTCGCCGCTTTTCTCGGGGGACTCTTCATTGCGATCCCGCTGCTCGCTTCGGTCGACCTCTATTATCTTTCCGCGAAGGCCGATCCGAAGGGTTTCAACTCGGAACCCTATGTGCTGGGTGCTCTCGCCGTCTGGGTGGCGTCGTGGCTGATTTGGATTCCGATCCTGCTGCATCGTTCGCGCGGTCAGGCTGACGCGGTGGAACGCTTCGTGGGCAAGAACATCGCGGGCTCCGCGGTGGGACTGGCCCTCTGCTTACCTTGGTATTTCGTGCTGCGCCGCAAGCAGTCCTGCTTCTGCAGCCTAGGGACATTCTGGGCCCTAGTCCTGGGACTCTGGTCGTTGCTCGTGATTGGTGGTCCGCTACTCTTCGTGCTCGCCCGCGACCGTCGCCTCCGCGCCGGTGTGCGCGAGGGCTAAGCTCAGAGCGTGCAGCCCTGCTGCGTCTCCCGCGTGGGTCTCGCGATGAGACCGCGGTGCGGCTCGTCCGGATAGGCTTCGCCGGCGCGCGCTCCCAGCAGGTGCGCGTCACAGCACTTCAAGAGGTCCGGCAGATTCTCGGTCCGGCGCATGTCGTGGAGGAATTTACCTTCGGTATCGACGGCGAGTCCGACGAAGTTGAGGAATTTTTTGAGGCGCCCGGCCTGCTTGTCGGTGGCCTTGGCGGCATCGCAGCATTCGTCAGCAAGCTCCTGGATATAGGTTCGCACGTCGGTCAGCGTGGGTGCGAACGGTGTCTGGCCCTGCTGAACTTCACGCCACTGGCGGAAGATCCACGGATTCCGGATGGCATGGCGGCCCATCATCATGCCGTAAGCTTTAGTCTCGGATGCGAGGCGCTGAGCCTTGGCGGCCGAGGTGACGTCACCGTTAGCGATGACGGGGCAGGGGACGGACTGCACGGCCTTGGCGATGGCGACGTAATCCACTTCGGACCAGTAGAGTCCTTTGACGGTGCGGCCGTGCACGGTAAGCAGGTCGACCTGATGCTTAGCGACGATCGCAAGGATCTCGTCGAAGCGTTCTTGGCCGTCGAAACCGATACGCATCTTGACGGTGAAGAGTCCCGGGATCTCCTGGCGCATGGCGCCGATGAGCTCGTCGATCTTGGCGGGGTCGCGCAGGAGTCCTCCACCGACGTTCTTGCGATACACCTTGGGCGCGGGACAGCCCATGTTGAGGTCGATGCCGGCGACGGGCAGCTTCCCCAGTTCGCGGATGGTGCGGAGCATGTGCGGGGTGTCCTCGCCGATCAGCTGCGCGAAGACCGGCCGGCCGGTGCCGTGGTTCACGACGGAGTCGACGATATGCTTTTCGGGCGTCGAGCTCTCATGGACGCGGAAGTATTCGGTGACGAACCAATCAGGCGCGCCGCGACGGCCGATGACGCGCATGAAGCCGGTGGTGGTGACGTCCTGCATCGGCGCGAGCACCGAAGGACGCGTGCCGGCGACGGCCGGGACTGGCAGGGGGCCGCTCACGCCTGCTTGCGCAGGCGCGCGAGCATCTCCGCCATGTCGTCGCAGACGTCCAAGACGGACTTGGCGATGAACACCGGGCGCTTGGCCTTCACGGCAAGCACGAGGGCGTCGCTGGGACGCGCGTCGACTTCGGCGATCTTGCGGGCGACGGGGCCTTCCTGGCCTAGTAGGATGCGGGCAAAGAAGACGCCATCCTTGACGTCGACGATGGCCACGTGGACCACGCCGGCGTCCAGTCCTAGCAGGAGATGGAGCATGAGGTCGTGCGACTGGGGGCGATCAGGCACGCGGCCGTCCAAGGCGCCCTGCAGGGCCTCGCCGACGGCGGGGTCGACCTGGATGACCATGGTCTTCGCGGCGGTCACGAGGAACACGGCGGTACCTCCCTTGACGGGGATGACCTCGATGCCGGTGACGGGCACTGCCTCCAACTTGCTCATGCCTCAAGGTGTGCCCGCCAAGGCCTTCCCGCAAGCCCTCGCTGCTTTTCGCGGCCTGAGGGCGTAGGGTTGCCTTGAAATCGGGCCCCGTTCCCGCACGGTGGAAGCGTGCACCCCTTCCTCGCCGACGAGTTCCTTTTCGACTGGAGCAGCCTGAAGCCCGAACACGTCGAGCCGGACATCCGCGAGGCCCTGCGCCGCGCCCGCGCCAACGTCGACGCGTTCAAGCAGACGAAGGCCGCCGACCTGACCTATGCGAAGGTGCTGCTGGGCTTCGAGGCCACGACGAAGGATCTCTCCCGCTCCTGGGGTCTGGTGTCGCACCTCGACTCCGTCCTGAACTCCCCGGATCTCCGCAAGGCTTACAACGCCATGATGCCTGAGGTCACGGCGTTCTTCACCTCACTGACGCTTGATCCGGAACTCTGGGCGGTCTTCAAGGCCTATGCGGCTACCGCTGACGCGAAGGCGCTCACGGGCGTCCGCCGTCGTTTCCTGGAGGAGACGATGGCCGATTTTGAAGAGAATGGCGCCGATCTGCCGGCGGAAGGGAAGACGCGTCTGGCGACCCTCAACGCCCAGCTGGCGGAGAAGACGCAGAAGTATTCCGAGAACGTCCTGGATTCCACCAACGCATGGGAACTCTTCCTCGATGACGAGAAACGCCTCTCTGGCCTGCCCGCCGGCGCACTTGCCGCGGCCAAGCAATCCGCGACCGCCAAGGGTAAGCCGGAAGCCTGGCGTATCACGCTGCAGTCCCCCTCGGTCATCCCGGTGCTGCAATACGCCGATGATGAAGACCTGCGTCGCCAGTGCTGGGAAGGCCTCGGTCAGGTCGGCCTGAAGGACGCCTGGGATAATACCGCGCTCGTCGGCGAGATCCTTGCCCTGCGTCACGAGAAGGCCCGCCTGCTGGGCAAGAAACACTTTGCCGACTTCACCACGGCTCGCCGTATGGCCCGCACGGGTGACACGGCATTGAAGTTCATCGAAGATATCGGCCTACGCATCCGCCCGAAGTTCCAGGCCGAAGGCGTCGAGCTCGAGCAATACCGCGCCGCCAAGGCCGGCGATGCGCTCCGTTCGCTGCACCCTTGGGAATTCGGTTACTGGTCCGAGAAGATGCGCCGCGAGAAATATGATTTTGATGACGAGGCCTTGCGCCCGTGGTTTCCGGTCGACGGCGTGATTGCCGGTATGTTCCGCCTCTTCGGCGGTCTCTTCGGCATCCAGGTCGTCGCCCGCGATACCTACCATGTCGACCAGGCCACCGGCGCTAAGACCGTCGTCCGTGCGGCCGAACCGCGCGTCGAAGGCGAGCCGATCTGTGTCTGGCAACCTGAGGTCCGTTTCTACGAAGTGCGCGACGGAGGCCGTCTGCTGGGCTCTTTCTACACCGACTGGTTCCCGCGTGAATCGAAGAGGGGAGGGGCTTGGATGAATTTCTTCCGCACCGGCGGTCCGCGTCCGGATGGTTCGTTCGCTCCGCACCTCGGCCTGATGTGCGGCAACTTCACGCCGCCCGTTGCCGGCAAGGAGGCGCTGCTCAACCACGACGAGGTCACCACGGTCTTCCACGAGTTTGGTCACCTGCTTCACCACCTCCTCAGCGAGGTCGAAGTCGAATCCCTCTCCGGCGTGCGCGTCGCCTGGGACTTCGTCGAGCTGCCTTCGCAGATCCTCGAGAACTGGTGCTGGGAGGAAGAGTCCCTCGCCGTCTTCGCCCGCCACCACGAGACTGGCGCCCCGCTGCCGTCCGACCTCCTGGCCAAGCTCGATGCCGCCGCGAACTTCCGGGCCGCCTCGACCTGCATGCGTCAGCTCGCCTTCTCCAAGCTCGACCTCGACCTGCATATCCGTGCCGAGGAGCTTCGCGGCCGCGACCTGGACTCCCATTGGAACGAGGATTTCGCCGACTGGCAGGCCCGGACGACCCGCCGGGGCCCGGCCATGGCCCGCCGGTTCAACCACCTCTTCTCGGATGCCACGGGGTACGCCGCCGGCTATTATTCTTACAAGTGGGCCGAAGCCCTCGAGGCCGACGCCTTCACCCGCTTCCTCAAGGAAGGGGTCCTGAACCCCCAGGTGGGGCGGGAACTGAGGGCCAAGGTGCTCTCCAAGGGTAATTCCGAGCCGGCCGAGAAACTCTTCCGCGATTTCATGGGCCGGGACCTCGATCCGGAGGCCCTTTTGGAGCGCGACGGGCTGGCCTGAGGCCGCCACCCCCCGTGTAGTGCCCAGAATCCCGCAATAATTGGGTAACGGTGGCTTATTCCCCTTGCACAAGGGCCTATTTTCCTATGCGTAAGGCCTTTACAGATGAATCTCCGTAACATCGCAGTCATTGCTCACGTCGACCATGGCAAAACGACCCTGACCGACCGACTTCTCTACCAGTCCGGCATGTTCCGTGCCGAGGACCTCGACAAGCTCGCTGGCGGCCAGCACGGCCTGATCATGGACTCGGGCGACCTCGAACGCGAACGCGGCATCACGATCACCGCCAAGAACTGCGCGATCAAGTGGACCGACCCTCGCGACCAGAAGGAATATAAGATCAACCTCATCGACACCCCGGGCCACGCCGACTTCGGCGGCGAAGTCGAACGCGTGCTCAATATGGCTGACGGTTGCCTCCTCGTCGTCGACTCCTTCGAAGGCCCGATGCCTCAGACCCGCTTCGTGCTCTCCAAGGCGCTCGCTCTCGGCCTCAAGCCCATCGTCGTCATCAACAAGATCGACAAGGCTTCCGCTCGCCCTGACGCCGTCGTCGACGAAGTCTTCGACTTGCTCGTCGCCCTCGACGCTCCGGAGTCCGCCCTCGATTTCCCGATCATCTACGCTTCTGGCCGCGAAGGCTGGGGTACCCTCGACCGCGCCAAGACCGTGGAAGGCCAGCGCCCGAAGGACCTGATGGACCTCTTCTACACCATCGTCGACAAGATCCCTGAGCCCTACGCCGAAGGTTCCTCCCGTGGCGCCGCCGCCGGCTTCAAGTCCCGCGCCGAGGCTCTCGCTAATCCCCTCCAGATCATGGTGACCGCCATGCTTTACTCCGACTACGTCGGTCGTATCGCCGTCGGCCGCGTCACCGCCGGCAAAATCGCCCCTGGTATGCCTGTCATGATGGTCACCCGTAACGGTGAGCAGTTTAAGCAGCGCGTCCTCGAGGTCGAAGTCTTCGAAGCCCTCGGCCGCGTTAAGGCGCTGGAAGTCTCTGCCGGAGACATCTGCGCCGTCATCGGCCTCGACCACGTCGAGATCGGTGCGACCATCACCGACATCGAAGACCCCCGTCCGATGACCCCGGTCAGCGTCGATGAGCCCACCGTGACCATGGCCTTCCGCGTCAACGATTCGCCCTTCGCTGGTCGCGACGGCAAGTTCGTCACCGGCCGCCAGGTCGGCGAGCGCCTCATCAAGGAGCTCGAGAAGAACGTCGCCCTCCGCGTCGACCGCGAAGTCGGTGCCGACTCCTGGAAGGTCTCGGGCCGTGGCCTGATGCACCTCGGCGTGCTCATCGAAACGATGCGCCGCGAAGGTTACGAACTCTCCGTGGGCAAGCCCACCGTGATCATGAAGCAGATCGACGGCGTCGAGTGCGAGCCCGTCGAAACCCTGGCGGTCGATTGCCCCGAAGCCTCCCAGAGCGACGTGATGTCCCTCGTCCTCGGCCGTCGTGGCGAACTCCGCTCGATGGACGCCAAGGCTGGCACCAGCGGCTGGATTCACATGGAATTCAAGGTTCCTTCCCGCGCCCTCTTCGGTCTGCGCACCCTGATGCTCACCACCACCCGTGGCGAAGCCGTCATGTACCACAATCTCCTTGGTTATGAGCCGGTCCGCGGCGAAGCCCCTCACCGCGCCGCCGGCGTGATGATTGGCGGAGAAGGAGGCGCCGTCACGGCCTACTCCCTTGACCGTCTGTACGACCGCGGCGACTTCTTCGTGAAGCCGACCGACGAGATCTACATGGGTCAGATCGTGGGCGAGCATTGCAAGGACAACGACCTCGAGATCAACCTCGTCATCAACAAGAAGCTCTCGAACGTGCGTGCTTCCGGTTCCGACGACGCGGCCAAGATCAAGCCGATGCGCCAGATGTCCCTCGAGGCCTGCCTCGAATACATCGAGTCCGACGAGATGGTCGAGATCACCCCGAACTTCATCCGCATGCGCAAGCGTTACCTCACGGAAAACGAGCGCAAGCGCTTCGACAAGTAAGCTAGCCCGCGAGGGTCAGTTGAAACCGATGACCGCCATCCGCCAGGATGGCGGTTTTCATTTGCCAGCGTGCGGAGGGCAGGCGCGCCGCGACGTTCTCCGGCCATTCCACCACCACGTTCCAAGGCGACTTTGCCAGGTCCCAAATCAGGAGGTCATCGAAGGCCTCCGGTTGCGTCAGCCGATAGGCGTCGACGTG
>JAPLTV010000031.1 GCA_026397955.1 Verrucomicrobiota bacterium | reverse complement strand
GCCATGCGCACGAAGAAATCAGCTAGCTCGATCTCGTGAGGTTGAAGGGGCTCGAAAGACGGGCGGCTTTTACGACGTCCGGCTGACTTTTCAGAGGGGGGCTTCATCAGGGTCAGGGCCTAAGATCAGGGGCTTCCTGATGTTTCAATAAATTTTGAACTTAGGCAAGGGGCAATGTGAGTAACCCGGAAATAAGGGTCCGCCCTCCCCTAGGGAGAGTACGGATCTTAAAAGCTTCCACCTGGCGCCCCCTTGGGGATTCGAACCCCAGTTACCTCAATGAAAACGAGGTGTCCTGGACCGGGCTAGACGAAGGGGGCGGTCGGTGGAAGTGAGGAACTTAGGAACGAAGTCCCACTGGTCAAGATTTTTGGAAAGTCCCGTACCAGCCCCCCTGCCAGGCAGGTCAGCGGCCGAACAGGCTACGGTCTTCGTAGGGGTCCTTGGCCTTGCCGTCGGATTTCGGGCCATGCAGCCGCTGCTGCTTCACCCCGAACCAGGACATGAAGAGCGCGGAGGCCACGAACAGGACCAAGAAGATCCGGACGGTCAGCTTGCGCCGGGGGGATGGCTCGGGGGCATCGCTCATTTCAATCATAGAGAAGGATTTAATGAGGCTTGGCAACCCCGCGGGGTTTTTTACATAAGTGAATACCCCTAGTCTTACCCCCTCCCTGATTCTGCATGAGCCCCAAGCAGAAGCCCCTGGTAGTCATTATTGAAGACGATCGTAGCCTCGCCGCCACGCTCGCCGATCAACTCCTGAACGCCGGCCTCTCTACCCAAGTCTTTCACAAAGGCGCCACCGCCCTGAAATTCGTGGGAGAGTCGTATGTGCATCTCGTGCTGCTCGACCCGAGCCTGCCGGATCTCGACGGACTCGCGGTGCTCGACAAGATCCGCCGCCTCAGCCACTCGCCGGCGGTGATCTTCCTTTCCGCGCAACGCGACGGGTATCACGTCTCGCAGGCGCTCGAAGCGGGCGCAGATGATTTCGTCGGCAAGCCCCACCACCCGGACGAACTCGTCGCGCGCATCCGCGCCGTCCTACGCCGTAGCGAAACTGCCGGGGACAGCCGCCTCACCGTCAATGCCGCGCTCGGCACCGACGTCTTCCTCTTCAACGGAGCCGAGGTGCATCCCGAGCGGCTCGAGATCATCTTCGGCGGAAACAAGAAGCGGAAGCTCGGCCGCAAAGAGCTCGGCATCCTCTACCACCTGCACGCGAATCCCGGCGTCATCATCAGCCGGCACAGCCTAATCCACGCCGTCTGGGGCGTGCATGCCGACATCCGCAGCCGTTCGCTCGACCAATATATCGCGAAGATCCGCGACGCCTACGCCGACCATGGCCGGGCGCTCGACTGCCTACGCACTATCCACGGCATCGGCTACTGGTATGAGCCTGCGACCACCAACGGCAGCGACAAATCTGGGAAAAAGCCCCGGCGGGCTTGATTAACCCCGGCCGGACGGCATTGGTACGGTCATGAACATCCGTTGTTACCTCAAACCCAGCTGCGGCTGGAGTAATGGCGTCCGCGCTATCATGGCGAAGTACGCCCTCAACTACCAGGACGTGGACATCATCAACAGCCCGACGAACTACGCCGAGATGGTTGAGAAGACTGGACAGCGCCTCTCCCCGTGCGTCGAGATCGACGGCGTGATGCTGCCCGACATCTCCGGCGCCGAGGTCGAACAGTATCTGCTCGCGAACAAGCTCGTGGTGCCGAACGACAAAGCCCCCTCTGTGCCCATTGATGCTGCTTGCACCGACGCCGAGCACGAGAAGATGCGGGTGAAGACGGTTCGGTTTTTCTGAGAGACAAAGGTATCGGCGGTTGGCGGTTAGCGGGTGGCGGTTAGTTCCGCGACAAAGGGAAACCGGAGACCGGAGAAGCATGCTGGCGTCATAAGGTAGGGCGGGCTCTCCGAGCCCGCCGAACGGACGGTTCGGAGAACCGTCCCTACCCGATACAGCACTGTCGTGACGCGGTCCCGACCCTACCCATGATAGGTAATAGCGGTTGGGGAATGCAGATTCCGTCACCCGAAAAACCCCAGCTAATCATCCGGTCTCCGGTTTCCCTTTAAGTTAATTCCAACCGCTAACCGCCAACCGCTAACCGCTAAAACCTATTACTCACTCTTCCCAGCGGCGAAATCGGCGAGCGAGTCGGAGACCCACTGGCGTTGTTCGACGCTCAGTTCGGGGAACACCGGGACGCTGAGCACCTCGGCGGAAAGCTGTTCAGAGACGGGCACGCTGTCGAAACCGCGATATTTGGCGTCCGCGAAGCACTGCTGGCGATGGAGCGGGATGGGGTAATAGATCTCGCAGCCAATCTTGCGGGCGGTGAGGAAGGCCTTGAGGGCATCGCGGCGACCACCGGTCACGCGGAGTGTGAACTGGTTCCAGATGCCTTGGCCGGAGAAGTCGACCGGCAGCAGAATCTTTGCGGCCTTGTCGGCGCCCGAACGATTCTCGGCGATACCCGCACGGCCCTTGAGCGAAGCATGGTAGAAGTTGGCGTTACCCGCGCGCGCGCAGTTATATTCCGGCAGGTGCGGCAGCTTGATGTGCAGCAGCGCGGCCTGGAGCGGGTCCATGCGGAAGTTCGCGCCGACCTCGCGGTGGAAATATTTCGGCTGCATGCCGTGCACGCGGAGCATACGCGCTCGCTCGGCGAGCGCGTCGTCCTGCGTCGTGACCAGGCCGGAGTCGCCCATGCCACCGAGGTTCTTGGACGGGAAGAAGCTCGTAGCGCCGAAATCACCGGAAGACATCGTGCTGCGTCCCTTCCAGCGGGCGCCCATCGACTGCGCAGCGTCTTCGATCACGCGGAGTTTATGCGCGGAGGCGAAGGCCTGGAGGGCGTCGAGGTCGAGGGACTGGCCGAAGAGGTACACCGGCATGATGGCGCGGGTGCGCGGTCCGACCTTACGGGCGGCGTCCACGAGATTGATATTGAAGGAGTGCGGATCGACGTCGACCCAGACCGGGGTCGCGCCGAGGCGGGCCACGGAACCCGCCGTGGCGAAGAAGGTGAAGGACGGTAGGAGGACCTCGTCCCCTTCGCCGATATCGAGTGCCATGAGCGCGAGCAGCAGCGCGTCGGTACCGGAAGAGACACCGAGGGCGTGCTTCACGCCGAGGAACGCGGCGCAATCCTTCTCGAAGGCCTCGAGGCGCGGGCCCATGATGAACATGTTCGAGCGGAGGACATCGCGGAAGGCGGCCTCGAACTGAGCCTCGAGGGCGCGGTTCTGCGGGCCGAGATCAAGGAGCGGGACGTTCGTCATGGCGCAAAGGAGTTTTCCCACCGTCCGACCGCACGGGCAACATCATTCAGCCGCACGACGGGAGCGGAGGACGAGGAAGAGGCCGAGCGCAGCAAGCGGGAGCGTCCAGAACTGCCCCGCCGTGAGTCCGAGCACGTGGCCGTCTTCGGCGGAGCGGAAGATTTCGCAAACAATCCGGCCGGCGGAGTAGAGCAGCAGGAATTCGCCGGCGAGACGGCCCGGCGGCAGGCGACGGGGGTAACGGACGAGCACCCAGATCAGCGGGAGCAGGCCTTCGCCGAAGGCTTCGTAGAGTTGCGACGGGTGGCGAGGCATCGCGCCGTCGTGCGGGAAGATCACCGCCCAGGCGACAGAGGAAGGGTTGCCGACCAGTTCGCCGTTCACGAAGTTGGCGAGACGGCCGAAGAGGAGGCCGGCGGGCGCCAAAGCGCAGAGCAAGTCGCCGAGGGCGAAGAAATCGACCTTCGCGCGGCGGGCGAACCAGAGACCAGCGAGCAGGACGCCGAGAAAGCCGCCATGGCTAGCCATCCCGCCCTGCCAGACGCGGAAGACCATCATCGGATCGGCCGCGAACTCGTCGCGAGCATAGAGGAAGACGTGGCCGAGGCGGCCGCCGGTGATGACGCCGACCATCACCGCGGTGATCAGCGTGGATTCGTCCATCGCATCGCGTAGGGGCGTAATCCCAGCGCGGCGCCAGCGGCCAAGGAGATAAGCCGCGACCAGGAAGCCCGCCGCGTAGGCGAGCCCATACCAATGCACCCCGCGCAAGCCCCAGCTTTCCGGGAAGTGGAGCGCGACCGGATCGAGGTCGTGCGTCCAGTAAGCGAGCGCGGCGGCGATCATGTTCCGGCCTTGGGCGGATGATCAGGGCGACGGCCGACGCGGTGACCGCGCTGACGGGCTAGTTCGCGCATGTCGGGGTGCGGGTCGTCTTTCTCGTAGATCTCGATGCCGAGGAGCGATTCAAAGACGTCCTCGAGCGTGATCACACCGGCGAAGGCGCCGAATTCGTCGACCACCACCGCGAGGTGCTGGTGCGCGCGGACGAGGTCATGCAGCGCATCGGCAAGGGTGGCGTTCTCGGGCACGATGTGCGCCTTGCCCATGAGCTCGCGGATGCGGACCTCGCGGCGGTTCTCGCCGGCGGCCTTCAGGATGTCGCGACGGCGCACGACGCCCACGATACGGTCAGGATTATTTTCCCAGACCGGCATGCGGCCGTGCGGGACGCTGGGGTAGAGACGGAGCACGTCGGCCACGGTGAGGTCGGCTTCGATTGCCGTGACGACCGGGCGGGGCGTGAGTACCTGTGAGACCGGGATGTCATCGAGGCGGACAGCGTTGGCGACGAGATTGCTTTCCGCCTGGGTAATCTTGCCTTCGCGAGCGGCGGCCTGAGCGAGGCTGCCGATGTCGGCGTCGGCGCGATCCACGCCCGGCTCCTCAGGCGGAGCGAGCGAGTCATGAAGCTTACCGAAGGTGCGGAGGATCTTGGCGGCGCCGCGGACGAGCTTAAGCGAAGAGGCGATCCGCGGGGCGAGCATGACGCGGAAGTGCATACCCACCTTGCGGGGCAGCATGATCGTCAACCAGGCCATCACGAAGGAGACGGCGATGAGGGATAGCGCCGTGAGTGCGCCTACCTGCCAGCTCACGGATAACCCGTTCTGCAGGCGCGCCTGGAGAAGGAAGCCGCCGAGCAAGGCGCTCATCCCAACGAAGGCGGCCGAGAGGACTTCAAAGGCCGCGAGGGTGTTGCCCTGGTCGCTGCGCGAGCGCTCGATGGAGACCGCGGCCTTGGCGTCCTGTCGGCGGAGGTCCTCCAGTTCCGTATGGGAGAGGGCGGAAACCACCCCGGCCACGAGGGAGATGCCCGCCGCGCTGCCGTTAAGGAGGATGAAGACCGGCCAAAGATACCACGCAGAATCCATGTCCTGACTGCATAGGGCTGACCCCGTCGGTTGGCGAGGGAGAATCCCGGCGTTGACCCTGCGGAACCGCCTCGAAATGATGTGTTCATGTCCCCTCGCGAGCTCCGGATTGTTTCCGCCCTGGCCGTGTTCCTGTCCGCCGCCCTCCCCGCGGCCGCCGGCGCGATCGCCTTCCGTTCCCAGCCCATCCTCGCCGCCACGCTGCACGGCGAACCCGGCACCTTGCCCGGCCTGACTGGCTTCTACTTCAACCATTTCACCGGCGCGCTCGTGATTCTACTCGTCGTGGGACTCCTCATCACCGCCTTCGCCGCACGTGCGCACCTTCGCGCGGACGAAGAGCCGGTCGTACGGATGGCTAAGTTGCTCGTCGCGACTTGCTTCTCTGCGCTCGTGAGCGTCGTCTTCCTCGGACTGCTCGTGCTCGCGACGGCCCTGCCGGTCTACGCGAAGCTGATGCAGCGCTGAGCCCGCCACGCGGCGAGCAAGGCCAGGGCGCGCGCCGCTTCGGCCTGCGGTCCGTTAGGCTGCCAGGTCAGTCGTCCCTCGGCGTGATACGAACGCGCGAGGACCGCGCCGCCATCGAACGTCGAACGGAGCACCAACATCGACTGCGCGCTGCTCGGGAAGCCGGGCCAGGAAACATCGCGGACCGGGCGTCCGGCCTGAGCGAGCACCGAGCGCAGCTGCGCCGAGGCCGTGCCGGGTAGACGGCTCGTCTCAACCGCCGGGAAATTCCAACTCTCGCCATCCCACCACGTAAAGGAGCTACGAGACCCTTCGCTCAGGCAACCACGTGCATCGAACTGGACGCCTTCGGCATCAGGGCGATCGGCGACGACGCGTAGTTCGCGCCAGGCTTTCGAGGAATTCTGCCACGGCCCGCTCTTCGGACGCGGCAACCACTCTGGAGCATCACGGCGGAGAGATAGCTGATAGAGGTCGATCGCGGAAGGCGTGGCCGGGAGCGGGCGGACCGTCAGCCACTCCGTGGCCAGGCCGTCGCCGCGCGGCGCGACGAGCAGGCGGACGATGGCGTTCGTCAGCGTATTGCGGCCGAGCAGGCCGCCGAGCGGAACCGACCAGCGCGCGGCCGTCGCATCGGCACCGAGCATGAGGCGGGTCGGATCAAGCCCAAGCCGCGGACAGGCGAGGGCGAGGCGATCCAGGTGATCGGCGAGGCAGGCGATGCGGCCTGCGCGCACGGCGAAGGTCTCGAAGAGCGACGGACCCGGGACCAAGGCGGAGACCTCGGCACCGTCGGGCAATGTGACCCATTCGCCTTGGCGCCAACCAATCATGGATGCAGTGCCGCACGGGCGGCGGCGAGTAAAGGGGCTTGGGCTTTACGCAGGCTCTCGGCGTATTCGCGGGCGGGGACCGAGTCGGCGACGATGCCCGCACCTGCCTGGACGAACGTGCGACCTTCGACGGACCACAGGGAGCGAATGATGATGTTGAGGCAGAGGTCGCCCGAGGCGCCGATCCAACCAAGCGAACCCGTGTAGAAACCGCGGGCGACTGGCTCGAGCTCGGCGATGACCTGCATCGTGCGGACCTTCGGGGCGCCCGTAATGGTGCCACCTGGGAAGAGCGCGCGAATGACGTCGGCCGCGCCCGCGGAAGCCTGCAGCTGGCCTTCGACCTGTGAGACCAGGTGCATCACGTGCGAGTAGCGTTCGACCGCCATGAATTCCGGCACGTGGACCGTGCCCGGGCGCGAGACGCGGCCGACATCGTTGCGGAGCAAGTCGACCAGCATCAGGTGCTCCGCCTTCTCCTTCGTATCACCGGAAAGTTCCTGCGCCCACGCGAGGTCGGCGGACTCATCGGCGCCGCGCGGACGCGTGCCGGCGATGGGGCGCGAGGCGATCTTACCGGCGGAGACTTCGACCAGCAGCTCCGGCGAACCGCAGACGAGCGTCGCGCCCGGAAGACGCACCAGGCCCATGTAGGGAGACGGATTGGCGGAGCGGAGGACCTCGTAAGCGAGGAGCGGATCGACGGGTGCGACCTCGAGGCGCGTGGAGAGATTGACCTGGTACGTATCGCCCGCGGCGATGTATTCCTGGCAGTGTGCGACCGCACGGACAAAGGCCGGTTCGTCGAAGGACTGCGCGATTGGCACCGCCGGCGCGGACGATGTAGGCAAGGTTGGCGCAGGCTGGGCGCAGGTCGCGTCCCAGCGGGCGGCGAGGTCAAGCGCCCGGGCGCGGGCGGCGCGGAGAGCGGAGTTCGGCGAACCGACTGGGCAAAGCACGACCACGGTCAGCTCGCGCTTCGCGGCGTCGAAGACGCACGCCTCGTGTGCCTCGAGGAAGCTCGCGAGCGGGGCGCGGACATCGGCGGGCGCGGACTTCACCGGTTCGAACTGCGTGGCGAGCTCGTAGCCCAGCAAGGCGATCAGGCCGCCTTGGAAAGCGGGCCAGCCGGCGAGGCGCGGGGCGCGGACCTCGCGCGACCAGCGACGCAGGGATTCGAGGGGTTTCTCGGAAGTTTCTTCGTGGGCGCCATCGGCGGCGTGCATGACCACGCGTCCGTCGGCGAAGAAGACCGTCGCGCGGGCCGCGGCGGGGACGGCGATCGTGAAACTGCCGGAACGGCCACTCTCGAGTACCGCGTGGTGGCGGCCTGTGAAAAACCCTTCCCAGGAAAGCGGCAACCGGTCGGCGCGGAAGCGCGCGAGGTAAGGCAGGTGCGTCCAACCTTGGCCGGCGGCGGTCCAGTCGGCGGCCGTGACTTCGGCGATGATGACTGGCACCTCACTCATCGGCGAAGTTCAGTTTGTAGCCGGAAAAATCCGGACCCGAGAGGATCTTGCCGACTTGTTCGGCCGTGAGGCCGTAGACATGGAGTTCCTGGCGTGAGCCCTTCGAGACCACCGTGATGCGGAGGCCGCCGCCGAGCTTCATCACCTTGATCGAAAGCGTGCTCGCGCGGACGCGCGCGCTGATGACGCCACGGGAGACACGGCCATGACGCTCGAGGGCTTCGGCCACGGGACGAGCGGCATCCGTCAGCGACGTATGCGACCCCGCCCTGCCCCGCCCTTTGGCCATCCTCAGGCGATCTCCCAGTTGTAAGGATGGGAGGAAAGGAATTCGCAGCCCTTCTTCGTGACCACCACACAGTCCTCAAAGCGGCAGCCGCCGATGCCGGGATAATAAAGCCCCGGTTCGACCGTGACCGCATTGCCCGCGGTGAGCGGGTGCGGGTTGCGGATGGAGAGCGCCGGTTCTTCGTGGATATCGTAGCCGAGCCCGTGGCCCGTGCCGTGGAAGAAGCCCACGTAGACGCCCTTCACTAGGCCTGTCTTGTAGCCCAGCGACTTGAAATAATCCTGCACGACCGCGTGCACCTTGGCGCCCGTCACGCCGGCGCGGATGGCCTTGATCGCGCGACGCTGGGATTCGAGTACCGCGTGGACCATCTTACGCTGCTTCGCGTTGGCCTTCCCCTTGAGGTAGGTGCGGGTCATGTCGCCGTAGTGATGCGAGGCGATGTGGCGCGGATAGATGTCGCAGACGATGAGTTCGTTGGCGCGGATCGGGCCGGAGCCAGAGCAATGGCAATCGACCGCTTGGTCGCCCGGAGCGATGATGAGGCCGATGTCGCACATGCCGCCCTTACGGAGAATGGCGACTTGTGCTTCCTCTTTGAGAATCTCAGCCGTGAGCGTCTGACCCTGCCACTGCAGGATGCCTTTCTTATCGCCCTTGGATTCCGCGAGCACCTTCTCGACGGCCTTGAAGCCGGCGGCGGCGGCGGCGTTGCCTGCACGGATGCCGGCGAGCTCCGCCTTCGACTTCACCTGACGTTCGGGGAAGAGTTCGGGCGAGCCGCGTTCGTTGTGCTGGGCGCCGACCGGATGGAGCTCGAGGCCGAGCTGACGGAGGCGCTCGTAGAGTCCCACCGGGAAATCGGCCGGCACGCGGAAACGGTGGATGCCCTCTTGGAGGGCGGCGAAGACGATCGCGTCGGCGACGCCCGCCTTCGGGTTGGTCTTGCGGAGGTCAGCGATGATGGCGGTGAGGTTGAGCACTTCGTCGAAGGCGGATTCGTCCTTGGCGCGGCCGACTTCCATGCCGGGCAGCAGGCCGATACGGCGTCCCTTAGCGGAGAACGCCGGGAACGGGTCGGAGGCGTGGAAGCCTCCGAACCAGCGAAGGTCGGCGTTCTTGGAGGGAGTCGCCATCATCAGCACGTCGCGGACGGCTGGGGCGGAGGGGCGGGCGGAGCGAGCCATGGGCGCAGGATGACGGAAGTCGGCCCTGCGTGAAGCGCAAACGCTATCGCCCTGCGCGGCGGCCGAGCCTAACGTGCCCGCATGCTCGCCCAAGCCGTCCGCCAGCCCTTCGACCTCGGGGCCATGCTCATCCCCGTCCTTCCCTGGTGGGAGCTCCTGATCCGGGGCATCATCGTTTACGGCTTTCTCCTATTCCTCATCCGCCTCACCGGCCGGCGGCAGACGGGGATGCTGACGCCCTTTGATTTCATCCTCCTGCTCATCCTGAGCAACACCGTGCAGAACGCCATGAATGGCGGCGACAACAGCCTGGGCGGAGGGCTCTTCTTGGCTGGTACGCTCATCACCATCAATTGGTGCATGCTCATGCTCTCGCGCCATTTCCGGTTCGTGCATTGGGCGCTGGTCGGCCGGCCCATGTTCCTCGTCCGCGACGGAGCGGTGCAGGAGAAGGTCATGCACCGCGAGCGGATCACGCATCATGAACTCATGTCGGCGCTACGTTCGGCAGGCCTCGCGAACATTGAGCAGGCCAAGGATGTGATCCTCGAGACCAACGGCACTATCAGCGTCATCCACCGCAGCCCGGCTTGAACGGGTCGGCAAACCCTGCTTTCCCTGGCCGGTTTTACGCCCAAAGGCGGGCGGACGGGTGATGGGCGAGGCTTGACCCCGGGCGAACGGCTCGGAATAGTGGGCGTCCTTGGCCACGCGGGTATCGTTCAGTGGTAGGACACCACTCTTCCAAAGTGGATACACCAGTTCGAATCTGGTTACCCGCACCAAGGAAAGCGCCGTCGCTCAGTTCCTCCAGGGGAGCTGACCAGCGGGCGTCACCTCGAGGAATTCCTTCCAGCACTCGACTTCGTCGGCGGACAGGGACGACGCGACCACTAGGCGCCACTTCGGCTTCGTGGGGGCGTGGCGGAGCGTCATGCCGGCCTGTTCGGGCAGGCGGTTGGCCTTGCGGGAATTGCAGCGGATGCAGGCCGTCACGATATTCTCCCAGTTGGTCTTGCCGCCGATGTCGCGGGGCACGACGTGATCGAGATTGAGCTCCTCGTCGCGGAACTGACGCCCGCAGTACTGGCAGGTATTCGTATCGCGCAGGTAAACATTGCGACGGGAGAAGCGGATCTCGCGGCGTGGTACGCGATCGTATTCGCCCAACAGGAGTACGCGCGGGATGCGGAGCACGATGTGCGTCGTGCGGACGGATTCGGCATTAGGCGGCGGGGCCTCCACGGAGAAGCGCATCCACTCCTCGGAGCTCATCACGCGGTGGCCGGAGGCATCGGCGTGGATCGCCGACGCACGGCCGCGGAAGAGCAGGCTCATCGCGCGCAAGACGCCCACGATGTTAACCGGCTGCCAGAGACGGTTAAGGACGAGGACACGTTGTTCGAGGCGCGGAGGCACTATACCGATTGATAAGCCCGGGCGGGCGGACGGTCAACCCCCTCGACTTAGCGGGCCTTCTTCGCCTTGGGAACGGGGGCCGGAGCCGCCACGGCCTTGGGCGCCGGCGGCGACGTAAAGGTGTCAGGTAGCGCGACGAACATTGCCCCGGTGACGGTGGACGGGATGGGGAACGGGATGCCGTCGATCTGGACGCGCAGGTGCTCCACCGCGGAGGAACGCAGTTCGCTCGGGCCTTTCACGTTGATGACGACCGGTTTGTCCCGCGGGGAAAGCATGCCGAGCCCGGGTGTCTCACCCGTGTTCTGTTCGATGACCTGGTAACGGGTCCCCGCCTTGACTGACGTGAGCGTGATCTGGTGAGGGCGGCTCGCCGGCGGCGCCGGGACCGCAACCACCGTCGCCGGCTTAGGCTGCGTCCGCTTAGCTGCGGACGAGCTTAGATAAAAAACGCCAAGAGGATCGCGATGACGGCGATACCGATGATGGCATAGACCAGCGTGTCCCGGCTCAACGTGATTGAGCTAACCCCGGAAGCCGGCTCGAACGGAGCGTCTTCGTCGGCGGCCGCTTCGAGCGGACGGCGAGAAGCCTTAGCGGAGTGGTGCGTATTGAAATCGGCGCCGGCCTTCTCGTCGTCGAGGCGCAGGTACTTCGCGTAGACTTTGACGAAACCGCGCTTGTAGACGTCGGCGAGCGGGATGGACTCGAATTGGTTGGCCTCCATCGACTGGAGGTAATCGGTGCGGATCTTGGTGAACTCCGCCGCTTCGCGGAGGGTCACGCCCAGTCGCTGACGGGCTTCTTGGAGACGTTCGCCGAGGGTTTGCATGCCCTTAAGTTCGCCCGAAAGCGGCGAATAGGCAAGCCTCTCGTGGCTGGACCGTCGCTCAGGACAGGAAGTCCCAGAGAGCGAACCACGGGGAGGCAAGCAGACTGACGCCGTCGCGCATCTTCCGGAGGAACGGCGACAGGTTGACGAGAATGATGAGAATGATGAAGCCCCAGCGTGCCAAGGTCAGGAAAAGCTCTTCCGAGTAGAGTCCAAGGCGGAGTGCCAAGCGGGAGCCGTCGAGGGGAGGAATCGGGATGAGGTTAAAGACCACTAGGCCGGCATTAAGGTAGATGCCACCCACGAGGAAACGGATGACGACCTCCTGTGTCTTCGGGTCGAAATTCCCAAGGCCGCCGATGACAGCGAAGACGAGGCAGAGCACCAAGTTCATCGCCGGGCCGGCCAGGGTGATATAGATGTCGTCCATCCGGCGGGTCTTCGGATTAGGCAGGGAGATCTGGACGGGCTTACCCCAGCCGATCAGGCCGAAGCCCGGGCTGAGAAAGATCATGACCGCCGGGATCGCGATGGTGCCAATGGGGTCCGTGTGGGCGAAGGGGTTGAGGGTCACGCGGCCCTGCATACGGGGGAGAGGGTCGCCGCGCAGGTCGGCCATCCAGGCGTGGCCGAACTCATGCAGGCCGATCGAGATGATCAGCAGGATGAGCTGGAGCAGCCCGTCGCGGAGGGTTTGGGCGTCCATGTCAGTTGCCGCCGCAGCCGGCGCAGGTGTTATCGAAGATCGGCATGGCGGACGCAGGAGAGCAAACGCAGGCCAGCGGGTTAGCCAATCCGAAAGCGGGGGGCATACTCGCTCCTTGAGCAATCGGCGTAGCCGGCTAGACCTTGAGGCATGTCGCTCGCCGCCCGGATCCGACTCGCGCAGAAGCGCGGCCTCAGCCTCCCGGCGGCCCGCACGCTCGCTCGCCTGTCCACGCCGCGGGCCATCCAGGACTTCCTCGTCGATTTCCCGCAGAACTTCGAACCCGAGGGCGACACCGCCCGGTCCGTCGAGCAGACCTTGAAGCATCGCCGGGGCCATTGCATCGAGGGCGCCATGGTCGCAGCCTTTGCGCTCTGGCTACAAGGCCACCCTCCCCTACTCCTGGATTTCAGCGCCCACCAGGACATGGATCATGTCATCGCGCCTTTCCAGGTGAAGGGCAAGTGGGGCGCCATCTCCAAGACCAACTACGTCTGCCTGCGCTGGCGCGACCCCGTCTACCGCAGCGTCCGGGAGCTCGCGATGTCCTACTTCCACGAATACGCCAAGGGACCGCGCAAGACGTTGCGCAGCTATTCCAAGCCCTACGACCTCAGCCGCCTGCCGCCGGAGAAATGGGTGAATAATCCGAAGGACTGCTGGGAGATTGCCGACCTCATCACCGCCACGCGGCATTATGAGATTATCTCCGAAGCCGAGGCCAAGGCCTTGCGCCACCGCGACGACGTCGAGGTGCGGGCGGATAAGATTACGGTCTTCCCGATTCCGAAGTGGAAGCACCAGCGGCTCTGAGCGCTCAGCGCCGACCGTCGTACCAAATATCGCAGTTCTCCGGTCGCTTCGCCGCACGTCCGGCGGTGAAGAGCATGCGGAAGAAGAAACGGGCCGCTTCCGTGACCGTGTAGAGCTTCAGCTTACGTGAAGAGGTGCGCAGCGGGTGGTCGGCCAGAATGATGAATCGACGGCCGCGGCGCCGGGCAATGGCCTTAAGCCGACGGCTCAGGAAGACCTCTTCGCCGGCGTAGTATTCCGTCCCAAAGCCACCGGCTTCGCGGAAGGCCGCGGCCTCGACCCAGACGCACGAGCCGGCCGCCCAGCGGGCAATTCGGCTCCAAAGATTCCAGCAGCCGCAGACGAAGCGGGCCGAGCGAGGCGTCCCTGGTTCCAGCTCGACCGTGCTACCGCCGCCCAGCGCGCGGCCCGCCGAGATCTGGTCAGCAATGGCCGCGAAGAGCTCAGCCGAGGGCGTCGAATCCGCGTCGATGAACACCAGCCATTCGCCGGTCGCCGCCCGGGCGCCGGCATCGCGAGCGCGGCCGATCTGGTTCACCGGTTCGAAGACGACGGTGGCCCCAGCCGCGCGGGCGCAGGCGGCGGTGCCGTCGGTCGAGTTGTTGTCGCAGACCACGCACTCCCAGGTCCAGCCTCGGGAAAGGAAAGCCGAGGCCGACGCCTGCACGGACGCAAGCGTCGCGGGCAGGAGTTTCTCCTCGTTGAACGCCGGGATGACGACGGAGACGCGCATCACGACGGCGGCGAGACGTTCAGCTGACGTGCTCGAAGGCGCAGGCGGCCGCGCCGACGACGCCGACGTTGCCGCCTAGTCCGGCCGGGACAATCGTGCAGACCGCCGAGAGGCGCGGGAAGGCGTAGTTGCTAGCACTCTTACGCATCGGGACGAAGAGCGCGTCACCGGCCGCGGTGACGCCGCCGCCGACCACGATCACATCCGGGTTGAAAGTATTGATCACCGCACCAAGGCCACGTCCGAGATAATTAATGGACTCCGCCCAGATTTCGCTGGCGAGCGCGTCGCCTTCGGCCATCGCCTGGAAAAGGTGGTGCGTGGTGACCTGCTCGATGCTGCCGGCGAACTTGACGATACTCGAGGGGCGGCCGGCCGTGAGGGCTTCGCGGGTACGACGCGCGATGGCGGTGCCGGAAGCGTAGACTTCCCAGCAGCCGGGATTACCGCAGCCGCAGCGAGGTCCGTCCATCGTCAGAGGGATATGGCCGAGTTCAGCCGCGTTGCCGTTGGAGCCGCGCATCAGGCGGCCGTCGATGACCGCGCCGCCGCCGATGCCGGTAGAGACCGTGATATAGACGACGTTCTTCTTGCCCTTGCCGGCGCCGAAGCGGTACTCGCCGAGCGCGGCCGCATTGCAATCGTTGTCAATACGCGCAGGCAGGCCACCAAAGGAGTTGCTCAGGAAATCCGTGATCGAGAAGCCGGTCCAACCGGGGAGATTAGGGGACCCGTCGACGCAGCCGCGGGCGATGTCGAGCGGGCCGGGCGAAGCGACACCGAGGGCGACGAAGTCGACGGGCTTGAGCTTCAGTTCGGCGAGCAGCTGATGGGCGGCCTCGGCCACGCGTTCGCAGGCCTGTTGCGGCCCCTTTTCGGCGAACGTCTCGACGCGGCCAGAACCGAGCACGGTGCCGTCCTGGTTGACGACGCCGAAGGCGAATTTCGTCCCGCCGAGGTCAAAAGCCAAAACTTTGCGCATAGGAATAGAAAGGGTCAGTCGCGAGCCGGACGCGAGAAGTCATCCTGCAGGCGGACGACGTCGGTCAAGTCGGGCGTGGAGACTTCGAGCAGCACGCTGTCTTCGAGGGCTTCGAAGCGGTGGATGGTGCGCACCGGCACGTGCAAGGCTTGTCCCGGGAGCCAGGTGCGCTGGTCAGCCGCCGTGACGAGGGATGCGGAGGGAGTCTCGCCGGATGCGATCGGCCGGAAGGTCAGGAGCACCTTGCCGGAAAGGAGATAAAGCGTCTCCGTCTTGCGCTCATGATACTGGAGGCTGAGGCGGCGGCCTTGCTTCACTTCGAGTACCTTACCGGCGTAGGCGGACTGGTCGGCGTACCAGATCTCACGCCCCCACGGCTTCTCCACGATTTTCGGGAGGTGCGTCGGCTCGGCCATGCCCAAGGTCTGTCGAAAAACGCCCCGTTAGCCAAGCAAATCCCCGAAGAAGTCCGGCTGGTCCATCGCGCCGACCAACGGGAGCACCAGACGCTCCGCATCGATCGCGACCCGATTCACGTCGGGCGACACGCGATGCATCGACAGCGCCCGGTCGGGAGCGGTCACGGCGAGGCGGGCGAAATCCTCGGCGGCGAACGCCTTCTCGGAAAGCCAGGCCTGGCGGTCGGCGCCGGTGAGCACGACCGGCATGCGCGAATGGACTTCGCCGGCTTCGCGATTCGGCGCAACCGTCACCAGACAGAGCGTGCGGCGATGCGTGCCGTCGGCGGCGAGGTGGAGCGACCAGAGGCCGCCGACCGCGAGCGGGCCGCCGTCAGCCGCGCGGAAATAATACGGGGACTTCAGCTTCCCTTCCGTCTTCCATTCGTAATAGCCGTCGATCGGGATGAGGCAGCGGCGATGGCGGGCCGAGTCGCGGAACGTCGGGCGGTCGAAGATTCCTTCGGCGCGGGCGTTGGCGTGGCCTTCCTGTTCGTCGGCCGGAGCCCAAGCCGGGACGAAGCCCCACGGGAGCGCTTCGGTGCGGAGCACGCCTTGCTCGCGTCGGACCGAGACCAGCGACGTGCCAGGCGAAATGTTATAACGCGGCGAGACCTCGGCCGGCGGCGCGGCCAGGCTCTTCACGATTTCTTCCCAGCGCGAGAACTGGGTGACGCGGCCGCACATGCGTTCGGTCGACTCAGGCCTTCGGGGGCAGGGAGGGCGGGCGGGTCGCGTTGCCACCGGTGCGCAGCGCGTTCAGGACGACGAGGTTGATGAGGTGCATCACGCCGAGGACTACGATCACCACGCCGACCGACTTACTGAGATGCTCGACGACGTCGATGCCCGTCTTCGGGTGCTCCTTGGACGAAAGGAACAGGAGCATGAAGCCCGCGTTCACCAGGTAGAAACCGATGATCAGGAGATTGTTGACCGAGTCGGCCATCGTCTCGTTGCCGTGGAAGGCCTCGAGGAGGAACGGGCGTCCGCTGCGGAACAGCGTGCGTCCGACCCAGATCGTGACGGAGAGCGAAACCAGGAGATAGATGCCGTATTCGAGGTAGGTCAGCGAATCGTTGTCCATGCCCGGAGATTGCCCGAAAGCTGGACGACCTCAATTCCTAAAACCCTTACCAATGGGGCGGACGCTCGTCGGCGGGCGGAGCCTGGTCGCCGGCGTCGGCGGACTGGGTCAGCTTGGCTTCGGTGCGGGCCAGACGATCGGACAGCTTGGACACCTCGCGGGAGAGCTCGAGAATGACGCGGTCCTGCTGCTCCACGTGGCGCTGCAGGAAGGTCAGACGTTCTTCGAGGTCATGAAGCCGGGAATCCATGGGTCCAAGATGGGGAACAAGGCTCCGGGGGCAAGACTCGGGGAATATTATGGCATTTCACCGACCGCCTACCCGGGACGTGCGGATTGGCGGTTGTATACCTACAGGCTCACAGTGGAATGCTTATATGTCCTCACCCCAGGACGGATCCGCGGAGGCGCCCCCCTCGACGCCGCTGCATCGACCCAATCGTACGCTCTGGCAACGACTGGGAGGTGAAGGCTTGGCGCTTTCGATCATCATCCACGTGTTACTGGTGATCATCGCGGTCATCTGGGTCGTCTCGACGGTCACGGATCTCTCCGGGAAGAAGGACCCCAACACGTTCGCGACCGGCGCCGGCGGCGGGAGTGGCGGACCGAAGGCCAAAGAATATAAGACCAAGCTCCAGCCCAAGAACGTGAAGGCGCTGACCAAGACCAATTCGCGCATCACCAGCAAGAACGCCAACGCCTCGATGTCCATCAGCAGCGTGCCGACGATGGCAAACCCCCTGGCCACGGCCGGCGCCGTCGGCGGCGGCAGCTCCAAGGGCTTCGGCGGCGGCTCCGGCGGCGGCATCGGCGCAGGCAAGGGTACCGGCGTCGGCGGTGGTCGGAATTTCGTTTCCCTATTCGGAATGAAGGGCAGCACATCCGTCGGCACCGGCGGCCTCATCGGCACTTTCTACGACCTCAAGCAGAGTTCCGAACGCAAGCCCACCGCGATGATGGACGGCAAGACGGGGATAGCTCCCTATCGTGGGGCCGTGCGCGACTTTCTCGAAGCCGGCTGGAGCCCTGGCAAGCTGAGCAAGTTCTACAAGGCGCCCGACACACTCATCTCAGGCCAGTTGTTCATCACTGGGCGCTCGGCCAATGACGCGCCCAAGGCCTTCGAAGTTGAGAAGGAGGTCAAACCGTCTCGCTGGGTCATCCACTACCGCTGCTACGTCGAGGTGCCGAGCTCCCTCCCCTTCCGCTTCGTGGGCTCGGGCGACGACTTCCTCCTCGTCCGCTGGAATCGGAAGATCGCCCTCGATGATGGCTACGAGACCTACCTCGCTGGCGGCGGCAACTACAAGGACTTCGGCGTCAAGGTCACCCAGGAATACAAAATCGACCGCAAGCCGGGGAGCCTGCATCGCCTCAAGGCCGGCCCGTGGATCCAGGCGACCAAGGGCACGAAGGTACCGGTCGAGGTACTCATGGGCGAGACCCCGGGCGGCGTCTTCGACTGCTACCTCGCGATCGAGGTCGCGAAGCCCGGCGTCAAGGTCGATGGACAATACGTAGGGGAAGGGAAGCTAAAGCTTTTTCGCTGCAACGCTGAACCGCTACCGGCCGAGATCGCCCGGGACAAGCGCGGGCTGAACATCGACATGCAAGCCAACGGCTGGATCTTCAAGGTCACGAAGGACGCCAACACCGTCCTGCGCTAGCGCTTGCCGGCGAAGTAGAACTGTTCGCAGTTGCCGCCGAAGAGGCCTACCTTCTCGGCGGCGGTCAGTCCGCGCGCGTAATCGTCGACGAGGCGGAAGGCCTGCTCGTAGCTACCGGCGAAAAGGCAGACCGGCCAATCGGAGCCAAACATCAGGCGGGACGGACCGAAGGCCTCGAAGACCGTGTCGAGGTACGGACGGAATTGCTCGGCCTGCCAATTCTGATGATCGGCCTCGGTGAGCATACCCGAGACTTTGCAATGGACGTTCGGGAGCTTGGCCAGGCGGCGGAGCTGGGATTTCCACGGCTCGATGGTGCCGTCCTTGATGTGCGGCTTGGCGATGTGATCGAGGACAAAGGGCTGCTCCGGGAAATTCTCCGCCAAGCGGATGGCGGCCTCGAGCTGCTTCGGGTAGATGAGGATATCGTAGGTCAGTCCATGCGCGTGGAGCTTCGAGATGCCGCGTTGGAAATCCTTCCCCAGCATGAAGTCGTCTTCGGGTTCTTCCTGGACGACGTGCCGGACGCCGACGAACTTCGGGTGCGCGGCGAGGCGGGCGAGGTCTTCCTCGACGCGATCGGAGCGGAGGTCGACCCAGCCGACGACACCCTTCACGTTCGCGTGCTTGTCAGCGAGGCCGAGGAGCCAGTCAGATTCACCGACCACCTGACGAGCCTGGACGGCGATCGAGCCATCGAAGCCGAGCGGCTTCTGCAAGGCGGCCAGATCGTCAGGCAGCCAACTGCGGTGCAGCGGCGAGCCCGGCGGGATCCACGGGTATTGCGCCGCGTCGTACGACCAGAAGTGCTGGTGGGCGTCGAGGCGCATGGCGTCAGACCACGTCGACGATCGCCTTGATCACGCCGGACTCCGGCTTGAGCCAAGTCGGGAAGGTCACGATCAGGTCGTCGAACTTCGCGTGGTGCGTGATCCAGGGCTTCGTGTCGATCACGCCGTCCTCGATTAGCTTGATGATGCGGGCGAAGTCCTTCGAGAGAGCGTTACGGCTAGCCATGATGGTCAGCTCACGGCGGTGGAGGTGCGGCGCGTGCGGGAAGGTCAGATCCTGCTGCGTGATGCCCACGTAGACCACGCGGGCGGCGAAGGCTGCGTAAGCGAAGCAAGCGACCATCGATTTATTGCTGCCCGTGGCGTCGATGACCACGTCAGCCAGCTGGCCGTTCGTGAGGGCCGCGAGAGCGGCAACTTCGGAACCGTCGCCCTTGGCCTGGATGACGCCGTCCACCTTCATGACGTCGACGCAGAACTTCAGACGGTCCGCGTTCATGTCCATCACGACGCACTTCGCGCCGGAGACCTTGACGAACTCGACGGCCGAGAGGCCGATCGGGCCGGCACCGATGACGAGGACCGTCTCGCCAGCCTTGGGCGCAGCGCGGTCGACGGCATGGCAGCCGATGGCGAGCGTCTCGACGAGCGCGAGCTGGTCATAGGAAAGCTTGGTGGAGATGTGCAGCTTGCGGGCCGGGAGCAGGAACTTCTCCGCCATGCCGCCGTCGCACATCACGCCAAGCGTCTGGTGGTTCTCGCAGCAGTTAGTGAAACCGCGGCGACAGCTATAGCAGGTCTGGCAATTGATGTAGGGCTCGACCGAACAGCGGTCGCCCGGCTTCACGTTGGTCACGCCCGGGCCGACGGCGAGGACCTCGACGCCGAGTTCATGGCCAGGGATGCGCGGGTAGGAATAGAACGGCATCTTGCCGAGGTAGCCTCCGTAGTCGGTGCCACAGATGCCGATGCGGTGGACGCGGACGACCGCTTCGCCCGTGGCAGGCGCGGGCGGCTCAGGGATATCGATACGTGTGAACTGCTGCGGCTGGTCGAGACGGATAGCTTTCATCGGCTCAGTTGTTTTCCTTCAGCCCTTCGAGGTGGCCGAGGTTCTTGACCGGGGCGAAGATCGCCTGCACTTCGGCGAGCAGCTGCTGGTCGATCGGTTCCACGGCCCACTTGGCCCAGTTGCGGATATTGACCGGATTGGCGCTGCCCGAGACCGTCGTGGTGATGTCGGGATGCTGGAGCGAGAACTGCAACGCAATCTTGGCGATGTCGCTGCCTTTGGCGGCGCAATGGGCGGCGGCGGCGCGGGCGGCGGCCTTCACTTCCTCCGGCTCCTTGAGCCAGGCCGGAAGTGGGGCGTTGGTGAGCAGACGGGCACTGAAGGGGCCGGCGTTCATGACGCCGATGCCCTTAGCCTTCAGGTAAGGCACGGACTCGTCGGAGAAGCGGGTGTTCTGGAGGGTGTGCTGGTTATAGCTCAGCACGCAGTCGACCTCGGCCTGCTCGCAGATGAACTTGAAGATCTTCTGCGGGTAGCCGCTGAAGCCGATGGCCTTCACCTTGCCGGCCTGCTTCGCCTTGCGGAGGGCCGGAATCGTCTCGTCGACGATCTGCTGCATCGGGACAAACTCGATGTCGTGACAGAGGATGATGTCAAGGTGGTCGGTGCCGAGGCGGTGCAGGGAGACGTCGATGCTCTCCGCGACGCGCTTCGCGCTGAAATCGAAATGCGTCAGGTCATAGCGGCCCAGCTTCGTGCAGAGCTTGTAGCTATCGCGCGGGACGCCGCGGAGGGCGACGCCTAGGAGCACTTCGGAAATGCCGCGGCCGTAGAAGGGAGACGTGTCGATGAAGTTGATGCCGCAGTCGAGGGCAACCTGGACGGACTTAAGGGCGTCGTCGAGGGCGACGCTGCGGAATTCCTGGCCCAGCGACGAGGCGCCGAAGCTGAGGATGGGGAGTTCGATCCCGGTCTTACCGAGGGTGCGAGTCTTCATGGTGTGAAAGTTCAGGCCGTGCGGCAGCCGACGGTAAGGAGCACGTTAGGCGGGATGCCCATCGTGTTGACGGCATCGACCGGCACGGCGCTGAGCACGGCACGCAGCACCTGAGCGACGGTCGGGATACCCGGCGAGAGATTGAGCGAGACCAGCTCGGCGTTCGGGCCCTTCTTGCCCCAGACCGGATAGTTGCCGTCGGCGATCAGGATGACCGAGTGATGGCCCGCGCGGGCGAGGACTTCAGAAATCTTCGGATGGATGAGCTGGTGCTTGAGCATGGTCTTAGCGGGGTAAGTGGGTGCGGATGGCCTTGATCGTCTGCGCGGCGGCGGCTTCGGAATCAGGCAAAGGAAGGATTTCTCCGGAAAGATACCCAGCGAAGCCGATATCCTTGAGCGCAGCGACGACTGAAGCGGCGTCCGTGTGGCCGAAGCCGATCGCCTGGCGGTTGCTGTCGGCGAAATGGACGTGCCCGACGTGGCGACCGCAGGCGCGGAGCGTGGCGGCGTTCGAGACCTCCTCGATGTTCATGTGGAAGAGGTCGCAGAGCAGCTTCACGTTGCCGACCTGGCGGGCTTCGAGGAACTGGGCGGCGTCGAGCTGGCGGTTCAGGAGATTCGTCTCGTAGCGGTTGAGCGGCTCGAAGAGGAGCGGCACTCCGTATTGCGCGGCGTGGGCGCCGAGATCGGTGAGCGCTTCGGCCAGCCAGGTCAGGGCCTGGTCGCGGGAGACGTCACCCTCGGCCTTGCCCTGCATTGAACCGATGATGGCGGGCGCCTTGAATTCGCCGGCGACATCGATGATCGCGCGGATGAACTCGCGGGCCTGCTGGCGGATGGAAGGGTCGGCATGGGTCAGGTGCCACTTGTGGACGAGCCAGCCGCCACCGGTACCGAAGGCCGCGGCCGAGAGATGGTGCTGCTTAAGCAGCGCGTGGAGCGCCAGACGGTCGATGGAGGCGGCCGAAGGGGCGAAGATCTCGATGGCGTCGTAGCCGAGCTTCGCGGCGGAGGCCGCAGCGGACTCGAGGCCGTCCCAATAAACGAACGGGCCGCCCTTGGCTTGGGCGACGAGAGAAACCGTGATCGCAGATTTAATCACGAGGGAACTCTGCCCTTCCCGCGAAGGAGGGGCAAGTTCCGCTTAAATGACTTTAAACGAAAAACGGAGCGAAGATGCCGAGAAGCGGCAACTTACTCCGTCATTCCCTGCGAAGTGCGGCCCTTGACGAGGCGCTGCACCAAGGCGAAGCGGAGAATCTGCTCCATCTTCGCGATCTCAACTGGGTCGATATCCTTCTGACCGCGGGCGGCTTCGACGGCTTCGCGTGCACGCGCTTCGGCGGTCTCGACGGCCTTGAGGTCGATCTTCGATTCGTCGATGGCGGCTTCGGTGACGACGGAGACCTTGTCGGAGACGACGCGGACGAAACCCTGGTCGATGGCGAGGCGGGTGATCTTGCCGTCCACCGTGAGGATGACTTCGCCGGCGGCGATGATCGCGGTGATAGGCTGGTGGCCGGGCAGGATGCCGATGCTGCCCATAGCGGTGGGCAGGGTCACCTTGTCCGCCGTGCCTTCGTAGGCGCGGCGGTCAGGGGTGACGATTTCGACCGTAAGGGACATGGGGTCTTATTTCTTGGACTGGCCGGCAGCGGCGAGGACCTCGTCGATACCGCCCTTCATGTAGAAGTCGTTCTCGTTCACGTGGTCGAGCTCGCCGGAGAGGATCATCTCGAAGCCGCGCAGCGTGTCGTCGAGGGCGACGTACTTGCCGGGCGATCCCGTGAAGATTTCCGCGACGTGGAAGGGCTGGGAGAGGAACTTCTGCACCTTACGGGCGCGGAAGACGACGAGCTTGTCATCAGGGGACAGTTCGTCGAGGCCCAGGATCGCGATGATGTCCTGGAGGTCCTTGTATCGCTGGAGCAGGCCCTGCACGCCGCGAGCGACGCGGAAGTGACGGTCACCGACGACTTCGGGAGCGAGCGCGGTCGAGGTGGAAGCGAGCGGGTCGACGGCCGGGTAGATACCCAGTTCGGCGATGCGGCGCTCGAGCACGACGGTCGAGTCAAGGTGAGCGAAGGTGTTGGCGGGAGCCGGGTCGGTCAAGTCATCCGCCGGGACGTACACGGCCTGGAAGGACGTGATCGAGCCCTTCTTGGTCGAGGTGATGCGTTCCTGGAGGTTGCCCATTTCGGAGGCGAGGGTCGGCTGGTAACCCACCGCGGAGGGCGAGCGACCGAGGAGAGCGGACACTTCGGAACCGGCCTGGGAGAAGCGGAAGACGTTGTCGACGAAGAGGAGCACGTCGCGGTTCTGTTCGTCGCGGAAGAATTCAGCCATCGCGAGAGCCGAGAGGGCGACGCGCATACGAGCACCAGGCGGCTCGTTCATCTGGCCGTACACCAGGGCCACCTTGGACTTCGAGAGATCCTTCTGGTCGATAACGCCCGCTTCGGACATTTCGTGGTAGAGGTCATTGCCTTCACGGGAGCGCTCGCCGACGCCGGCGAAGACAGAGAAACCGCCCTGCTTCATCGCGATGTTATTGATCAGCTCCATGATGACGACGGTCTTACCGACGCCGGCGCCACCGAAGGCACCGACCTTACCGCCCTTGACGAAGGGACAGATCAAATCGATGACCTTGATGCCGGTGCCGAGGAGTTCGGCGGAGGTAGCCTGCTCAGTGAGGGGCGGGGGCAGGCGGTGGATCGGGTAGCGCTTGCTGTGCTCGACCGGGCCGCGTTCGTCGACGGCGTCGCCGGTGACGTTGAAGATGCGTCCGAGGACACCGTTGCCGACGGGCACGGTGATCGGGGCGCCGGTGTCGACGGCGTCGCCGCCGCGGACCAGGCCTTCGGTGGAAGTCATCGCCACGGCGCGGACGAGGCCGTTGCCGAGGTGCTGCTGGACTTCGAGGATCAGGCGGATGGCCTTACCTTCGACCTTATAGTCGATCTGGATCGCGTTGTAGATCTCAGGGACCTTGTCGGCGGGGAATTGGACGTCGACGACGGCGCCGAGGACCTGGGTGATCGTTCCTTTAGTGCTCATGATATTTGTAGAAGTGGGAGGGGTTGGAAATTACTGGGCGGCGGCGCCGGCGGTGAGCTCCAGGATTTCCTGGGTGATCGCAGCCTGACGGGCCTTGTTATATTCAAGGGAGAGGGCGGCGCTGATCTTCTTGGCGTTGTCGGTGGCGGCCTTCATGGCGACCATACGCGCGCTGAACTCGGAAGCCTTGGACTCGAGGACGGCCTGGTGGACGGCCTGCTTGAAGAAGAGGGCGGGCAGTTCGTTGAGGATCGCGGCGGCGGAAGGCTCGAAGAGCATGTCGCGTTCGTCGTCTTCGATCTTCGGCTCAGGCAGTCCGAGCTTGGCGCGGAACTCACGGGCCTGGTTGACCAGGGTGTCGGCCGGCAGGAGCTGCTGGACGCGCGGGGTCTGCACCATCGTGTTCTTGAAGTGGGCGAAGAGGACCTCGACGGTGTCGACGGTGCCTTCAGTGAAGGCCTTGATCAGGTATTCGGCGGCCGGGCGGACTTCGGAGAAATTCGCGCGGTCGGTGACGGGGAAGTCGGCGAGGACCTTGCGGCCAGAGCGGGCGAGAGCCTGGGCGCCCTTGCGACCGATGCACACGAAGACGGCGTCCTTCTGCTCGGCGGCAAGGCGGATCAGGTTGCCGTTGAGCGCTCCAGCCATGCCCTTGTCGGGCGTGACGAGGAGGATGCCGCGGACCTTGACGTCGCGCTTGGTGAGGAGCGGGTGGGAGAATTCGCCGACCTTGGACTGGGCGGTGTCGAGGATCTCGCCGAGGAGCTCGGCGTAGGCACGACCGGCGCGGGCAGAGTCCTGCGCGCGCTTCATCTTCGACGACGCCACGAGCTGCATGGCTCGGGTGATCTGGCCGGTGCTCTTAACCGATTTGATTCGGTTACGGATCTCGCGGAGTCCCTTAGGCATGTGGCGTGGCGGTGATTAGGAAGAAGGAGGAAGGCTTCGAGGCTTAGGCCTTGAAGCTGCGGCGCCAGGTTTCGCAGGCGGACTTCAGCTCGGCTTCGCCGTCCTTCTCGATCTTATTGCCGAGGCGGATCTTCGTGAGGATCGCGGGCTTGGCGGTTTCGAGATGGGCCTGAAGGGAGGCGGAGGCAGCCTGGACGGACTTCACCGGCATGTCGTTGAAGAAGCCGTTCTGCATGGCCCAGATGATACCGCACTGGATATCGGCGGACTTCGGGGCGGTCGGAGGCTGCTTGAAGAGTTCGACGAAGCGGTCGCCCTTATCGAGGATGCCCTTGGTCTGCGCGTCGAGGTCGGAGCCGAACTGGGCGAACGCCGCGAGTTCGCGGTAGTTGGCGAGCTCGCCCTTCACCTTGCCGGCGACCTGCTTGAAGGCCTTGATCTGCGCGGCGGAACCGACGCGCGAGACGGAGAGACCGACGGAGACGGCGGGGCGGATGCCTTGATTGAAGAGGTCGGTCTGGAGGAACACCTGGCCGTCGGTGATCGAGATCACGTTGGTCGGGATGTACGCGGACACGTCGCCGGCCTGCGTCTCGATGATCGGCAGAGCGGTGAGGGAACCCTTTCCGGCGAGACGAGCGGAGCGCTCGAGAAGGCGGGAGTGGAGGTAGAACACGTCGCCCGGGTAGGCTTCGCGGCCGGACGGACGCTTCAGGATGAGCGAGATCTGGCGGTAGGCGGCGGCGTGCTTGGAAAGGTCATCGTAGACGATGAGTGCGTCCTGGCCGTTTTCCATGAACCACTCGCCGATGGCGGTGCCGGAGAAAGGAGCGAAGACCTGGTTAGCGGCGTTATCGGCGGCCGAGGCGGCGACGACGACGGTGAATTCCATGGCGCCGGCCTTCTCGAGGGTGCCGATCGTGCGGGCGATGGAGGAGTTCTTCGTGCCGATGGCGACGTAGATCGAGTACACCGGGCGGAAGTTGGCGTCGCCGGAGGCGAGACCGACGCGGTTGGCGTTGGCCTGGTTGATGATCGTGTCGATCGCGATGGTGGTCTTGCCCGTGGCGCGGTCACCGATGATGAGTTCGCGCTGGCCGCGACCGATCGGGATCATGGCGTCGATGGCCATGATGCCGGTCTGCATGGGCTGGTCGACGGACTTGCGAGGGATGATGCCAGGGGCGATTTTCTCGACCGGGTAGCGTTCGCTGGAGACGATGGGGCCCTTGCCGTCGAGCGGGTTGCCGAGGGCGTCGACGACGCGGCCGAGGAGGCCTTTGCCGACAGGGATGGAGAGGAGGCGGCCAGTGGTCTTGGCTTCCATGCCTTCCTTGA
This sequence comes from Verrucomicrobiota bacterium, assembly GCA_026397955.1. Classification (GTDB taxonomy): domain Bacteria; phylum Verrucomicrobiota; class Verrucomicrobiia; order Opitutales; family UBA953; genus UBA953. The sequence continues at coordinate 9,579 of JAPLTV010000031.1, read as the reverse complement.
GGCTGGAGATGTCGCCCATGATCACGCAGCCGACGGTGTCTTCGGCGAGATTGAGCGCGACGCCCTGAAGGCCTCCGGGTAGCTCGATCATCTCGTTCATCATGACGCCCGAGAGGCCGTCGATGGAGGCGACGCCGTCCGCGAGGGAGACGATGGTGCCGACGTTGGACTTGCCGGCGCGGGTATCAAGGCCGGCGATGGCTTTCTGGATCTGGTCGATCGCGTTGCTCATTGTGTTTAGTAAATCGGGTTAAGGTTGGGGGAGGAGTTCAGGAAAGGGACTTGGCGAGGTTGGCCAGGCGGAGCGAGGCCGTGAGGTCGGTGACGTCGTCGCCGACGCGCACGCGGAAGCCGGCGAGGAGTGCGTCATTGCGACGGGCGACCGGGCGGACGGCGCGACCGAGCACTTTTGAGAAGTGCGCAGCGATCGCATCAGCGTCGGAAGCGGAGAGAGGACCGGCGTGCTCGATGCGGGCTTCGCCCCGGGCGAGCTCGCGACGGATGTTCGCGAGGTAGGCGCGGAGGAGCGGGCGGAGCTGGTGGGCCGCGCGTGACTTCGTGAGCGCGGCGAGCACGGCACCGACCAGGTCGGCGGAGACCACGCCGCCCTCAAGGGACATGGCGAGGAGGCGCTTGGCTTCGGCTCGGACGGAGGCGGCGGACATCGGAAGAGGAAAGGCTTAGCGGGCGAGCTGCTTGACGGCAGCCTCGTTGAGGCGGCCGCGCTGGGCGTCGTCGAGATTCTGCTCGAGCACCTTGGCGGCGGTCTCGACCACGAGGCGGGAAACTTCGCCGCGGACTTCATTCATCATCTTCACGCGATCGGCTTCGATGGCGGCCTTGGCCTTGGCGATGACTTCGGTCTGAGCGGCTTGGGCTTCGGCACGGGAAGCCTCGATGGCGGCCTTGGCGGAGTTACGGGCGTCGGCGAGGATCTTGGCGGCTTCGTCGGAGGCGGCGACGAGCTTGGCTTCGGCGGTCTTCTGCGCGGAGGCGAGCTGGGCTTCGGCAGCAGAGCGGTCCTTCTGGAGCTGCTCGGCCTGGCGGATGCGTTCCTCGAGCTGGCCGAGGGCCGGCTTGATGGCGAACTTGTAGAGGACGAAGGCGAGGATCGCGAAGTTGATGACCTGGACGATCAGGTGCGGGGCATCGACGCCGAAGGAGCCGAAGAGCTTGATGATATCGCCGAGGGGGCCGTGGGATTCGGCAGGAGCGGCGCCGTGGGCAGCGGCCTTGACGGCTTCGTGCGCGGGTTCGGCGGCGAGGAGGGCGGAGAGGAAGGTCATGGTGAGGACTTTGAAATAGATGTGGGTTTCAGCGCTGGGAAAGAGAAGTGGCGGGCCCCTTGCGGGGCCGCGCCACGTGACCGGTTAGACGAGGATCTTACCGGAAGCATCCGGATTGCGACCCACGGATTCGACGGCCTTGGCGCCAACGAGACCCACGCCGATAGCGGCAGCGAGACAGCCGGCAGCGGCAGGGAGGGAACCAGTGATTTCAGCGATGATCATGTTGTTTTGTTTTTGGTTTTTTCTTGGCTCGCCGCCGGGGGATTCCCGGCATGTCACGCGCCTCGAAAGCGAAAGGTCAGTGGGCGTGCTCCTCGTCGTGGCCACCTTCGTGGTTGCAGATGAGGCCGATGTACACGGCGGAGAGGAGCGTGAAGACGAAGGCCTGGATGAGACCCACGAGGACTTCGAGGAGACCAGCGACGGCTGGGACGACGTACGGGGCGATGCCACCGAGCGCGTGGATCAGGTTCTCGCCGCCGAAGACGTTACCATAGAGACGGAACGAAAGGGAGATGAGTCGGAAGGCGATGGAGACGACTTCGATGCCACCGACGCCGAGGAAGATGAAGCTGAGCATGATCCACATCGGGGTGCTGAGCTCCTTCTTGTCGGCTTTGTTACCGAAGAGGTCGAAGATCAGCACCTTGAAGCCCGCGTAGCGCAGCACGAAATAGGTCCAGGCGACGAACGAGATGATCGACAGCGCGAGGGTGGTGTTGAGGTCGGAGGTCGCCGGGCGGATTGCGTCGAGCCAGTGGCCATCCGAGTTGTACTTGATCGTGCCGACTCCGGGGAGGAGGCCGCTCCAGTTCATCAGCAGGATGAAGATGAAGAAGCCGCAGAGGGTCGGGAATACCTTGCCGATCATGCTCTTGCCGACGATCGGCTCGAGGGCGTCACGCAGGCCGGAAGCCATGTTCTCGACGAGGGCCTGGCCCTTGCTCGGAACAATCTTCGGCGTGCCGATGAGGACACGGATGGCGATGATGATGACGGCCGCGAGAATCCAGGTGGTCAGGATCGAGTTGGAGACCGGGATGCCGCCGATCTGAAAGAGGTCGGTTGCCTTCGGATTGACGCCTTCTTCGTTCGCGAGAGCGAAGACCGGGGCAAAGAGACTGAGGAGGAAAAGAGGGCGCATTTAGACGCGGGAAAGGATTGGTGAATGATTCCCAGCAGGATGGTCAACCCTGCGAGCACCCCCATGCCCAGAGTAAGGGTCAATAGGCCCCCCTATTAGGTAAACTAATCCCTAAGGCCCGATTACGGAGACAGGCGCACGATGTCCCAAACGCCCTTATTTAGGGAGTAATGGAAGCGATCGTGGAGCCGATTAGTGCGCCCCTGCCAGAACTCGAAGCTGGTCGGGACCAGGCGGTACCCGCCCCAATGGGGGGGCTTCGGGACCTGGCCCTCCGGGTACTTGGCTTTGAGTTCCGCCAATCGGGCCTCTAGGACCCCGCGATCGGCTATAATATCACTCTGGTCGGAGGCCAAGGCCCCCAGCTGGCTACCATGGGGGCGACGCGCGAAATAGGTCACGGACTCTTCCTCTGAAGTCTTTATCAATGAACCAGTTATGTGAATCTGTCGCTCCAAAGAAAACCACGGGAAAAGCAGAGTCACCCGCGGGTTGGCGGCGATTTCCTCCCCCTTCTTACTGTCGTAGTTAGTAAAGAAGGAGAACCCGCGCTCGTCGGCAGCCTTGAGCAGGACGGTCCGGGAAGAGGGGAAGCCATCCAGGCCAAGGGTCGAGAGAACCATGGCGTTAGGCTCGATTACCCCGGCGGTCTTAGCCTGTTCGAACCACGCCTTGAATTGGGCCAACGGCTGATCGAGCAGCTCATGCCGGTCGATGCCGTGCGCCGCGTACTCTTTACGGAATTCCGAAAGGTCCATGCCGACATGATAAATAAGGAGGCCAGACCTGCAAGCGTTAGCACCCTTCCCTCTCGCCAGCCCAGACCGGCCACTCACCTTAGTAGAGGTGAATCTGGTGCTCATAACCGTCGACGAAGCCAAGATCGGGCTCCCCCCCGATGACGCCCGCGCCCGACACCTGCGCGAGACGGTCGGCCTCGCGGTCGGCGGGACGTTCCACGTCGGCGTCGAGAACGGACTGCGCGGAATCGCCACGATCACGTCGATCGCACCGCAGCTCACCTTCACTGTCGCCTGGGAAAAATCTCCGCAAGCGCGTCTACCGCTGACCGTGCTCATCGGCCTGCCGCGTCCGCAGACCGCGAAAAAAGTCCTGCACGACCTCGCGAGCCTCGGCGCCGCCCGAATCGTCTTCTTCGAATCCGCGAAAGGCGACCCGGGTTATCTCACCAGCTCGCTCTGGAAAGACGGCGAGTGGCGCGAGCACGTCCTCAAGGGAACCGAGCAAGCCTGCTCGACGCTCGTGCCCGAAGTGACGCGCGTCAGTTCGCTTGGCGAAGCCCTCGTCGGCCTCGACGCGAACGCGTGGAAGCTGGCGCTCGATCCCTATGAAGCGACGGGCTCTCCGGAAATTTCCGCACCGGCGAAAGCCGCCGTGCTCGCGATCGGGCCCGAGCGTGGCTTCGCCGATGAGGAGCGCGCGGCGTTGCGGAACGCCGGTTTCGCCTTCGCGCACCTCGGCGATCGCATCCTACGCGTCGAAGCCGCCGCGCTCGTCGGCGGGGCGTTGATGCTTTCGCAGCTGCGCGCCTGGGAGAAACACCGTCCCGTCGGCGGCTGATCACTCCGCGGCCTGGCGGACAAGGACCGACGCGGCGGGCTGGCCTTTGCCTTTGCCGATGACCTTGCGCAGCTTCCAACCTTCGGGCACTGGGACTTCGTAACCGCCGGGGGCCTCGAGGATCACGCGCACATGGGCGCCGTCTTCGGCATAGCTCACCGCCGTCGCGGCGATTTCCGCGCCCTTCGTCTGCCACAGCTCCCAGGGCGGATCGGCGAAGACCAGGTCGAAGCGGCCTTCGGCCACGCCGGGCTTGGTCGCGTCGCCAGTGACCTTGGTGAAAGGAAGTTCGGCAAGGCCCATCGACTTCGCGACCGCGGCGGCGTTGGCCGTGAGCTCCGCACCGATACGCTGGTCGACGCACGTCGCGCGCAGGGCACCTCGGCTCAGTGATTCGAGTCCGTAGGCGCCGGTACCGGCGAAGAGATCGAGCACGGCGGTGCCGGGGACGAACGCCGCGAGCGAGTTGAAGACCGCCTCGCGGATGTAATCCGTGGCCGGGCGTACTCCGCCCTGCGTGGGGACGCGGAGCTGGATACCTCGGGCGATGCCGCCGGTGACGCGCATGGGTTCAAATTCGCGCGGGCGCGCGGAAGGTCAACGGCGTTCGGAGCCCAGCACCTGGCGCTCGGGCGACCAGCACGTGGTGCGACCCCCGACGTCTTCACGGACCAGAGGCTTCTTTGAACGCGGGCAACGTCCGCCGTCTTTCCATCGATGGTTGAAGAGCCAGCTATCAGGCGGATCGGACCAATCCTTGCCGATGACCTCCATCGCCTCCGCGCAGACCTCGCGTAAGGTCGCGTGCAGTTTGCGCACCGACTTCGGCCCGAACGAGCCGGCCTTGGCCTGCGGATGAAAGCCCGCACGCCAGAGCACTTCGTCGGCCATCCAATTGCCGATGCCCGGAAAGCGCTCCTGCATCAGCAGCACCGCCTTGATGGCCGTGCGCGCACGACGACGCAGGAAGACCTCGACGACCCCGACGGTGAATTCGGGCGAGAGGATTGCTGGCGGGATCTTTTCCCACCAAGGCGGCACCCCTTCGCCTTGCCAGAACAGGATGCGGCCGAACTGCCGAGGGTCGACGAAAGCGAGTTCCTTGCCGCCGGTCATCGTCAGCTTGAAGTGATCGTAGGGAGTCGGCTCACGATCATCGTCGCCGGCTTCAAGGCGACCCGTCATCCCGAGGTGCACGCCGATCCAGACATTACCCGAAAAACAGAAAGCCATCTGCTTCGCCGCAGCGAAAGATTCGATCAGCTTCGCGCCCGTGAGCGCCTTGATCATCGCCTTCGCATCCACGCCTCGTCCGACTCGGGCCTTAGGATTCAAGAAGACCTTCGTGACCTTCCGGCTGACGCCAGGCTGCCAGCGACGACGGAAATATTCGACTTCGGCGAGTTCGGGCATGCGGGGATGTTTAATGCACCTCGTTTGTCCCTTAACCGCAAGCCGATGCCTAAACTTGGACAGATTCGGACAAGGGATGGACGCCGGAGCCTGTTTTTGTGCAAGCGCCCTGAATAAGGCCTCTCGGCATGCGAATTGCTGAGATTAGTCATGGGTACAAACCTGCCGACCATCCTCCCGATGCTCCGATTCTGGATTATCATCTTGGCCTGCGTCCTCACGAGCCTCACCGCTCAAGCCCACCCGGGCCACGAAGGCGGACATGACGGCGACGAGTTCGTCTGGACGGCTGATCATCTCGCCCGCCACCCGGGTGCGACGCTTATGATCATGGCCGTCGTCGCCCTGCTCGCCTGGGGTGCTTTCCGTTTCTTTACCGCGACCCAACGACAGCTCAAGGCCGCCGCAGACCGCAACCCAGTCGCGGATAAGACAGTCTAAGTGTCGCCCGAAGGTTCGCCAAGGTGTCCCGTAGGCGAATCGGATCAGGAGAAACGATGCGGATGCTCCAGCCGATTTGGCGGAGGCGGCTAACTCCCAGCCAGACCCCGTCGCGATGCAAGGCAGCGATATCGGCGCGCCAGCTCGGGTCTATTTCCATCGTCGGCGGCAAGAAGACGATATTGGCGAAGCAAGAGCCAGCGCCCGTGCCCGAGAATTCCGCCAGCGAACGAAGCGAGGCTCCGGTCTGGTCGAAGCGTTCGCGCAGGATGAGTTCACCCGCACGGCGCACGGTCAGGCCAAGCACGAGGCGATCCCAGGACCAGGCCTCGCCGTGGGCGAGACGTCCCGGCATCAATTGGTCGATGAAGAGTAGCGTCGAGCCTTCCGCTGCGTCGATGGTGGTCTCTTGGAAGTAGGTCGAGCCGCGGTGCGGGACAATCGGCTCGGGGAAGACCTCGAGCGTGGCGTCTCGCGCGACGGCGAAATGCTGGCGGCCGGTCGCATGGCCGCCCTCGGTCATGCGGAACAGCCGGCTCGCGCTTGGCGTGGTGACGAGCAACGCCGCGCCGACGTCGACCGAGATCGACGATTCGAGCCGATCGCCTTCAAGGATGCCGGCGGTCGGGTTCACGACCTGGGCGTGCAAGACTTCGGCGTCCGGATCCCAGTTTGGCTTGCTGAGATGGAACGGCGCGCGGAAGGACTGGGCGGACAACGCCGTGCTGCCGTCAGAAGCCCGGACGGCGCGCAGGTGGAGATGTCCGTCGAGCGCGTTCACGAGGCGCGGGCCTGACGGGCGAAGAGCACTTCGCGTTCGATCCAGGCGATGACCTGATCGAGGTTGTGATGGCGCTTGAGGTCGCAGAAGACGAATGGCCGTTCGCCGCGCTGGACCTTGGCGTCGCGGTCCATGACCGAGAGGTCGGCGCCAACGAGCGGGGCGAGGTCGATCTTGTTGATGATGAGCAGGTCGCTATGGCGGATGGCCGGGCCGCCCTTGCGTGGGATCTTCTCCCCTTCGGCGACGTCGATCACGTAGATGAAGGCGTCGACGAGTTCGGGCGAGAACGTCGCGGTGAGATTATCGCCTCCGCTCTCGACCAGTAGGAGCTGGAGGTCGGGAATCGCCGCTTCGAGCTGCTGGCAGGCCTGCTCGTTCATCGTCGTATCGTCGCGGATAGCCGTGTGCGGGCAGCCACCGGTCTCGACACCGAGGATACGCCCTTCGGGCAGCGCGGAATGCTTGCGTAGGAACTCCGCGTCCTCGGAGCAGTAGATATCGTTCGTCACGACCGCCATCGAGTAGCGCTCGCGCAACGTCTGACAGAGGCGGAGGCAGAGCATCGTCTTGCCGGAGCCGACTGGGCCGCCGATGCCGATGCGAGGAGAGCGTGGAGGAGTCATGGACGTCAGGAAATAAAGAGGCGGGCGTTGGCGGTCTCGTGGCGGGCCGAAGCCGCGTCGAGCCAAGGATTGAACCAGCCGATCTCGTCGAGCGGCAGCTCGCAGGCCGGACCGACCATCGCGGGGCAGAGCGACACCATCTCAGTGAGCAGGCTTTGCGCGGCGTTCTGGCCCAAGCGGAGGAGCTTCGTGGCCGCGGCGATCACGCCGGCGACGGACGCATAGCAGACCGACCGCGGTGCAATGAGGCCAGGACCCTTCGCCGGCGCGACGCAGGAACTCCCGGGCGAGTTCGGCTTCGTGCACGTTGGCCAGGAGCTCGGCGCGCTGACGGCCGATGGCTTCCGCGGCGGAACGCAGTTCGCGCGGAGCACGCAGCGCGGAAGCCAAGACGCAAACCTCGGCCACGGCGGACCAATCGCAGGCGCCAAAGGCCTTCCAGGCATGGGCGGCGAGCGGTAGGTCCACGTTGCGTAACGAGGGCAGCACGGAGTTTAGCAAGAAAGCCCGCAAGGTCGCGCGGTCGCGGACCGCGCCGGCGTCGATCATCCCTTCGAGCCCGAAGGAGTGCGCATACGAACCCGTCGGGTAAAGCGCATCGGAAGCCTGGAGCAATCCGAGCAGCCAACCGGTGTCAGTGCTGGTGGCTGGGGCCGAACTCATGGGCGGGAAGAGGTCCGCGGGCGAAATGCCCGGGGCGGAAGACGAGCATGTCGGCGGAGAATGGCAGGCGGAGTTTCTCGAGTAGGCGACGGGCGACGGGCGAATCGGCGACGATCAATCGTCCGGGCTCGGTGGAAGCTTCGAGGTGGAGGTTGCCAAACGCCCAGCCGAGGCCAGCGGCGGCGGATCCTGCCATATCGAGCGAGACGCAAAGCACCGGCTCCGGGATCTGCCGGATGACATAGCGGACCTCGGCGGCCTGCAGGAGCGTGTCGCCGTGCTTGAACGGCTTCTCGAGCTCGAAGCCGAAAGGGGTGCCGTCTTCGGCCGTCGTACGCCAGATCCGCTTCGCCACGTCGCGACGCTCCGCGCGCACCGGCACCTCCTGCAGGGAGAGATCGGGCGTAATGACGGGACCGCGGACGAGGCAGAGGATAGTCATCTCAGAAAAGGTGGTAGCGCTGCGCGAGCGGCAAGATCTTGGCCGGCTCGCACGTCAGGTGAACGCCATCAGCGGTGACACGATAGGTCTCCGGGTCGACGACGATCCGCGGCATCGCGGCGTTGAGCACCATGTCCGCCTTCCCGATCTGGCGGCAGTGACGGACGGCTTCGAGGCGGCGGGAAAGTCCGATCGAGGCGGGGCCGAGCGGATCGGCAAGGGACGCCGCGCTGACAAATGTCATGCTCGTGCGATTCATCGCCTTGCCCGTGCCGCCCCACTGCGGACGGTAAAATGTCGGCTGCGGAGTCGGGATGGAGGCATTCGGGTCACCCATGTTGGCCCAAGCGATGAAACCGCCACGCAGGACCATCTCCGGCTTCGCGCCGAAGAGCGCCGGCTTGAAGACCACGAAGTCCGCGGCCTTACCAACCTCGAGCGAGCCGACCACGTGGGCGATGCCGTGCGTGATCGCGGGGTTGATCGTATACTTGGCGAGGTAACGGAGGATACGGAAATTGTCGGCCGCCGGATGTGAGCCACCGGCGAGGGCACCGAACTGCTCCTTCATCTTATGGGCGGTCTGCCAGGTGCGGCACACCACTTCGCCGATACGTCCCATCGCCTGGGAGTCGGACGACATCATCGAGATCGCCCCGAGGTCGTGCAGGCGGTCTTCGGCGGCGATGGTCTCGGGGCGGATACGCGACTCGGCGAAGGCGACGTCTTCGGGGATACGCGCGTCGAGGTGATGGCAGACCATCAGCATGTCGAGGTGCTCATCGATCGTGTTGACCGTGAATGGGCGCGTCGGATTGGTCGACGACGGCAAGACGTTCGGCTCGCCGCAGACGCGGATGATGTCGGGGGCGTGGCCGCCGCCGGCGCCTTCGGAGTGGTAGGTGTGGATCGCGCGGCCCTTGAACGCCGCCAGCGTCGTCTCGACGAAACCCGCTTCGTTAAGCGTGTCGGTGTGGATCGCAACCTGGACGTCGAGTTCGTCGGCCACGCCGAGGCAGGTATCGATGGCGGCCGGCGTCGTGCCCCAGTCTTCGTGAAGCTTCAGGCCGATGGCGCCCGCGCGGACCTGCTCGCGGAGCGGATCGGGTGTCGAGCAGTTGCCTTTGCCGAGGAAGCCGAAATGGACCGGATAGGATTCCGCCGCCTCGAGCATGCGATGGAGATTCCAGGCGCCGGGC
>JAPLTV010000079.1 GCA_026397955.1 Verrucomicrobiota bacterium | reverse complement strand
GCGGCGCCGTCGTCTTCGCCGCCATCGGCATCGGCGTTGCCGCTCACGAGGAGTTTCCAGTCGCCCATGCGAACGGCGGCACGGGCCGGGCCTTGGGTGGAGACGGAGAGAATGGCGTCGTGCGGAGAGGCGGCACCTTTCGTCAGCATCGGCCAGATATCCAGGCCGTCGAGCGGCAGCTTCTGTTCGAGCGAGCCGCCCGCCAGTTTGATTAAGGTCGGATACCAGTCGACCATGTGCATCGGCTGGCGTACGCGTTGGTCCGCGGGAATGTGGCCAGGCCAGGTGGCGAACGCCGCGGCGCGGGTGCCGCCTTCGTAGATCGTGCCTTTGAAGTCACGGAGCGGGGTGTTGTCGCCGGGCGGAGGGCCGCCGTTGTCGCTGGAGAAGACGATGAGCGTGTTCTCCAAGCGGCCGGACTTCCGGAGCGACTCCTCGATCTTGCCGATGGCTTCGTCGACCGCGGCGAGCATGCCAGCGAGCTTCTGACGATTCCCTTTCAATTGAGCGTAGGGCTTAAGGTAGTTTTCCGGGACTTGGAAGGGAGCGTGCACGCCGTTGAAGGGTACGTAGAGGAAGAGCGGCTTGTCGCGCTCAGTCGCGGCGATGACCTTGCAGGCTTCGGCCGTAATCAGGTGCGTCGTATATCCTTCTTCCTTGAGCGGCTCGCCGTTGCGATACCAGTCGAGCTTGTTCATCCGCTCATGGGTGTAGTAGTCGAGCATGCCGAAGAAGTGGCCATACTGCCGGTCGAAGCCGCGTGCATTCGGCTGATAGGCTTTCTCGAATTCGCCGAGGTGCCACTTGCCCGTGAGCGAGGTGTGATACCCGGCCGAGCGGAGGGCGTCGGCCAACGTGCGTTCGGCGAGCGGAAGGCCCCAAGGCGCCCCGGGTGAGACGATGGTATAGACGCCGGTATGCGTCGGGTAGCGCCCGGTCAGCAAGGTGGAGCGGGTCGGCGAGCAGACGGGCTGGACGTAATGGCTATCGATGATCGTCCCGCTCTTGGCGAGCCGGTCGATGTTCGGCGTCTTGATTTCCTTGCCGCCATTGAAGCCACAGTCGGCGTAGCCCAAGTCATCGATGAGCAGGAAGACGATGTTGGGCTGGCTGGCTGCTTGGGCGGAAAGGATGAAACTAAGCCAAGAAATGAGCAGGGCGTAACGCATGGGGTAGGTGAGGCTTACCCCGTGCGTTCAGGGTTGTCAAAAGGCTTAACGCCAGAGGGGTTCGGCCTGCGTCTTGCTCCAGGCTTCCCATCGCTCAATCAAGGTCTTGGTCAGCTCCTTGTTATTCGCGGCGAGGTCCATGCTCTCGGATGGGTCGGCTTCCAGGTCGTAGAGTTCCCAGCGGGGTCCGCCCCGGAACAGCTTCCATTTCCCGGCGCGCAGGGCGGCGTTCTTGCCCACGCGCCAGTAAAGCGTCTCATGGAGCGGCCCGACCTCAGGATTCGTCAGCAGGGTGCGTAGGTCTTTGCCGTCGGAATCGGCCGGGGTCGCCACACCGGCGGCGGCGAGGGCCATCGCGGTGAGATCGGTGGCGATGACGGGGGTCTTAATGACCGACCCCGGCTTCGTCACGCCGGGCCAGGTCACCGTAAAGGGCACGCGGATACCGCCTTCGAGCAGCTGCCCTTTTTCGCCGCGGAGCGGACGGTTGCTGGAGGTAAGTTCGCGCGTGGGGCCGCCGTTGTCGCTGAGGAAGACGATGAGGGTGTTTTCGGTCTGCCCATTGGCGTCGAGCTTGGCTATGAGTTTGCCCACGGAATCGTCTAGGTGCGTGAGCATCGCGGCGAAGACCCTGCGATGCACGTCAGGAATGTCCTTGAAGCGAGCCATGTGGGCGTCGGTTCCCTGCATCGGGCTATGGACGGCGTTATAGGCGAGATAGAGGAAGAAAGGTTTTTCCTTCGAGCGGTCGAAGAAGTCCATCGCCTCACGCGTAAAAGCATCCGTGAGATTGCTTGGTTCGTTGACGACGACGTTACCGCGGAGAATGGGGTTGTCCTTGTTGTATTCGGGTTCGTCGGACTTCAGGTGATCGCTCAGAACCAGACGGCCATCTGGCGAGGTCCATTCGGCGTCGGGATGCCGTTGCCGCCATAGCAACCCAGCTCGCCGTAGCCGAGGTCGTCGGCGACGATGAACAGCACATTGGGCTTCTTCGTTTCCGCCGCCAGAAGCGGGAGTAACGAAGTGAGCAGAAGGCTAAGGAAGGCGAGCGGCTTCATCGTATGATGCGCCCGATTATCGAAGGCCCTTTCCAGTATGCTAGGAGGAACTCGACTAGGCACGCTTCATTATCCGTCAATTGCCAGCAGGCAGGGCGACTCAGCGCTCCACCGGCAGCCACTGCACGGCGTCGACGATCACGTGGCCGTCGGTGCCGGCGTTGCCGATCTCGACCCAACTGTCTTTTCCGGCGACAAACTCGAAGGTGCCGACGACATGAAAGAGGCCGTCGCTCGGCTTTAGCTTCTGATTCACGAGGACCTTGGTCTCGCCCTGGGCGTGATGGATTGTGATGGGGACGTTCGTGGCGCGATTGCTATTGATGCTGTAAGAGACCGCGACGCGGTAGAATCCGGCGGAGGGCAGTGCGGGGGTGAAGTGCGCCGTCATCGCGCCTTTCTCGGCGTTGCCATCGTGGCGGTAACCCTCGCCGACGAAGCCAGCGGAGGTGGAGCCGGTCGTCTCGAAGCCTTGGAGCGTGGCTTCGTTGTCATCGACGATGATGCCGGCGAGCTTCGCCTTGCCAGTGCCGCGGCCGGTGCTAGCCGCTGGGGTCGTCGTCACGAAGTCGAGCATCTGCCCGCTGGCGAGGAGACGTTCCTTGAGCGCACCGGTGTCGATGGCTTGGACGGTGGTATTGCCTTCAATCGCGAGGCCGGCGGCAGTGGCGGCGGACTGGCCGAGCACCATGAAGACGGGCTCCATGCGAATCGAGCCGTACGCGATGTGGCTGGCGCTTAGGCAGACGGGCACGAGGAGGTTGGTGCATTCGGAGGCGCGCGGGCGGAGGCTGCGATAGCTGACGGGGTAGGGTCTGCTGCCGACCTCAACGTCGCCCTCGTTGCGGACGAAACCTTCCTTGGTCACGAAGCGCTGGATATGGTGAGAATCCATCTGGTAGGCGCCCATGCCGACGGAATCCTCGATGACTTCGACGCGTCGGCAGTTCTTCTCGGACATCACGTAGTCCGAAATCATGCGGCGGGCTTCGCGGACGTAGAGCTGGCGAGGCCAGTTGCCGTTGTCCTTGAACTCATCCTTGGCGAGGCCGAGCTTCTGGAAGGCGAGGCGCATCTTCTCTGGCACGCGCGGGTGATAAGCGTAGGTCCACATCAGCCCCTTCTGCCAGTCCTCGTGGGCTTGCCAGATCTTGGCCCGGGTGGCGTAGTCGGCTTCGGCGTAATGCCAGTTCTGGCCGATGAAGTCCGTGCTGATGGCGAAGTTGTTGTTCGTATCGGTCTTGCGGTTGGGCATCGGCGTCGGGGCCCAGGAGAAACGGTCCTCGCCCGCCTCGACGTTGCGGAGGGCGAGCTCGTACCAGCGTTCGTCGTAGTTCGCGGGCTTCTCCCAGTCGCGGCGGTTCTCCGGGACGTCCGTCGTGCACATGCGGAAGTTATAGGCCTGCACCTTACGGTCGCCGGAGCCGTCGGGGCCTGGGATCTCCTTCTCGATGCCGGGGAGCAGGCCGCTGGTGGGGTCGCCTTTCTTCACGTAGGGGTCGACCTCGACCTTGAACTGGTGGGACTTCGCGAGGCCGACCTGCACGCCGTTGAGCGTCTCGCCGTAGGTGGCGTTGGCCTCGCGGCCGACGTGATAGCTGACGCCCGCCTTGGCCATCAGGTCGCCTTCATAGGTCGCGTCGATGAACACCTTGCCCGTGAACTCACGGCCGCTCTCCATGACGATCTTCACGATGCGCGTGCCGTCCTTGATCACGCCCTTCTTGAGGTCGAGGCGTTCGCCGTAAACGACCGTCACCTTGTCGCCGGCGGCCTTGAGCATCCGGTCGTAGACCGCGGTGGCGACATGGGGCTCGAAGGTCCACATCGTGCCTTCATCGGCCGCGTTGCCGTGGGGGCGCTTGGAGAAATATTCCTCGCGCGTCTGGTGGACCCACTTGGCATCGTCGGCGTAATACTTCGCGATGGCCGTGTAGAATTCGCGAGAGATCCCGCCGATCGCCTTCTTGTTGCCGATATCAGTGGCGCCGAGACCGCCGGTGGTCAGGCCGCCGAGGAACTTAGTCGGCTCGATGAGTACCGCCGTCCGGCCTTCGCGGGCCGCCTGGATGGCCGCGGTGATCCCGCCAGAGGTGCCGCCGTAGATGACGATGTCCTGGGCGGGGAGGGCGGCGAAGAGGCCGAGCAGAGCGAGCAGCAGGAGGCGCATGGGGATGCGCCGATGTCAGCAGGTCCCGTTGGCCCTGCAATCCCGTTCGTCAGGCCCGCAGCCCGCGCAGGGTGCCGGTGCTGGTGGCGAACCTATCGGCCTCGACCCCGAGGTTCTGGAGCATGCTCACGTAGAGATTGGCCAGCGGGGTGTTGTTCGCGGTGTCGAACGCAAGGTGCTGGCCGTGGCGGAAGCCGCCGCCCGCGAGGATCAGCGGCAGGTTCTGGTTGCTATGCGAATTGGCGTTGCCGAGGCAGCTGCCGTACAGGATTTGAGTACGGTCGAGGAGGTTACCGCCGGTCTCGCGGGTATCACGGAAGGCCGAGAGCATCTCGCCGAAGACGGCCAACTGGGCCTCCTCGATCTTGCGGAGCTCGGAGATCTTGTCGGGCTCGTTGCCATGGTGGGTGAGGCCGTGGGTCTCGTTCTTCACGCCGGGGACATGCGGTACGACGGAGAAAGTGCTGAGAGAAAGGGTGACGACGCGGGTACTGTCGGTCTGCAGTGCGAGGCGGACGAGGTCGAACATCAAGCGCGAGCGGGCGACGACCTCGTTGGCGTCGGCGATGTCCTTCGGCATCGGATAATCGACGTTCGGCTTGGGTCGGTTCTCCCAGGCGATGCTGCGTTCAAGGCGGACTTCGAGTTCGCGAACGCTCTGGAAGTATTGATCGAGACGAGCTCGGTCCTGCGGGTCGGAGCTCTTTTCGAGTCGCTTGGCCTTGTCGAGGATCAGGTCGAGCACGCTACCGCCGGCCTGGATGCGACGCATGGTGGCGGCTTTCTCTTCGGGCGTGCCGGCGACGAAGAGCTTCCGGTAGAGCCGTTCGGCGCTGGCCTCGGACGGAAGGGTGACGCCTGAGCGGGAGACGGCCACGGAATCGGCATAATGTTCACCTTGACGGACCGCCACGGCGAGCGAGGCGAAACGGGTGTCTTCGCCAATTTTCTCGGCGACGAGTTGGTCGAGCGAGAGGCTATTGCGGAAAGTCGGCTGACCTGGATGTGGCGCACCGGAGAGGAAGCATTGGCCGGCGTGGTGATTGCCGTCGACGCCGGGGTGGGAGAGTCCCGCGAAGGTCGTGAACTGGTCGCGCTGTTTCGCCAGCAGGTCGAGGTAGGGGCTGGAAGTCTCGCCGGCCTTCGGGAAGAAGAACGCGGGCATCATGCCCAAGGGCACGTGGATGGCCAGCAGGCGCTTAGGCGGAGCTTTCTCCGCGGCCTTGGCGAGGGCGGGTAGGGCCAGGCAGGCGCCGGCGGCGAAGAGGAAATCACGGCGATTCATGGTCAGCGAGTTAAGGGGTGGGGAGGAGGCGCATTTGCCCTAATTCGGCGGAGCAGGCATGGCGGGGTGCCCAGCTGAGGTCATTGCCTCCGTGGAAGGTCTCGAAGAGCAGCGCCGAGGCCTTGAGGTCGACGCTCTTGCGCCAGATCAGGTCGTCGCGACGTAGGCTCTGTCGGGACGCTTTCGTCGCAAAGGTGAGCTCCAACTGTCCATCCGCTCGCTCTGGGTGATTTAGTTTCACGTGCAGCGTGACGGTGATGTCCTCGTCGGCGGGCAGGCGGAAGTCCGCAGGCAGGGCGAAGCTGTCGCCATAGCGGCCTTTCTGTCCCGCATGGTAGACATAGGCCTCAGCCTTGCCGTTGGCACGCCACATCGGCCGGACTGAGAAGCCGTTGAACCCGTTGGCCGGCCGGCCGCCGGTCGTGTTGCTGCCTCCGCCGATTCCGGGAAGCTTGCCGCCCTTGACCCAGTCGAAACCTGGCGAGAAACGGACAACGTAGCACAAGGTGACTTCCTCTGTCGGAGCGAAGGGTTGGTTCCAAGCGGCGCCTCCATCGGAGGGGCCGATCTGGCCGACGGCGTAGTTCAGTCGCCAACGCTTTTCTTCGCCACGGGTAATCACCTCGATGCGGCCTTCGGCTACGCCGTCTTCCCAAAGGCTGCCCGCCCAGTCCTGCTTCTGTATTTCATCGGCTGGGTGCAGTCTGGAGGAACAGCGGGCTTTGGGCGAGCGCGTGCAGTAGCGAGCGTAGTCCGTACCCGCTTTCCTTGGTCTGGGCGACGATGCGGCGGATCTCGGCGCGGTCGGCGTAGCTGATTTCCGTGCCTGTGGCGTAGCGGGCAAGGTGCGCCACGAACGCGCGGGCGAGTTTCTCGTCATCGTAGGCGAGCAGGTTGACAAAGGCCGAGGTGTCGTGGAACGCGCGGCCGTCGCGCATCTGCCCCGAGGCGTCGACCGTCGGGCCGAGCTTATATTCGACTTTCCAGTCGGTGTGGCCCTTTTCGGCCGGTAGGTCGCCTTGGCCATTGGAGCGATAGCGCGTGCGCAGGCCCCCGATAGGATCGAACGCTTCAAGGGCGAAGCCGGGCGCATCGATCTTCGCGTGGCAGGCGGCGCAGTTGGGGTCGGAGCGATGTTTGTTCAGCTGTTCGCGGATCGTCGTCGTACCGCGGGTATCAGGGTCGACGGCGGAGATGCCGGGCGGAGGCGGAGGCGCCGGTGCGTCGAGGAGACGGTCCGAGACCCAGACGCCGCGTTTGACGGGAGCTCGAGCCACTGGCGGGCGAAGTCGCGAGTGAAGCGTTCAGCCTTGGGGTCGGTGAGCATACGGTCGATCTGGGCGCGAAGCAGCGCGGGCTCGTGGAGCTTGCGCTGTCGTGCGGTTCCGAGGAGCTCGGCGTCCGGCGGACCGTTCCAAAGCCAATAGGAAAGCCGCGAGGCCAGTGCGAGGTCGGGACTGTTGGCGACCAGCGACGTCTCTTCCTTGATGTCGCCAGGAAGGAAGAGAAATTCCGGCGAGGTCAGGACGGCGACGTACACGCGACGCATGGCGTCTTCGAAGCAGTCCTTGGCGTCGAGCCGTGTCTGTAACAACTTCAGGTAGGGTTCGATCTCCGTCGGTGCGATATCGCGACGGAAGGCGTGCGGCATGAAATCGACGAGGAGTTTTCGGGCATCTTCGATGGGTTGAGTCGAGCTGACCGTCTCGAGCTTCGGTTCACGTTCCGCCTGCGTAAGGTTGAAATACATGCTCGGCAGGTAGCCGCCTTGGCTGCGGACCTTCTCGCGTCGCGGGGGCAGGGCGTCGCCTCCGGTCCAAGGCTTTATCGGCAGCGACCCGAAGAGCCGGCTGTGGCTGACGGGCGGCCAGACCGGGTGGAGCGGGCCTTCGATCTCGAACCAGTCGAGTGCCACCCCGGGGCCGACATGCTTGGCGGCGCGGCCGGCGACCTGGCCGATGCGCAGTCCGTTCCAAGGCACCGACACCGGGTCGAAGACGATGGATTCGTGCGCGTCGAGCCAGGTCGTGATCTCGCCGATCTTGGACTCCATCGAAGGAGCCGTGAAAGCGGAGAGCAGGCGGCCGCCTTCCTGCTGCTTGCCTTCTTCGTGGGCACGGAGCACCGCGGCCTGCGGGGCGGCGCAGGGATTCGGCCGGCCGTTGGCCCAGTGGAAGCCCCAGACGGAGAGTCGTAGGCGATACATGCCGGCGTAGATCGGGGCGACGTTCATCGCCGCTTCGTAGCCTGCGAGGTTCGGGTTGAGCAGGCCGACCGCGCTCTGGCTCTTGGCTACGGCGTCGCTCTTGACCAAGGCGCCTCGCTCCGTGAGGTCGGGGCCCTCGTGCCCCGCGTGTCCCTTCTTGTCTTCATGGCCTCCGCGGACGGGCAGGGCAGGGTCGGGTTGCTTGTCCTTCAGCAGGACGAACTGGCCGTGGGCGAGGTTGCCGCCGAACTTGAACAAGCCCGCCGGGTAGATGCGCTTGTTGTAGACCCGGGGGGCTGTGCTTTGTGTCGCAATCGCGACATCGAGCGCTTTCTCCACGGCTTCCTGGTAGGCCGCCAGGTGGCCAGGGGAAAGCTCAAGTCCGCTGCCGATCTTATCGTAGCCGGCGACACGACCATCGGCCGGTAGGAGCGACTGGATGTCGAGGCGGGGTAGGGCGAGGAGGTCCTTGAGTGAATTCTCGAATTCGCCGCGGGTGAGCCGACGCAGGGAGATGCGGGTCGGGCTGGCCTCTTTCGAGGCGGTAGACAGTCGGGTATCAAGTGAGGCCTTTCTTCGTCTCCTTGTCGTGGCACTCGTAGCAATGCTTCTCCAGGAACGCCCGCGGTTCCGCGGCCGAAGCGAGGGCGGAGAGCAAAGTCAGGATGGCGAGCCGCAGGGACATCTTAACGCTTCAGGGCGGCGTCGACGGCGATCTTGAGCTTGGTCGCAAAGACCTCGTAACCGGCCAGGTTCAAGTGCAGGTATTTATCGGAGTATAGTTCGCTCTTCAGCTTACCGTCGGCGTGGGTGAAATCGGCGGCGACATCGATGACACGGACCCGGGGGTCGGCGTCGAGTTTGAGCGCATCGAGGGCGACGTTCACCTCGCGGACCTTCGCGCCAACCTCTTTGCTCGGGTCGAAGGCAGGCAGGATTTTCACGACGATGATCTGCGACTGCGGGCAGCGGAGGCGGAGGTTCTCGACGCAGAGTCGGATCCCATGGGCGGCGGCGCTGACAGGTACGCCGTTGCCATGGATGAGCGGGGCGTTGTTCACGCCGATCTTGAGGACGATCACCTTGGGCGAGGCGCCGTCGAGCGCCCCGTGGTCAAGGCGCCAGAGGATGTGTTCCATGCGGTCCCCGCCGATGCCGAGATTCACCGTTTTAAGTCCGCCGAAATGTTTCTGCCAGGCGGTGTTGAAGGGCGTACCGTCGAAGCCACCTCCCCAGCCTTGGGTGATGCTGTCGCCGATGAGCGCGACGTCGATGGCGCCGGCGGCTTTCACGTTCGCGATATTGGTCGCGTGATGCGCAAGCCAGACATTTCCATAGGTCGCATCCTTGCCGCTCCAGTGTCCGGCAGTCGGAGTCACGAACCACATTTCTGGTAAGTGCTTGTTGGCTTCATGGCCGGGCTTCCGGGTGTATTCGCCCTTATTGGCCCAGGCCAGTTCGGCTTCGGTCAGCGGCCAGCCTGTCAGCTGAGGGTCGAGCTTTCCTTCGTTGTAAGGGGCATAGGGGTAGAGGAGCGATTTGCCGTCCGCAGTCCTGGCCGTCGGTCCAGCGGGCGTGGCTGGCTTGTTCTCGGGGTCGGATCCTGGCTTGGCCGGGCTCTGCTTTGCAGGCAGCACCACCGCGGATCCCAGTCCCTTGCCGCCCAGGGTCGCGTCCAGCAGCGGCTTCAGGCGGGCGGTGTAGACTTCGTAGCCAGCGAGGGACAGGTGGATATTATCCGGGGTGAAGTGCTCTTTCTTGATGGTGCCGTCGGCGTTGAGGAAGTCCTTCGTGAGGTCGAGCACCTTGACCTTCGGGTCGGCGCCGAGGTTCAGTTTATCGATCTCGGCGTTGGTCAGGAGGATGTCCTCGTAGAAGCGGACCTTCGGGGCGTGGCAGGGCAGGATCTTCGCGACGACCACGTCGGCCTTGGGGAACTTCTCGCGGAGATTGGCCAGGCAGGCTTTCACGCCCTGGGCGACGGCGGCCACGCCGGTCTCCGGGGTGAAGAACATGTTGTTATTGCCGATCATCAGCACGATGGCGCGCGGCTTGATTCCGTCGACGCCGCCGTGGTCGAGCCGCCAGAGCACGTTCTGGGCTTTATCGCCGCCGATACCGATGTTGATGGTCTTGGCGTTCGGGAAGGCTTTTAGCCACGCATCATTGAGCACGCCTTTGTCCAGCGGGCTGCCCCACTGCTGGGTGATCGAGTCACCGACGAGCAACACGTCGCACGGGCCTGGATTCGCCTGGACGTAGTTGACCAGCTTCGCGTGCGTATCGACCCAGGACGTGCCGCCCCAGGAGCCGGCGGAGGGCACGGCGGGCCAGAGATTCGGGAGGTGCTGGTTGTTCTCGCGGCCAGGGCGACGTTCGTATTCCGGCTTCCCGATGAAGGCTTTTTCTTCGGCCGTGAGCGGCCAGCCCGTCGGTTGAGGGTCGGCCGGTTTGTGGGCGTACTCGAGGGCGGGTAGGGCTGAGCCGAGCAGCAGGGCGGCCAGGGTGAGGCGTAGGTTCATGGGAGGGGGCAGAAGGTCTGGTAGGCTTGGAGGGCTCCGCCAAGGAGCATGAGGAGCGCCGAGGGTATCAGGCGCAGGCCGCGATGCTGATCGTGAGGTTTGGCCATTTCATTAATTAGGTCCAGCTGTCCCAGGCAGAAAACTTGAGCGCCGATTAAGGTGATCGGTAAGCCTGACCAATACTGCAGGCCCATCGTCACGAGGACCAGGACGGTCGCAAGATGCGCGTAGATCTTGACGGCCATGATGAGGCCGCGTTTGTACGGATTCTCTGCCGGCGGTATTCTCATCTGCCAGATCTGGCGACCGGCGATGTGGGGTTCGGTCATCTTGGTAGGTGGCACGTGCATTCAGCGGGCGGCCAGTTCGGCTTTGTTCTGGCGCGTGCGGAGGGTCAGGCGGATGTCGTCCGCGTATTGGGCTCCGAGCTTGGGCGAAGCCTGGCCGGGTTGGCCGGCGCTGCCGGCACCGAGCTGCACGACGAGGAAGCCGGCGGTAGGCGGCAGGACGCAACGGGTCGTGAGGGTCTGCCAGCCGTCGCCGCCGCGCATGACTTGGAACTGCGCGCCGCTACCGAGGACCTGGTCGGCGGCCGGCGGCCAGTTGCCGACGATCGATGCGGGGTCGCCTTCGAAGACGTAGACCTTGGCGATGAAGCGTACGGGCTGTGCATGAGCCGGGCGGGCGTCATGGATGTTCGCCTGCAGTTCGACGTAAGCCTCGCTGGAGGTCAGGAGTTCCGTGCGCACGGAC
>JAPLTV010000092.1 GCA_026397955.1 Verrucomicrobiota bacterium | reverse complement strand
GGTGTTCGGGTTCGGTTGCAGGTCTCGGGATAAGCACCTGCAATCCGCAACCTGGGGCTGCCACCCGCCACCCTAAAGTTATACTAACCGCCTACCCCCTACCGCTAACCGCCAATACCTGCCCCTTGCCCCTCGCCCCTTTTACCCTTATCACCCACGCATGCCCCTACCCCCTCTGCCCGCCGATCTCCGTGCCCGTCGTGATTTCCTCCGTCAGGTGGCGCTGGGGGCGGCGATGTTCGCGGTGCCGGGCGCGTTCGCCGAGGCGCTGACGCGCACGCCGAAGCAGACGGAGGGGCCTTTCTATCCCGACAAGCTGCCGCTTGATACCGATAACGACCTGATCATCGTGAACAACGGCGTCACGCCGGCGGTCGGTGAGATTGCCTGGCTGTCCGGCCGTATCCTCGACGAGCATGGCGACCCCGTGCGCAATGCCTTGGTCGAAATCTGGCAGGCGGATAACAACGGCGCTTACCTGCACACCAAGACCGGCAACGCCGCCAAGCGGGACGGAAACTTCCAGGGCTTCGGTCGCTTCCTCACCGGCGCGAACGGCGAGTACGTCTTCCGCACCATCAAGCCTGTGCCCTACAAGCCGCGCACCCCGCACATCCACCTCGCCGTGAAGATCAAGGGCAAGAAGGAGCTCATCACCCAGTGCTACATCAAGGGCCATGAACAGAATCCGAACGACATGGTCTACAAAGCTATCAAAGACGCCGCGCAGCGCGAGAGCGTCACGCTCGCCTTCGATCCGCTCAAGGGCTCCAAGGCCGGCGAACTCTCCGCCCGCTGGGATGTCGTGCTCGGGTTTACGCCGGAAGGGTAGCTTTACTGTGTGCAAAAGTGCAAATCGGCCTACGGCCTGTGCAAAGGTGCAAAAGTGAGAGAAGGCTGATTCGGGTGGCGGGGTATTATTTTCGGGTCTCAGGTCTCGGCCATCGGGTGTCAGGTTCGGGTTTTCGGGTGCGGGTCCGGGTGCCAGGTGGCGGCTCCGGATTTCAGCCAGCAAGCGCTCTGCCATCTGTCCTCTGTCATCGATTCAGCCATCTATGCTAGCCTTTCCCCACTTTTGCCCTTTTGCCCCTCCGCCCTTTTGCTCACTGTCTCCCCATGTCCTCCGCCACCCCTCGTCGTGATTTCCTGAAACACTCCGCTTGGCTATCGCTCGCCGCGCTGGGTCTGTCTGCCCGCGCCGCGGAGACCGCGCCGGCCGGTAAGCTCTCGCGTCTGCGTACTTCGCTCAATGCTTACTCGTTCTACGTCGAACTGAACCAGGGACTCAAGGACCCCAAGCACCCCAAGGCGATGAACCTCAGCCAGCTGCTGAACTTCACCGCCGAAGCGGGCTTCGACGCCATCGACCTCACGGGTTATTTCTTCGCCAGCTATCCCAAGGCGCCGACCGACGCCGAGATCTTCGCGATCAAGCACGAGGCGTTCCGGCTCGGGCTCGAGATCAGCGGCAGCGGCGTGAAGAACGAGGTCACCACGGCCGACCAGGCCCTGCGCGCCGAAGGCAAGCAGCGCATCAAGGACTGGGTCGAAGTCTGCGTGAAGCTCGGCGCCCCGGTGCTGCGCGTCTTCGCTGACACCAATATCCCGCCACATAAATGGCAGGTCGTCTCCGGCGGCGCCTCGCGCGAGGTCGTCGAAGGTTGGATCGCCGATGATTTCCGGGAGTGCGCCGAATTCGCCGCCGCCCGCGGCATCTTCATCGGCGTGCAGAACCACGGCGATTTCCTGACCACCGGCGCCGAGCACGTCAGCCTGCTCAAGCGCGTGAATCATCCGAACTGCCGCGCCATCGTGGATAGCGGCAAATATCTCACTGATGACCCGTACGTCGACATGGCTCTGGCCGCGCCGTACGCCGTGAACTGGCAGGTCAAGGAGACCCCGTTCGGCAAGCCGAACAAGCCCCTGACCGACATGCGCAAGATCGTGAAGATCGCCCGTGATGCCGGGTACAACGGCTATCTCCCGATCGAGTCGCTCCCCATGGGCCGCAAGGATTACGACACACCGGGCGAATTGCGCCGCATGCTCAAGGAGCTGAAGGCGGCGATCGCGGAGTGAGCGGATTTGTGAGGTAGGGGCAGCACCGCGTGCGGGCTTGTGTGCAAAAGTGCAAATCGGCCTGCGGCCTGTGCAAAGGTGCAAAAGTGAGAGGCAGTTGCTTTGGTAAGGTTGAGCGGCCCGCTCAACCGTGGCTGACCGGGTCGGTCAGCCCTACCTCGAGACAAAGGTTTAAACTCAAGGGGAGGCCGGAGACCGGATGATTGGCTGGGGGCTCAATTTCGGGTGACGGGTGACGGCCACGGCTTCCGGGAGTTCAGGCGCCAGCCGCTCAGGAATCAGCCGCCGGAACCAGGAGCCGATGGCCGATGGCTGAAAAGCCGACTCCTGAATCGCCGATGCCCCGGTGGCTGTCACCCGTCACCTGAAGCAAGGTGGCACCGCAGCATCCTTTCCGGTCTCCCCTTGAGATTGATTGTTTTCCCGAGGCACAAAAAAGCCCCCGGCAACCCGGGGGCTTGATGATCGCGCCGGCAGCGAACCTTACTTCGCGTGGGCTTTGACGAAATCGATATTATGTTTCACCTGCGGGACGCTGTCCTTCCAGTCGGCTTCGTGCTCGATCGAGATGTGGCCATCGAACTTCTGGCGGATGAGTTCCTGGAGGCAGCCGTCCACGTCGACCACGCCCTTGCCGGCGACGACGACGGTGGCCTTGTGGCCGAACTCGGACTTGTCCTTGAGGTGCACGCTGACGATGCGGCCTTCGAGGACCTTGATCGCCCAGACGGAGCTCAGGCTCGAAGTGGCCCAGTGGCCGATGTCGGCGCAGGCGCCGATGCGGGCGTCGCGGCTTTCGACGACGCCGAGGATGTAGAGGGGATCCCAGACCTTGTACTTGGTGTCGATCTTGCCGTCCTTGGTGATCCGGGTGCCGTGCTCATGGAAGGCGACCTTGATGTCGAACTCCTTGGCGGCGGATTCCCAGTGGGCGACCTGCTCGGTGGATTCGGTGCAGACGGCGTAGAGGCCCATCTTCTTGGCGAAGGACATGATGGCGTAGACCTCTTCCTTGGTCTTGGCGGCGACGACGCCGTAGTTCACGGCGCGGACGCCCTGGCGGTCCAGCTCGGCCTTGATCTCGGCCATGGTGGCCTCGGACATCGAGTGGTGGGTCTTGTCCTTCGAACCGGGCTTCACGGCCTGGCCGGGGAAGATCTCGATGAGGTTACCGCCGGCCTCCTTGGTCTTGGCGATGGCCTCGAAGAAGGAGAATTCCTTGAAGGTGTAGGCCTGGGCGCCGACGAACCAGCCGTTCTGGCGGTAGGATTCCGGGATCGGATCGGCGCTGACGCAGGCCGCGGCGGCGAGGGCGAGGAGGGTGAGGAGACGCATGGGTGTGGGGTGTAAGGACAGAGAAAGGCACCTAGGGTTCCCTAGGTCAAGACCCCCTCCGCCGCGGGCTGGTCGAAAAGCCGCGTTTTAGGTCTCATCGGACATGTTTTGGCGCGAACTCGGCGAGGCTCTGCGGGCATGGTGGGTCGGGCGTCCGCCCCCGGCCGATTTCGGTGCCTGGGGCGAACGCCAGGCCGAAGCGCACTATCGCCGGCAAGGGGGGCGCTGTCTCGCGCTCAACTGGCGCCACGGCCGCGATGAGCTCGACCTTGTCGTCCTCGAGGGCGAGGTCCTCGTCTTCGTCGAGGTGAAGACCCGCCACGCCGACGAGGGCGGGGAAGGGTATTGGGCGGTGAATCGACGGAAAAAGAGGGCTTTGCGGCGGGCCGCTGGCGCATGGATCCGTCAGATCGGGGGTGCGTGTCATACGCGCTTCGACGTCGTGGAAGTTCTGGTTTGCAAGAAAGGCACCGTCCGCCTCCTTCAACACCGTGGCGAAGTCCTCTTCGGGCGTCGCCGCTTCTAGACTCCGATGTCCGACACCGACCGCCATCCGTTCCTTTCCGGCCTGAGCAAGCACCGCGGCGCCCAGCCGACCTGCGTGGTCATCTTCGGCGCCTCCGGCGACCTGGCCGCCCGCAAGCTCCTGCCCGCCCTGTACAACCTCGCGGTCGACAGCCTCCTGCCGGCGGACTTCCACCTGATCGGCTTTGGCCGTAAGCCTGTGCCGGACGCCGAGTTCCGTACCCAGGCCGCCGCCGACATCAAGAAGTTCTCCCGCCGCGAGTTCCGACCTGACATCTGGCAGCGCGTCGAGGACAACACCTCCTACCAGTCCGGCGGTTACGACGACCCCAAGGCCTACGCCGCCCTGAAGGAGCAGATCGCCGCCGCCGAGCAGCGCGCCGGCCGCCCCCTCCAACTGGTCTTCTACGTCTCGACTCCTCCCTCGGTCTTCGAGCCCATCCTCGAGAACCTCGGCCAGTCCGGCCTCGCCGCTCGTGGCATCGGCACCGAACTCGAAAGCAAGGTCATCATCGAGAAGCCCTTCGGTAAGGACCTCGATTCCGCCGTCCACCTCAACGCCGTCGCCGCCCGCAACTTCCGCGAGTCGCAGATCTTCCGCATCGACCACTATCTCGGCAAGGAGACCGTCCAGGATCTCCTCGTCCTGCGTTTCGCCAACCCGATCTTCGAGCCTCTCTGGAACCGTCGCCACGTCGACCACGTCCAGATCACCGTCGCCGAAGAACTCGGCGTCGGCACCCGCGGCGGCTATTACGACGGCAGCGGCGCCACGCGCGACATGCTGCAGAACCACACGATGCAGCTCCTTGCGCTCGTCGCGATGGAACAGCCGCGCTCCCTCTCCGCCGAACACATCCGTGACGAGAAGGTCAAGCTCCTCGAATCCATCCAGCCGCTGCGCCTCGGCGCCAACGCCGACGCCGTCCGCGCCCAATACGCCGAAGGCCTCTCCGGCGGCGAGAAGGTGCCGGGTTACCTCGGCGAGAAGGATATCCCGCAGGACTCCGCCACCGAGACCTTCTGCGCGCTCCGTTTCTCGATCGAGAACGGCCGCTGGTCCGGCGTGCCGTTCTACATGCGCTCCGGCAAGCGCCTCGCCCGTCGCGTCTCCGAGATCGCCATCCAGTTCAAGCAGCCGGAATCCGGCCTCTTCGCCGGCGACGCCCGCTACGACCTCGCGCCGAACCGTCTCGTCATCCAGATCCAGCCCGACGAAGGCACGACGCTCGTCCTCAATTCCAAGGTGCCCGGCCTCGAGCCGCGCACGCAGCCGGTCCGCCTG
>JAPLTV010000070.1 GCA_026397955.1 Verrucomicrobiota bacterium | reverse complement strand
CATCGACATCCCGACGCCCTTCCCGCGCATGGCCTACCAGGAAGCGATGGACCGCTTCGGCATCGACAAGCCGGACACCCGCTTCGGCATGGAGATCCAGGACCTGACGGCCCTCTTCAAAAACTCCTCCTTCAAGGTCTTTAACGGCGCCGCCAACACCCCAGGCTCCGTGGTCCGCGCGATCAATGCCAAGGGCCTCGCCGACATCACCCAGGGCGAGCTCACCAACTTCGAAACCATCGCCAAGAGCCAGGGCGCCAAGGGCCTCGCGTTCATCAAGTGCGAAGCGGGCGAATGGAAGTCGCCGATTGTGAAGTTCTTCTCCGACGAAGAGAAGGCCGCGCTGAAGCAGCAGCTCAACATCGAGGACGGCGACATCGTCTTCTTCGCCGCCGCTCCCTGGTCACAGGCTTCAACCATCCTCGGTCGTATCCGCCTCGAATCCTCTTTCCTCCTCAAGGCCCGCGGTCGCATGACCCTCCCGGCCAACCAATACAACTTCCTCTGGGTCATCGAATTCCCGCTGATGCTCTGGGACGAAGAAGAGAAGCGCTACCTTTCCGCCCACCACCCGTTCACCGCCCCGGTCGTCGAAGACGAGCCCCTGCTCGCCACCGACCCCGCCAAGGTCCGCGGCCAGCACTACGACATCGTCCTTAACGGCGTCGAACTCGGTGGAGGCTCAATCCGTATCCATAACCCGGCCGTCCAGAAGCGTGTCTTCGAGGACATCCTCAAGATCCCGCAGGACCTCGTGGAAAGCCGCTTCGGTTACATGCTCAAGGCCTTCTCCTACGGCGCCCCGCCCCACGGCGGCATCGCCCTCGGTTTCGACCGCGTGGTCGCCATGCTCGCCGGCCGCTCCTCGATCCGCGACATTCTGGCCTTCCCGAAGAACCAGAACGGTCGCGACCTGATGGCCGACTGCCCGAGCCCCGTCGCCCCTAAGCAGCTGCGCGACCTGCGCATCCGCCTCGTGGAAGACGAGCCGAAGGCCTAAGGCCTCGCAGGCACCCGACGAAAGGCACGCGCAAGCGTGCCTTTTTGTTGGACCGGGATTTAGCCTTCCCCCGCCCGAGCGGTCGGCCTATTGCCTTCAGCCATGTCCGACGCTTCGCCTTCTCCCACCCCCGCCCCGCACGTCGTCGGCGAAGGTTACGAATTCGATGAAGTCCGCGCGTTCCTCGGCTGCGACCCGAAGCCCCCGAACTTCGTGATTCACAAGGGCACTGAAGTCATCGGCGTCTGCCTCGGCCTCGGCTGGAATCCGCGTGCCGACAGCGAACCGTGCGAAGTCTGGGTCGGCCGTAAGGGCGACCAGGCCAAGTGGGGCATCCGTCTCGCCGAGACCCGTGGCCCTCTGCCTGTCTACGTCCGTCGCACCGACGGCGGCAAATGGTTCTACAACGGTCTCTTCGAAGTGACGAGCCACACGACCGACCCGGCAATCATCCGCCCACGTCTGATGCCCCCGAAGATCGTGGCGATCGCCCAGCTGGTCTTCCTCAAGCGCTGCGCTGCCTGAACGCCATGCCCGACGAACGCCCTCCTC
>JAPLTV010000063.1 GCA_026397955.1 Verrucomicrobiota bacterium | reverse complement strand
GCGCTGGGCTCAACTCACCGTCATCTATGGCGTGATCATTCTGGGCGGCTTGGCCCGCAGCTTTCTCACCACGGCCCGGCAGGCGATCATCGCGGAGATCCTTCCCCGCGAACACATCCCCGGCGGTGTCCGCTGGCGCAACACGCTCTTCGAACTCGCCTGCGTCCTCGGACCTGGCCTGGCCGGCCTGATGGTTTGGTTGGGTGAAAAGAATGGGCTCTCCCATCCGGAGAACGTCCCATACACGGCGATGACAATCTGTTTCGCCGGCTCGCTCGGGCTGACCATCGCCTTGCGCACGACCCAGACCCTCCAGACGCGTACCCCCGAGCCTATCTTTGTCAGCCTCCGTCAGGGCATCGATTTCATGTTGAGTCAGCGCATCATGCTCGGGGCTTTCACGATGGACCTCTTCGCGGTGCTCCTCGGTGGCGCCGTGGCGCTCCTCCCGATCTTCGCCGACATGCTGGGAGCCGGCGCCTTCGGTTTCGGGATGCTCCGGGCAGCCTCCTCGGTTGGCGCGGTACTGATGTCGCTCTACCTTATCATCCGGCCGCCCTTGAATTATGCCGGACGTTCCCTCTACGGTTCTTTCGCGGTCTTCGGACTGAGTACGATCGGCTTCGCTCTTTCAATCGCCCTCGCTTCCGCCCTCGGTCTAAGCCTGCACGCGGCCTTCATCTTTTCTTTCATCTTCCTATTCCTGGCTGGCGCGGCCGACGCGGTGAACGTGATCATTCGTCAGACCATCCTGCAGACCTCGGTCCCGCCCGAGATGATGGGCCGTGTGTCGGCCGTGACGGCGGTCTTCATCGGTTGCTCCAACGAGCTCGGCATGGCGGAATCCGGCCTAGCCGCCCGTCTGATGGGTACGGTCAATTCAGTGGTCTTCGGGGGACTAGCCACGTTTGGCGTGATGGGCCTGACCCACTGGCGCTTCCCCGAGCTCTGGCGGCTTCGTAAAGTCGGCCAAGAGCCCGTCCGTTGACCCCTCTTGGGCTTGTGTCGGCACCTAGGGCTGCTTCATATCGGAGCACCCCTATGAAGCTACTCCGCCTCCTGCCCTGCCTGCTGGCCCTCAGCCTGCTCGGCGCTGAACCCAAGAAGCCCGACTACGACTCCCAGTACGTCCTTGGCCCGGACTCACAAGAGAAGGCCGGCGTGCCCAAGGGTGTGGTGACGGACTACGAACTCGCCGATTCGAAGACCTTCCCGGGTTACGGACGTAAGTGGTCCCTTTACATTCCTGCCCAGTATGACCCGACCAAGGAAGCCGCCCTGATGGTCTTCCAGGATGGTCCTGGTTACGCCAACCGTACTGGCGCATGGCGGGTGCCGGTGGTCTTCGACAACCTGATCGCCCAGAAGAAGATGCCGGTGACTATCGCCCTCTTCATCGCGCCTGGCTTCACGCCCGACCCAAAGAATCCGAACGGCAAGGACAAGAAGGGCAAGGCGCTCGGAAAATCCAACCGCTCGTTCGAATACGACAGCGTCACCGATCTCTACGTGAAATTCCTGCTCGAAGAGATGATCCCGCTCGCCGAATCGAAAGGCGTCAAGTTCTCGAAGGATCCGGCCCGTCGCGCCATCGCCGGTGCATCTTCAGGCGGTATCTGCGCCTTCAACGCCGCGTGGCATCGCCCTGATACTTTCAGCAAGGTCTTCACGACCATCGGCAGCTTCACCAATATCCGCGGCGTCATTAGCAAAGGCGCTGAAAATGGCGGCAATCTCTACCCCCAGATGATCATGGACTCGCCGAAGAAGAACATCCGCGTCTTCTCGCAGGAAGGCTCGCACGACCTGACCAACGAGTTCGGCGTGTGGCCGGAAGCCAATCAAAAGATGGCTGATGCCTGGAAAGCCAAGGGCTACGATTATAAGTTCGTGTGGCTCGGCCCAGTTCATCGGGCCTATGACCTCCCAGGCTACGTCCGCGGCGCCAAACCGAAGGACGACCCGGTGCTCGGGCTCAATAACGACCCGCTTAAAGTCTTCACGACGCGTCAGGTCGACGGCGAGACGGTCCTCCATATCACTGGTCAGGTCTTCGGTGCCCTCAGCTCGCTAGCGTCGTTCGATAACTTCCACCTGAAGACCGAACAACGCTGGGGCGAGAAACGCTGGGAACCCCGTCTGACCGCGGTGCGCGATAACGGCATCCTGATCTTCTGCGTCGGCGAACATGGCGCCACCGGGAAGTTCTGGATGCGCAGCCAAGAGCTGCAGGTCCAGGAAGGCGACATCGGCGATTATTGGCCCTTGTCCGGAGCAATGGCAGAAATCCCGATTCGCACCGATGATCCGGTGAAGAAGCGCGTCTACGACCCGAAGGGTACCCTGACGACCGTCAATGCCCGCGTCTGGCATGGCACGAATTACGACGAGAAGCCTTTCGGCGAATGGAACACGATCGAGTGCTTCGCCTTCAACGGCGACGCGGTCTTTCGCCTCAACGGCAAGACGGTCAATGTCATCCTGAACTCCCGTTACCGCGAAAAGGCTTCGACGGTCGACGTCCCGCTGAAGGCCGGAAAACTCCAGATTCAGTCTGAAGCCGCTGAATGCGAGTACCGCCGTATGGCCATTCGCCCTCTGTCCGCTTGGCCGGCCGACGTGGCTAAAGACCTTCCCTCTCGATGAAACTCTCCCCCATCCCCCTTTCCCTTCAGCAGCTCGTGGAGGCCTTGAATAAGGCGGATGGACGGATCGTGCGTTTCGAGCTCCCGACCACGACGCTGCTCAGCCCTCACGTTCATGTGACGGAGGTCGCCCGCATCGACAAGAAGTTCGTCGACTGCGGCGGCACCCTGCGCACTGACTCGAGCTGCCGTCTCCAGATCTACCAAGCCGACGACACGGAGCACCGCATCACGGCGGCGAAGTTCGCCCAGATCCTGGCCAAAGGCGCCGGCGTGCTCAGCTCGATGAACATGCCCGTCGAGGTCGAAGCCGAAGCCCCTTACCTTTCGGTTTTCCCGGTCATCGCTACCCGCCTCGAAGAAAAGCAAGTCGTCATCTCCCTCGGTATGCGCCACACGGCCTGCCTGGCCGAGGACGTCTGCTTCCCGGCTAATCTCCAGAACAAGTCAGCCTGCGCGCCCGGATCGGGCTGCTGCTGATCCTTGCCGATGCTCCGAGCCCTCGAACTGCGCAAGGATTTCGGAGGGCTCACCGTCTTGCATCCGGTGTCGGTCGACTTCCGGCCGGGTGAAGTGCACGCACTAATGGGCGAGAATGGGGCAGGCAAGTCGACCCTGATGAAGGTGCTCGCTGGACTCTATCGACCCGATGGCGGTCATATCGAATGGCGCGGCGTCCATGCCGACTTCGCTTCGCCGCACGACGCCTTGGTCGCGGGCATCGCGATGATCCACCAGGAGCTGATGCCGATTCCCGACCTCACGGTCGCAGAAAATATCACCCTTGGATCCGAGCCTTGCTCGTCTTTCGGACGCGTTGACCGTGCCGCCCAGCTCGCCCGCGCCCAGGAACTGCTCGGCGAACTCGAGGCCGACATCGACCCCGCCCGCCTGATGCGCACCCTGACGGTGGCGCAGATGCAGGTGGTCGAGATCGCCAAGGCGCTCGGTCGTAATGCCGATGTCATCCTGATGGATGAGCCGACCGCGGCCCTATCCGATCAGGAAGTCGCCGCCCTCTTCCGTGCCATCGCCCGCCTGAAGGCACGTGGCGTCGCCATCGTCTACACGACCCATAAGATGGATGAAGTCTTCCGCTTAGCCGATCGGATCTCGGTCTTGCGTGACGGAAGTTTGGTCGGCACCGCGCCCGCTTCGGAAATGAATCCCGCCAAGCTCATCACGATGATGGTCGGACGCGAGCTGGCTGACATCTTCCCTGTCCGCCAACCGCCGACCGACGAGTTGCTCCTGGAAGTTTCCGACCTGACGCACGAACCCGCTTATCGGGATGTCAGTTTCCAGATCCAACGCGGCGAAGTGGTCGCCCTTGCCGGATTGATGGGCGCCGGCCGCACTGAAGTGGTCAGCGCAATCTATGGACTGCAGCCTGCCTCAAGCGGCCGGATCTCCTTTCATAGCCGCACGCTCTCTATCCTGAGCCCGCAGGATGCCTTAGCCGCCGGCATCGGCATGGTCACTGAGGACCGTAAAGGCCTCGGCCTAATCCCGGCCCTAGGCGTCGGCCAGAACATCACCTTGACCGCCTTGCGCGACCTTTCGAACGGCCCGCTGCTGAACCATCGAGCCGAGGCGGCCGCCGTAAACTCCCGGATGACGGAGTTCGCGGTCAAGGCCAGCAGCCGCGCCCAACCCATCGCCCAGCTCAGTGGCGGCAACCAACAGAAGGCCTTGCTCGCGCGCTGCCTCCTCGGCAACCCTGACCTCATCATCCTCGATGAACCGACCCGCGGGATCGATATCGGGGCGAAAGCAGAGATCTACGCACTCATCCAGAAACTTGCCCGCGCCGGTAAGGGCATCTTGCTGGTCTCTTCCGAACTCCCCGAAGTCCTTTCCCTGGCGCACCGCATCGTGGTGCTCCGCCGAGGATCCGTGAGCGCTACGCTCGACGCCGCCTCGACCGACCAGGAAACCGTGCTTCGTCATTCCATGCCTTTATAACGTCATGCTCACCCTCGACCGTAACCTGATCCATCGCTTCGGCCTCTTGCTCGTCATCTTGCTTGTCGGCATGGGTCTATCTCTGGCGACCGACACCTTCCTTAGCGTCGCGAATTTCACCAATGTCGCCCGACAGATCTCGATTAACGGCATCCTCGCGGTCGGCGTCACCTTCGTCCTTCTCACTGCCGGCGTCGACCTCTCCCTCGGGTCGGTCGTGGCCTTAAGCGGCGTAGCCTGCGCGACGTTCGCTCATCCTGGCGAACATACCGTATTCGTCCCGATCGCCATCGGTCTCCTGACTGGCGCCGCCTGCGGACTCCTCAACGGCGTGCTCGTGACCCGCGGAGGCGTTGCACCTTTCATCGTCACGCTCGGCATGATGACCATCGCCCGCGGCCTAGCCCTCATCTTCAGCGGGGGTCGCCCGGTCGCTGACATGTCGAATGAAATGACCGCCCTCGCCGGGGATATCTGGGGCATCCCGATTCCGGTACTTTGCTTTGCGGGCGTCGCGCTCGCAGCCTGGTTCTTCCTTCAAAACTTCCGTCTCGGTCGTCACATCTACGCCGTCGGCGGCAACGAGAACGCCGCCCGCGCGGCCGGCGTGCCAGTGGAACGCGTGAAGCTCTTCGCTTATGGCTTGTGTGGACTACTCACTGGTCTCGCTGGCGTAGTCCTCGCCGCACGCATCACCACGGGCCAGCCTAACGCCGGACAGGCCTACGAACTCGACGCCATCGCGGCCGTGGTCATCGGCGGCACGAGCCTCGCCGGCGGCGTCGGGACGATCACGGGCACCCTGCTGGGCGTCCTACTCATCGGAGTGATCAACAACGGCTTAGATTTGATGGGGGTTTCCTCGTATTACCAAGCCGTCATCAAGGGCGTCATCATCGTGGGTGCGGTTTGGCTCGACCGACGTCAGGCCCGTTCGTAAAAGTCAGGGATGCGTATTACCCCTCGCAAAGCCATCTCGGCCTTCCTGGCTGTCTGCGCCTTCACGCTCACCGCGTCCCTCTTTTCCGGCTGCAAGAAAGCCGAAGCCCGCAAGGAGGGCGAGATTCTCATCGGCTTCTCCTCCCGCGATCTTTCGGCCGAGTATACCGCCAAGCTCTCTGAAGCCGTCGTCGACTATGCCAAGACCAAGCCGGGCGTGAAACTAGTGATGGTCGATGCCCAGTCCGACGTCCAGAAGCAGTTCAGCCAGGTCGAAAACTTCATCGCCCAGAAAGTCGACGCGATCATCCTCAACCCTTGCGAACTCGAGGCTAGCACGCCGGCCGTCGATCGCATCAAGGCCGCGGGCATTCCGCTGGTACTCGTAAACCAGGTGACGAAGTCAACGGGCAACTCCTATATTGGCTCCAATGATTTCGACGCGGGTCGCATCGCGATGGAAGCCATTGCCAAGAAGCTCAATGGACAGGGCGGCGTCTTGATGCTGCATGGCATCATGGGCACATCGGCCCAGCTGCAGCGCGAAGCCGGCGCCCGCGAGGTCTTCGCCAAATATCCCGGCCTTAAACTCGTCGACCACCAGACGGCCTCATGGGACCGCGCCAAGGCAATGGCGCTAACTGAGAACTGGATCCAAGCTCATAAGGGCAAGTTCTCGGCGATCTTCGCGCACAACGACGAGATGGCCATGGGCGCCCTGCTGGCCCTCGAACGCGCCGGCCTGAAGAAGGACGTCTATGTCATCGGCATCGACGCCATCGCCCAGGCTCTCACGGCCGTGAAGGAAGGTCGCCTTGATGCCACGGTCTTCCAAGACGCGGTCGGCCAGGGCAAAGGCTCGGTCGACGCCGCACTCCTGCTCGCCAAGAAGCAGCCCTGCCCCAAGGAAACGATGATTCCCTTCCAGCTTATCACCCGCGAAAATCTTTCCCAATTCCTCAAATAATATGAAGTCCCTGCTCTCCCTCCTCACCTTTGGCCTTCTCGCCGTGACCGCCGTCGCCGCCGACAAGCCTGATACACGCCTCTTCGAGATGCGCGTCTATTACGCCAAGCCCGGCAAACTCGACGCCCTCAATGCCCGCTTCCGCGATCACACGCTCAAACTCTTCGCAAAGCACGGCATGACGAGCCTCGGCTACTTCGTCCCGGTCGACAACAAGGAGAACAAGCTGGTCTACTTCCTCGCGTTCCCGGACCGCGCCGCGCACGACGCTTCCTGGAAAGCCTTCGGCTCTGACCCGGATTGGAAGGCTGCTGCGAAGGCCTCCGAGAAGGACGGCAAGCTCATCGACCACATCGAGAACGCCTTCCTCACCGCCACGGAATACTCCGCCCTCGCCCAAGCCAAGAACTACGGCGTCGGTGTCTTCGAGATGCGCACCTACACGACCGAAGCCGGCCGCTTGACCGACCTTAATGCTCGTTTCCGTGACCATACCCTCAAGCTCTTCGAGAAGCATGGCATGACCAACGTGACCTACTGGAACCTCGCCGACGCCGAGAAGGGCGCAAAGAACTCCTACGTCTCCAGCAACACGCTCATCTACCTCCTGACCCACAAGTCCGTCGACGCCGCCAAGGCTAGCTTCGACGCCTTCCGCGCCGACCCGATCTGGATCGCCGCCAAGGAAGCCTCCGAGAAGAAGGCCGGCGGCTCCCTCACGATCGCCCAGCCCAACGGCGTGAAGTCGGAGTTCCTTGCCCCGACCGACTACTCCCCGGTCAAGTAAGCAGGAATTAAACCTGCCACGAAGCCCCTCGTTCGAGGGGCTTTTTTGTGCCACGTTCGCCGAATGGTGAACGCTGGTAGGGTCGGGACTACGTCACGACCATGGGCACGTCGTAGCCGTGCCCCTACCTTAGGCCACCATTCGGCGGGCGAGAAAACTTCTGTTCGACCTCTCTCGACACCTCCTCAACATTTTGCCCTATGGATTCTCCTGCATCCTCCCGCCGTCGCTTTCTGGCATCCTCCCTGCTCGGCCTCGGCGCCCTTGGCGCCCTGACTAAGGCCTCCGCCGCCTCCGGCCCTAAGCCCGGCTTCCTGAACGAAGCCGAGCGCGACATTCCCCTGACCTCCGACTGCGATGTCATTGTCTGCGGTGCCGGCCCGGCCGGAGTCTCGGCGGCAATCTCCGCCGCCCGCGCCGGGGCTAAGGTACGCCTCTTCGAAGCCCACGGTTCGCTTGGGGGCGTCTGGACGTCTTCGCTGTTGGGCTACCTCCTCGATTTCGATAAACCTGGCTTCAACCAGGAATTGGTCCGTCGCCTGCGCGAACGTGACGCCATCGCTGGCGACGGAGTCAATGGCGTGACCTACCACCCTGAGGAAATGAAACTTATCCTCGAGGAACTCTGCGTCGCTGCCGGCGTGAAGGTCCAGCTCCACACGCGCATCGTCGCCGCCCAACGCGACGGCCGCACACTCAAGGCCATCATCACGGAATCGAAATCTGGCCGTCAGGCGTGGGCGGCTCCGGTCTTCATCGATACGACCGGCGACGGCGACCT
The DNA here is from genome assembly GCA_026397955.1 of Verrucomicrobiota bacterium. Taxonomy (GTDB): domain Bacteria; phylum Verrucomicrobiota; class Verrucomicrobiia; order Opitutales; family UBA953; genus UBA953. The sequence continues at coordinate 18,611 of JAPLTV010000063.1, read as the reverse complement.
GGGCGCCCGTGCCGGTTGTGAATTCGAAATCGGCCGCGAACAGTCGTGTCCTTGCCAGCCGATGACGCTTTACGCCTTGGTGACGGTCGCCGATGGCCGGGCCCTGGCCGATCAGCTGCATCCGGTGGGAGGCAATGGCCGCCACGTGGGTCCAGATAAGTTCAAGGCCGCACTGGCCGCCGCCGGCGTCACCCCCAGCTACGGCAAAGCCTCGCTCTTCCCGATCAAGGACAACTTGGTCCTCCTGATGGCCAATCATGAATATGGCATCAACGCCACCGATGCCGCCCAGGTCACCGAAGCGACCATGCGTGCCAGGGCCGAGGTCAATGACATCGTCCGCAAGTTGCGCCAAGCCGGCGGTGCTTGGGCTGGCGCCCAAATCGTGGCCACGCCCGCCCAAATCGGCGTCCGTGACGGTCGTCGCATTAAGGGGCGTTACATGATGACCAAGGATGATTTGGTCGAGGGACGTCGTCAGGATGATGCCGTGGTTCGCGCGACTTTCTCGGTCGATATCCATGCCCTGACCGCCGAGGAGAATAAGAAAGCCGCCTACTCCAATGCGGGCGTCAAGGTGAAGCCTTATGACATCCCGCTCCGCGCCCTTATCGCCAAGGACGTCGACGGCCTGATGATGGCCGGCCGATGCATCAGCGGTGATTTCATCGCCCACGCCAGTTACCGGGTGACGGGTAACGCCGTCGCCATGGGCGAGGCCGCCGGAGTCACCAGCGCCCTTGCCGCTTCGTCCAAGCGCCTACCTCATGAGGTCGCTTGGTCCGAAGCCTCCGCCCTGCTACCCAAGGTCCGCCAGGGTTAAGGCATCAAACCGCTTCGCAGCAGTTCACCATGCCAGCATGTCCCCGCGCGACTTTGGGTCGCGTCACGCCTTGCCCGGAATCGGCGGGACTTCGGGCGGCAACTTGACGTTGCCGGTTTCGAAATCCTTGGGGCCGACCGCGAACTTGAAATTGTAATGCGGTGAATGCTCGTTGGTCAGGAGATCGGCAAAACGTACCATCTCGCCGGTGTAGGCAGACATACGGCCCATGATGACGGCCAAGGTGGTCTCAGCGATTTGGCGGGCGTCGTTCAATGGCTTACCGCTGAAAGCGCTGCGAATGAGGTCGACGTGCTCCTGGACCATGGTGTCGCCGGTATCCATCTTGATGTCAGGGACGGTGATATTCTTCTTCGAGAAGACCTTGCCGGATCCGAAACAGGAGCCTTCGGCCCCGGTGAAGAATTCACCAACGCGGCCCGTGGTGGCGGTGATCTGGCGGCACTGGCTGTGGATGTGTACGGCGTCTCCAAAATCGTAATCGACGCTGAAGAAGTCGTACATGTTACCCGTTTCGCGGCGTGCGCGTCCGCCGAAACCGAGGGCGCTCACGGGCGGGCGATCGAGGAACCAGATGGCGACGTCGACGTTGTGGATATGCTGCTCGACGATATGGTCGCCGGAAAGCTCGGCGAAATTGAGCCAGTTACGGTTCATGTAATAGGCGTCGGTCTCGCCGGCCTCGCGCCGCTTCAACCACGGTACGGTGCCGTTCCACTGCACCACGCCGCCACGGATTGCGCCGATGGCACCGGCGTCGATGAGTGCCTTGTTCTTCAGGTAGCCGGCATCATGACGACGCTGGGTGCCCGCGACGACGGCCAATCCTTTGGCCTTGGCCTTCTCGCCGGTAGCGATGATGGAGCGGGCGCCAGGCGGATCGACGGCGACCGGCTTCTCGATGAAGCAATGCTTGCCGGCTTCGATTGCCGCTGCGAAGTGCACCGGGCGGAATGCCGGCGGCGTGGCCATCAGGACGAAGGTGCAATCCGTCGCCAAGACCTTCTGGTAGGCGTCATAACCAGTGAAGAGTTTCGTGGCCGGGAGGTTGTAGGTCTTGCCCAGCTTCTGCACGCGATCGTCAAAGGCGTCGCCGAGGGCGACGACCTCCGGCTCGATGCCGAGGATCTTGCACGCAGCGATGAACTGCCCGAGGGCGCCAGTACCGCGACCGCCGCAGCCGATGAGGGCTACCTTGATCTTGGACGGGACGGACTGTCCGCGGAGAATGGACGGGGCGGCGGCTAGAGCGAGTCCGCTCAAGGCCAGGGTGGAGACGAAATCGCGACGTGGGATGGGGTGTTCCATGGTTTGAGATTGTGAGGTCGGCCGAGGGCTCTCAAAGGTTTTCTTTCCTTAACGATGTTCGCCAAGCCCCCGAGAAACATCCTCCTTTGGGTCGCCATCCTCGCCGCGGTCTCCCTGGTCGTGGGCGCCGCTGGGGCGGGCTTTCTCCATACCCTCGAGGCCGTCACCAGGCTCTACCAGTCGACTCCTTGGCTGATTGTCTCCTTGCCGTTTATCGGTCTGCTGACGGTCTGGCTCTATAAGGGCCCCCTGAAGGCCTCTGCTGGGGGAGTGAAGGACCTGATCGCCCAGATCAAGGCTCCGACCAGCCCCCTGCCTGCGACCATGGGGCCGTCGATCATCGGGGCGACCCTACTCTCTCACCTTGGCGGGGCCTCGGTCGGCCGAGAAGGCACCGCCCTCCAGATGGGCGGCGCGATCGCCGACCAAGGTTCGCGCTGGATTGACCTGAACGAATCCGAACGACGCACCTTGATTCTCTGCGGGGTCTCGGCTGGCTTTGCGACCGTCTTCGGCACGCCTATCGCCGCGGCGATTTTCGCCTTGGAGTTCGTGCGACTACGCAGCTGGGCGATTATTCCCTGCTTAGCTACCGCCTTCCTCGCCGACCTCGTGGGTCGTAAGCTCTTCTTCGCCCAGCATGCCGACTACCGCCTACCCATCCCGTCGGATTACGACCTCGGCGGACTGGGCTCCGCTTTGGCGCTCGGGGTCGCGTGTGGCCTGATCGCACGACTCTATGTCTGGCTCTCTCGACGGTATGCGAATCGTCCCGAGCCCGAGCCGTACAGGCTCATCTTCTTCACCGGCGTGTTGTTCTCGCTGGGAGTCTACTTCAAGCACTTAAGCGATTTCACGGGGCTCGGCTTGCCGGTGATCGAAGCCGCGTTGGTCGAACCCGCACCCCCCTTGTATTTCATTCAAAAACTTGTGCTGACTGGCATGTGCGTCTGGGCCGGCTATCGGGGCGGCGAAGTCACCCCGCTCTTCTTCGTCGGCGCCACCCTCGGCAGCGCCGCCGCGGTCCTGCTGAGCCTGCCGCTGAGCGTCTGCGCCGCGCTGGGCTTCGTCGCCGTCTTCGCCGGCGCCGGCGCCGTGCCGCTCGCCTGCGCGGTCATGGCCTGCGAGCTCTTCGGTTGGTCGATCGGGGGCTACGCCCTGGTCGCGTGTGCGATCAGCTGGCTGGTGGCCGGACGCAAGGGACTCTACGACGAAGCCTGAACAGGGCTCAGACGGTAAAGTCAAAAACCATCACGTGCTCAAGGTTTGGGACGACGATAAATATCACGCCCTCGTGCTCGGGGTGCGGGAGATAGCGGTCACGGGCCGACCAAGGGACTTGCCATGCTGGGAGTAAGGGCTATGCCTTGCAAAAGCCGCCCAGTGATTCCGCTGGCATCCCGACCTATCCATTTTCCAACGTCCGTTAACCAACGCTCACCCAAACGAATGTCTACCGCCACCCACGTTGAAGACCCCGATGTCATCCTGATTGGCAGCGGGGTGATGTCAGCCAATCTCGGAGCGATGCTGAAGCGGCTCGATCCGCGACTTTCCATCCAGGTCTATGAGGCCAGCGATGGCTTGGCACAGGAGAGTTCGGATGGCTGGAATAACGCCGGCACTGGGCACGCGGGGATTTGCGAGCTGAGTTACACGCCCAAGCGCGAGGCGGATGGCTCGGTGAAGGTGGCCAAGGTCATCGAGATCTTCGAGCAGTTCGAGCAATCGAAACACTTCTGGAGCTACGCGGTAGTCAACGATATGGCCAGTCACCCGAGGGAATTCATCAATCCCGTCCCCCACATCAGCTTCGTGCATGGAGCTGAACAGGTGGAATTCCTCAAGGCCCGCCACGCCGGAATGTCGGCCCACCATTTCTTCCGGGAGATGGTCTTCACTACTGACCGCGCCACTCTGGCGAGTTGGGCACCGCTCCTGGTCGAAGGTCGGGGCGACGAACCCATTGCCGCCACAAAGATGGACGGGGGCACAGATGTGAACTTTGGCGCAATCTCTCGCAAACTGCTTAGCTGGCTAGGACGGCAGGAGGGATGCGGGGTCGCCTCCGGCCATCGTGTGATCGGCCTGCGTAGAAACAGCACGGGCTGGGAAGTCCGAGTGAAGGAGTCAGCGACGGGGCGTGTTCGGACAAACCGCGCCAAGTTCGTCTTTGTTGGCGCGGGCGGCGGCACGCTTCCGCTGCTACAGATGTCCGGCATTCCGGAGGCAAAGGGCCTAGGCGGTTTCCCTATCGGCGGCCAGTGGCTCGTTTGCGACAATCCAGAAATCGTCGAGAAGCACCAGGCAAAGGTCTATGGTCAAGCGCTCGCCGCGGCCCCGACGATGGCTGTGCCGCACCTCGACACCCGCATCTTGGATGGCAAGAAAACGCTACTTTTCGGTCCCTTCGCCGCCTGGACGACGAAGTTCCTGCACCAGCAGGGCCGCTACACCGACCTGCCCTTCTCCATTCGTCCGGACAACCTCTCGACCCTCGTCAATATTGGCATACATAACCTCGACCTTGTCCGCTACCTCATCCAGCAGGGCACACAGAGCATGCGGAACCGCATCGAGGTGCTGAAAATTTTCTATCCGGCCGCCCAGGCTGCGGATTGGAAGTTGATCGACGCAGGCATTCGCGTGCAGGCCATCAAGAAGACGGATGGTCAGGCCGGCATTGTTCACTACGGCACCGAGGTCATCACCGATGCCGCATGCAGCATCTCCGCGCTGCTCGGAGCCTCGCCTGGCGCCTCGGTCTCGGTGAATATCGTGCTCGAGGTCATCAAGAAATGCTTCCCCGCCTTGCTCGCCAGCCCAGAGGGGCATGCGCGGATGAAGGCGATGATCCCGACCTTCGACCTGGATATCAAGCTCCCTGAGAACGCCGAGCAGTTCCGCGAGTATAGCCTGCGAGCGGATAAGATCCTCGGGCTCCGGGCAAGCTGACCGGTGGATTAACCTTAGAAACTAACCCTTCGTCGCGAGCCGCGGAGCGAATCGGAGAGAATGGGATTGGCTCCGCTACGCTCAGGGCTCCGCCCGATGCCTACGGCATCGCCTGTTCGCCTGACGGCGCACCGAAGGGGTTCTCAGACGGTGAAATCAAAGACCATCACGCGCTCGAGGTTCGGGACGACGATCTCCTTCACGCGTTCGTGCTCGGGGTGCGGGAGATAGCGGTCGCGGCTCAGCGGAGTATCGAAGGTCATCACGAAGCCATGGGTAAAACCGTCGTTGAGGCCTTCGTCGCTCTGGTAGACGCCGTGCTGCATGGAGAGCAGGCCCGGGATCTTGCCGACCATACCGCGCATCTCGGCGAAGCATGTGTCGATCTGAGCCGGAGTGGCACCCTGCTTGAAAACGAAAGTTCCGTAGTGATAGACCATGGTAGCTAGAGTATGGAGTTTTGAGTATGGAGTATAGGAGAGTCAGAGGATGAGGGAGAGTCGGAGAACTTAATCGTGAATAAATCTATGTCACTCCCCCGATGCTCGATACTCCATACTCAATACTCTCTTTACTTGTTAGATACCCAATTAAGGGAGTTGAGGAGGAGCTGCCTGTAGGCGGGATGATCGTGCGACTTCTCGTCATGGCCAAGGGCGATGCAGACGACCTTGGTGCCGGGATACTTCACGGTCCAGACGGACGGCAGGATATTCGACAGGCCTTCCTTGGGAGTCTGACGCGGAATCGTACCGAGGACTTCGGCGCCATCGGGTCGGGTCAGTTCGATATTATAGCTCTCGTCGTTGACCACGAAGGTGGCGGGGACGCCTTTCATGATCGGGTGCTCGGGCTTGGTGACGGTGAAGGTGAAATCGCTATGGCCGTGGTTGCGCGAACCGCCGCAGACAAACTCGTCGTTATACTTGGTCTCGAGCGGCCAGTTATACCAAGTGGCGGCATGCAGGAGAATGATGCCCTTCCCGGCCGCCGCGAAGTCGCGGATGGCCTTTTGGAACTCCGGCGTACCGAACTGGCCGTGGTTACCACTGAAGACGAACAGGTCGGCTTGGGGCATCAAGGCCAGCGTCTCCTTGAGGTTAGGCGTCGCGGCGACGTCATAACCGGCGGCCTTGGCAGTCAAAGCATCGGTACCGAGGAAGAACGCGGGGAAGTTGTGCGAGCTACCGGCACCGGCGAAGAGCACGCGGAGCTGGCCAGCCTTACGCGGACCAAAGGACTGACCGAAAGCCTGGGTGGTCTTGGGATTGTCCTTAGGCAGGAGGTCGCTGGGGCCTTCGTTGGCCTTGCCCTTCCCCTTCTTGCCGGCCTTAGGAGCGGCCTCGTCCTTACCACGAGGCGGGTTAGGCGGACCGCCGATCTCGATGGTGACAGCCACGGTAGTCGGAGCGATCTCGGTGTCGGTGGAACTCAGGACGAGCTTGTCGATGATCTCATCGCTTTCGACCGGGATCCACAGCGTGCGGACCTGGCGGCCTTCGCCGGTCAGGAGCTGCCGCGCCGATTTGGACTTCGGGACGTCGCCCGTGCCGTTGTAGTCGGCGAAGTCGACGCCTCCGTAGAAGGTCTTCTTCTGGACCTTGCCGCTAAGGAAATGCACTTCGGCGATCATGGCGACGGCGTCGTGCGCGCCCCAGCCGCCGACAGCTCCCAGGAAGTGGATGCGATTGGCGACGGAGCCGACGGGGATCTCGACCTTCTGGGCAAAGCTCTTGGAATAGACTCCCTTACCATTGCCGCCCTTGAGGACGATGACGTTCAGGCCGTCCTTGGCGGTCTTGGGGTCGACGACCTTGTACGGGACGCCGTTGGATTCGACTTTGCCGAACTGGGCGAACGGCAAGGTGTCACGCTTGGCTTCCTTGTTGGCGTAGAGACCGGTGTTCGTCGAGGCGGTGAACGCTGCGCGGAGATCGAGCAGACGGAAGCGGCCGACAGTCTCGCCCTCGGGGCTGATGGCGACGCTCCGAAGATAGGCGATGACGTTACGCAGTCCCTCGGCGCCGAGAGATTCGAAACCTTCGGGCATCAGGGAGTTCGGCGACCGCTCGCGGCTGACGATATCAACGACCTTGAGTTCGGCCGACAAGCCGCCGGGCAGCTTGAGCTTCACGAAGGTAGGATTCTCGCTGCCGATGAGGGCGGAATACTGGGTGCCGTCCTTCATCTTGATGTTCCACGTACGATGCTCGTCGTCGACCATGCGGTTCGGATCCACGATATGCACCAGCATCTCGGCCGGCGGGTGGGAACCGATACCCTGCAGGTTCGGACCAAAGTCGTTACCGACGTTACCTACTTTATGGCAGGTCTGGCAGACGGCTACGAAGAGCTCCTTGCCCTTGGCGATGTCGCCAGGCTTCTCGACCTCAGGACGCAACTTCGCAACGAGATCATCCTTGGCGGGACTGCTACCCGCATTGAGCTTAGAGAGGACAGCGGCGGCGCGCTTGGCCACGGCTTCATCGGGGTGGCGGACGAGCTGCGAGACCTGCATGGGCCCGAGCTGCATCGCGGAGAGCGACTTAGTTTCCAAGGCGTCGAGCACCAGACCGGCCCACTCGGAGCGACCGACGAGGGCGGAGAATAACGTGGAGCGGAAAGCACCGGCAGACTTCGGGAAGGCGGCATACAGCACCTTGCCGACGGAAGCGTCACCGCTGGAGGCAAGCGCGCCAGCAGTAGCGACGGCGACAGCTTCGTTCGAACCAGCGAGGGCCTGGGCGAGGGCCGGACGGACCAGCGGGTCGGCATCGCGCAAGAGCACGAGCACGCGGGCTGCGGCAACCTGCGCTTCGATCGAGGCCTTGGCGTCGGCAAGAACGGGCACCAGGCGACCGGCGACTACGGCGAGTTCAGCCTTCAGGCTACCATCGGTGAACCAAAGTGCTGCGATGGAGGCGGCGGAACCAGAGATAGCCTCATCCGGGCTAGCGAGCAACGTGCGCAAGGCGGCGCGAGCGGCCTCGAGTGAGGTCGGAGCGACCACGCGGCGTGAAGCGATTTCACGGATGACGGCGATAGCGACCGGCTTATTCGCAGACTTGGCAGCAGCGACCAGCACGAGCGAAGCTTCGTCTCCATTCAAAGATGCGGCGAGCGTGCGGGCGAACTCGGCGCCAGCCGCATCGGCCGGACCGCTGAGGATGCCGGCCAGGACCGGACCAGGATTAGCGGCGGCGGCGGCGGTGGCGGCAGCCTTGGACCAGTCGTCCGTCATCCGGGCCTGAGCAGACAGGAGGAGCGCACCGGCAGAGGCTTCCAGCGGCGCCGCGCCCATGGCACGAAGAGCGGCCAGACGGACGCGCGGCTCGGCGTCATCCAGAGCCTTGGCGAAGACTTCGGTCGGCAGTTTGCTCTGGCTGGCCTCGGCGACGAGGAAGGCATTCTTGCGCACGTCGGCATCGGCGTCAGCGCAAAGGACGCGGAGCAGGCCATCCTCGAGGCGATCAAGACGCTGCAGGGCCCAGAGGGCCTGAATGCGGGCTTCGGCCTTGGCGTCGCTGCGGACCTTGGTCACGAGCGGTCCAACGGCGGAGGCGAGGAGTCCGGCGTCCTTGTCCATGAGGACTCGGAGGGCGTTGAAACGGACGACCTTGTTCGGATGGTCGAACGCGGCGACGAGGCTGGTGATATCGGCCTTGGAGAGGTCAGGGATCTCAAACTTCTTCGCCGACTCATGCTGGATGCGGTAGATGCGACCAAAGTAGTGCTCGCGGTCAGGACGGACGGAGGCTCCGGACTTGCTGTGCAACGGACCGCGGGTGTCGTTGTGCGCGACGACGGGGGTGTAGAAGTCGAGGACGTATAAAGCGCCGTCCGGGCCGAACGAGACGTCAATCGGACAGAACCAGTGGTCCATGGAGCGCAGCCACTCACGGTCCTTGATGGTGACTTCGCCGAGGAAGGTCGGACCGCTTGGGGTCAGCTTTTCAAAGTGGATGATGTCGAGGATCGGCTCAGTGATGAAGATAGTGTCGCGATACTCTTCCGGCCAAGCGCCATGCTCCTGGACGGCCACGGAGCAAGCAGCGGTATAATAGCCAACCTGGTCGATCTGCAGAAGAGGAGCGCGGTCAGGGAGATCGGTACGCAAGACGGGGCGGCGGGGGTTGACGGAGCTGAAGGCCTTGGCGGGCGTACCCGGAGCCTTGGCGAGAATAGACTCAGGCAGCACGACGTGCTGGATGGGGTTACCGTTGGTCGCCTTGCCGTGATACAGTTCCATCTTGCTGGTGACTTCGTTGCCGAAGCTGTTGCCGCCCTGAGAGGCGATCTGCTCGATGGCCGAACCATCCGGCTTGAAACGGAAGGTGCCGGAGGAAAGACGAACCTTGCGGTCGGGATTTGAGATGGGGAAGACCTCGCCGCCGCCGCCGTTGCTGGCATAGACCCAGCCGTCCGGAGCCATGACGAAGTGATTGGCGACGAAGTGGGTGTCGCCCGGGGTGAAGCCACCGTAGAGGACGACTTCCTTGTCGGCCTTGCCGTCACCATCCGTATCGCGGAGCCAGACGATGTGGGGCTGACAGACAGCGATGACGCCATCCTTATAGTGACAGAAACCGGTGATGAGCTCGAGGCCTTCGTGGAAGATCTTCTTCTGGTCGAAGACGCCGTCGTTCTTACTGGAGGACAGCACGCTGATCTTGTCCTGTGCTGGACGATCGTAGCTCCCCGGAACCAACACGCCACCTTCGCGCCAGGATTCGGCGGTAAGCGGACGACGGCCGTTTGGATACTCAGGGGTCTCCGCGACCCACATGCGACCGCGTTCATCCCACTGGACCGCGATGGGCTTGTGAATCAGAGGTTCGGTCGAGACGACGCTGGCCTTGAAACCAGGCTGCATCTGAAAGGCAGCGATAGCCTTCTCCGCGCGGCTGGGGCCGCCGACCGGGTAACGCATGTCCACGAGGTCCTTAGGCGTGCAGAGTTCATCGACATTGGTGCGACGGGCCGCCCAGGCGATGCCACGCTTGATGAAGGTGCGATAGCTGGCGTGGGCAAGCGTCTCGGCTTCACCCTGCAGGAAGACCGCCGAACGGAGGCGCGAGTTCTCAAAGACCCAGGCCTGCGGCTGGATATCGTAGACTGAGGCCTTGTCGGCGACTTCCGCGATCTTCTTGCGATTGGCGCTCACCTTCGAGGTGAAGGAGGAAGCGAGTACCTGGATCTTCTCGTTGAGGTCGAGTTCGAGAACGGTCTGATCGGTAACATCAAAGGTGGATGCATCCTTGGCGAGCGGATGGGCATCAGTCCGGACGTTGAGCATCATCAAGGCGCGGAAGCGGCGGCTGTCCTGCGTCCATCCCGCTCCGAAGGTATCCTTAGCCCAAGAGGCCGAAGGGCCGGCGATCGCGCCGCGCAGGGCGACGAAGCTGATGCCACGATTAGAAAGGTCGGCGAGCGCCGCGCGCTCCTTGACTTCGTACGGCGTGTAGTCCTTGCGATACAGGACGATGACTTCGTCTTTCTCGTGCTTGATGTCGATGAGCTCGCTCGGGCGATCGGCCTCAGTCACGATGGCGCCGGCTCCCTTGAGTTCCGCGACGAGGGATTTGACCGCGGCATGGTCGTCGGCGACGACGGTGACCTTGATCGGTGCAGCGCCAAGAACGGCGGCAGCGAAGACCACGGCGAGGCGCAGGAGGGGGGTGATGCGGGGAAGCATGGCTCTATCAAAGTAAGCCCCCCGCACCCTACAAGACTTAGCGGCACCGCCAGCCGCAACCCGACCCCTCTCAAATGCACATTTCCCGCCAAATCACCCTTCAGCCATCCGCTCGGAAGTGGGAGGGAGCGTGGCCGGTCGATTTCTTAAAGGCCGAGGAGAAGCTGTTACCGTTGGCGAAGCCGACCTTGCGGGCGATGACGGCCAGTTTGTCGTCGGACTCGCTGATCAGCCTGATCGCCTGCTGGATGCGCAGATGGGTCAGGTGGTTCATCGGCGTGCGGCCAATCTCCTTGAGGCACAGTCGCCGTAGATGTTCGAAACTTAGCCCGGACTCACGGGCCAAGGACTTGGTATCCCAGGCGAAATCAAGGCGTCCATGGACCTCATCCCACAGACGCTGTACGCGCGGATCGCCACGGAAGCTGCCGGCGAATCTTCGCACGTAATCATAGGCCAGCTCGATCCACTGGTGATTGCGACGAGATACCTTGGCGCCTTTCAGTTCGGCGATCAGCCCGGTGATGGCCGCGCGGAGCGGCTCGGCATCGAAATCAGCCAGCACCGGCGAACTGGCGCGGAAGATGGTATTGGAACGCACGCCGCCGCCGAAACGAATCCAGCAGAAATCCCAGTGCTTGCTTCGTCCGATGCGGAAGGAGTTACGAATGCCGGCCGGCTGCAGGCAGGCCTGCCCCGCCGAGATGGTCCGCCAGCGGCCGTCGATCCAGACCTGCCCCTGACCAGCGAGGCAGGCCATGAAGAAGGCGCCGCTCTGGTTGGCCCGGACGACCTCATAGGGCGCGAGCATCTCCGCCACACCGAGGTGGGCGATTTCGAAGAGCCCCAACTCCTTGCAACGCACCCCAGACAGCACCCACGGGCGTTCGTCCTGGTAGTCCGCGGCGACGACGATCTGGCGGCGGGAACGCGGATTCTCGATGTCCGTCTCGGAATGACGGAGTTGCGTCTCACTGTAATGTTTTAAATCGCTCTTGCGGGCCACGTCCTTTGCATAAGACCTATCCCCTCAAGGAGCAACCCCCGACCACCCTTCCCCTCTCATCACCATGCCCAACCCCTGGACCGGAAAAGGAAACCCGTACACCCGCACCGAAGTCATCGCCCGCCTCCGCGACACGATGTCCAAGGGCAAGCCGATCATCGCCGCCGGCGCCGGCACGGGCATCAGCGCCAAGTTCATCGAACGCGGCGGCGCCGACCTGGTCATCGTCTATAACTCCGGCCGCTTCCGCATGGCCGGCCACGGTTCCACCGCCGGCATGATGGCCTACGGCGACGCCAACGCGGTCGCGATGGAGATCGGCGAGTATGAAGTACTCCCCGTCGTCGAAGAGATTCCCGTCATCTGCGGCGTCCACGCCACCGACCCTCGCCGCCGCATGTGGCACTGGCTGGGCAAAGTGAAGGACATGGGCTTCTCCGGCATTAACAACTTCCCGACCCACACGATCATCGACGGCAAGTTCCGCCAGATCCTCGAGGAGACCGGCATGAGCGTGAAGAAGGAATTCGAGACTGTCGCCCTCGCCCGCAAGATGGAGATGTTCACCATCGTCTACGTCGGCTCGCCTGAAGAAGCTAAGGCCATGGCCGAAGCCGGCGCGGACGTCATCATCGCCCACGTAGGCACCACGGTCGGCGGCTCGATCGGCGTGACCAACGCCACGATGAGCCTCCCAGAAGCCGCTAAGATCACCCAGGGCATTATCGATGCCGCAAAGTCCGTCCGCAAGGACCTCATCTTCCTCAGCCACGGCGGCCCGATCAATACCCCAGAAGACGCCGCCTTCATCAACGAGCACACCGACACCGATGGCTTCGTCGGTGCCTCGAGCCTCGAACGCATGGCGGTCGAGCAGTCCCTCACCGACCTCACGCAGCGCTTCAAGCAGATCCCGGTGAAGCGTAAGTTCTTCTGAGCACATGGCCACGATCGCAGTTCTCGGCACGCTTGATTCCAAGGGCGAAGAACATGCCTTCGTGGCCGCGCTCATCGCCCGCCACGGCCACAAGCCGTTGCTGATCGATGTCGGCACCGGCGGCCCGGCCACGGTGCAGCCCGATATCACCCGCGAACAGGTCGCCTCTTCGGCTGGCATCGACCTAGCCGCGCTGATGGCCAAGAAAGACCGCGGCGAGTGCGTGGTGGCCATGACCAAGGCGGCCCCGGCCTGCGTGGCCAAGCTCGCAGCGGAAGGTCGTATCGATGGCATCATCTCCCTCGGTGGCGGCGGTGGTACGGCCATCGGCACGGCCGCCATGCGCGCCCTGCCCCTCGGCTTCCCCAAGCTGATGGTCTCGACCTTGGCGGCCGGTAACGTTGCCCCATATCTTGGCACAAAGGACATCACGATGATGCCGAGTATCGCCGACGTCGCGGGACTCAATCGCCTCTCTCGCGTCATTTTCACCCGCGCCGCCGGCGCGATCTGCGGCATGGTCTCCGCCGAACCCTCCGTCGGCACCGCCAAGCCCCTCATCGTCGCCAGCCAGTTCGGCAACACGACTACCTGCGTCACGGAAGCCAAGAAAGTCCTCGAAGCCGCCGGCTACGAGGTCCTGGTCTTTGCCGCCACCGGTACGGGCGGGCGCATCATGGAATCCGTCATCGAGAGCGGCATCGTCTCAGGCGTGCTCGATGTCACCACCACCGAATGGGCCGATGAGCTCGTGGGTGGCAATCTCAACGCCGGCCCGGAACGCATGGACGCCGCCGCCAAGGCAAATATCCCTGTGGTCGTCGCGCCAGGCTGCCTCGACATGGTCAATTTCGGCGAACGCGCCTCGGTTCCCGCCAAATTTGAAGGGCGTAATTTCTACATCCACAACCCTCAGATCACGCTGATGCGCACGACGGCCGACGAATGCCGCCAACTCGGCGAAATCGTTGCGAAGAAGGCCAACGCTTATCAGGCCGGTACGGCCATCATGATTCCCCGTAAGGCGATCTCGGTCATCAGCGCCGCCGGCCAGCCCTTCCATGACGCGGCCGCCGATGAGGCCCTTTTCTCGGCGCTGAGAACGAACGCCAAGGTGCCGGTGCAGGAATTCGACCTCGCCATCAACGATAAGGAGTTCGCCCAGGCTTGCGCCTATAAGCTGATCGAGCTGATCGGCTGCCGTTCGTGAACGAAAACCGTCCGCAACGGCTGGCCTATGCCGCGATGCTGTTCAACATCATCGCCTGGGGCATGTCGTGGGTAAGCGTTCGAACGGTGCTGACGGAACTCGACGCGGGACAGGTCGGCGCGATGCGCTACCTCATCGCCTCGGCCGTGATGCTTCCCGTCTGGCTTTGGCGCGGCCGACCGCTGCCCGCCCGTTCGGACCTGCTGCTCGTCGCCCTGCTTGGCTTGTTCGGATTCTGCTTCTACAACCTAGGCGTCAATTTCGGCGAGAAGACCGTCGACGCGGGGACGGGCTCCCTGCTGATCTCTTTCCAACCTATCTTGGTCATCGTAATTGGTGTGCTGCTCCGAAGGGAAGTCGTCAGCTTGGTCGCCTGGATTGGCATCCTGATCTCGATGGCAGGCGTCATTATGACGGCCATCGGCAGTTCCGCCGGATTGACCCTTAATTTCGGCACAATCCTGATCCTTGGCGCCGCACTGTCCTCCGCCATCCAGACCTTGATTAATAAGGCGCTGACCCGACGCTACCATGCGCTGGATGTGACGACCTGGGCCATCTGGATCGGAACGATTGGCCTACTCCCCTTCTCGCATGACTTACCTGAGGCTTGGGGTCGCCTCTCGACGAACGGACTGCTTCACCTTGTGTTCCTCGGCGTCGTCCCCGCTGCGCTCTGCTACACGCTTTTCGCCTGGGTGCTGACTCGAGTGCCTATCGCCACGGCGATGAGCGCGGTCTACGCTATCCCGGTATTCTCCCTTGTCTTTGGCTGGTCGATGCTCGGTGAACAGCCGACGACCCTGACGCTCATCGGCGGAGCCGTGACCATTGTCGGCGTGGCGTGGGTGCAACTCCTGACACGCAAGGAGAAGCCCTGAGTCAAACGCCGCCGCATGGTGGCGGAAGGTAGGGGCACGACTACGTTCGTGCACTTCCCGGCGTATAGAAATATGGCCACTCTTCGGTCGTCTTACATAATCCAGCCCGGACTGGATTCATGAGCACATAGTTCCACTTCGACCGCAGCTGAGCGCGGTTTCGCAATCTATGGTCGAATCCATCCCTCTGCCAATCGATGGGTCGCTTCAAGGAGACACTTCTCTTGAAACCTGTCATGACGGATTCGATACCATGCATCCTAGGTATCAATACGATTAGATGGAGATGGTCCGGCATCGCTAGGATCAAAAGCAGACGCCAGCGCCCTAAAGATTCTAGTTCGGCTGAGGCTCCGCGGATAGCGCTCCATCCATCGGAGTTCGCGAATTGATTAACCCCGCGAGGACTACCGCATAAAGTTAAAAATATTGGGTCGTCAGCTGAAACCCAAGTCGGCCTGTCGTGTGGTAGACCCTTACGCCCCTTGTATGGCATACATGACAAAGATGACCTGGCTACTTATGCGGCAAGACAGGTGAATCCTCACTAGGGCCCAGATAAAAACACCAGAGAAGGGCGTGGCGTAGCCCCGCCCCTACCTATGTTCACCATTCGGCGAACGTTTAGCCGGCCGCCGGATGGTGGCCGGAAGGTAGAGGCACGACTACGTTCGTGACCTACTCCTTATCACTTCCCTAACTCCACCGCCGTCCACGGCGCGGTCCGACCCTTGGTCGCATCACGCACGGCTTTGACTTCATCGGGCTTCACGGCCGCAGCCTTGTTGCCAAAGGCGCTGCGGACGTAGGTCAGGACATCGGCGAGCTGTTGGTCGTCCAAGCCCATGGGAGGCATCGGGACGAGGCCGTAATCCTTGCCTTGGACCTTGGTAGGGCCTGCTAAGCCATGCATGGTGATTCGGATGAGGGTCTGGGCATCTGCGGCGACCCACTCGCTCTTGGCCAACGGCGGATAGACGCCGGTCAGGCCTTGAGCGGAAGCCTGGTGGCAGTTGAGGCAGAGGGCCTCGTAGATGGCTTGACCTGGCGAAACCACGGCAGGTCCGCTGCTCTGGACTTTCTTAAGGTAGGCGGCCTGCGATGCGGACAGTTCGGCAGACAGCTTACCGGCGGTGGGAGCCAAGTGCCGAACGGTCTGCTTGAGGGCATAGTCGAGGAACTTATCTGAAGGCTGCTCGACCGCTCCCAAGGCGGTGCGCAGCGAAGTCTGACCGCCAACATGACTGAGGGCCACGACGGCCTCCAGGCGGACGCGAGGCTGCTTATCAGCGACGGCCTTGGCCAAGCGTACCTGAGTATCGGGCAACTGGGCCGACCACTCTCCAACGACGCGG
Source organism: Verrucomicrobiota bacterium (assembly GCA_026397955.1). Taxonomy (GTDB): domain Bacteria; phylum Verrucomicrobiota; class Verrucomicrobiia; order Opitutales; family UBA953; genus UBA953. The sequence goes on along the minus strand of JAPLTV010000063.1, from coordinate 2,420 downwards.
GCGGCATAGGCCCGAATCCGGAAGTCGGCCGAGGACTGAAGTTGGTCCAGTAATGCCGTGCGAACGAGACCGTGCGACTGCAGTACGCCCATGGCTTCGAGATATTGAGACTCCGAGCGGTCCTTAGCGATAAAGGCATCCGCGGCAGCGGCGACCTTCTCGGTCGGACGGTAGAATAATAGACGACGGGCCTGGTAGCGCGTCCAGCGCTCCGGCGAGCCGAGTTGGGTAAACAGATCGCCTTCGGTCATCGACACGAGGTCGGGCTGCTTCACGGTCGGCAACCCCTTGGCGGTGATGCGCCAGATGCGTCCGTGCGAACGATCGCGGCGCGGGTCGGCGTAGCTGGCCTGATAATGGCCGATGACGGCGTTGAACCAATCGCAGGCATACAGCGCGCCGTCCGGGCCGACGGAAACGTCCACAGGGCGGAAGGCTTTGCTGCTGGAGATGATGGGACTGACGATGCGCTCGGTCTTGAAGCCGGAGCCGTCGTCGACGAAGCGATGCAGGTCGAGGGTGTTGCCGTAATAACCGCCAATCAAGGCGGCGCCTTGCAGGTCAGCTGGCATAGCCTTGGTACCGAGGATATCCACGGAGTTGGACTTAAGCGGCGAATCAAAGAGCGAATGCGTGCCGGCATACTCGTCGGGCGTCTCAATTGCACCCAAGCCGGGCAGGCTGTAGTAACCAGCGACGCGGTCACCGCTCTTATGGAACGGCTGGAAGAAGTCGTCGAAAGCGACACCCCAGCAGTTGTGCCCAGCCTTGCCGTATTGGAAGAATGGCTGGAGTCGTTGATTCTTGAGGTCGTAGCGCATCAGGCCCGACTTAGGTAGGCTGACGATACCACGCGGCGTCTCGACCCGCGTGATGGCGTGCAGGCCCTGGCTCATCCAGAGCGTGCCATCCGGACCATGGCTGATCGAGTTTACCAGCTGGTGCGTATCACCGACGCCGAAGCCCGACATCAGGACCTCGGTCTTGTCCGCCTTCCCGTCGCCGTCGGTGTCGGTGAGCTTGATCAGGCGATCGAAATCACAGACGAGGATCGACGTGTTGCCGATATCGTCGGTCAGAGGCTCGACGCCTTGGACCATCGTCAGGCCTTCGGCGAAACGCACGGCCTTGTCAGCCTTGCCGTCGCCATCGGTGTCCTCGAGGCGGAGGATATAGTCGCGCGGCTTCACGCCGGGCACCGCCTGCGGGTAGGTTGGGGAGCAGCAGACGTAGAGTCGGCCCTTGGCGTCCCACGACATCTGGGTGGGCTTGGCCACACCGAGGGACTCGTCGGCGAACAGATTGACCTCGAAGCCTTCGGCGACCTTGAAGGTGGCCTGCTCCTCGGCGGCAGTCATGACCTTCTCGGTGCTCGCGGCCGGCCCAGACTGCGCTGCCGGAGCCAGGGACTGTTCGCCGCGGGCAAGAGCTTGGATGTGCTTGTCCCATGACGAGACCAAGGGCTTATAAGCTTCGAAGTTTTCCTTCAGCGAAGGCACCGGGCCGAAGCCCTTACCGTAGTTCTGCGATATGCGATCCCCGTAGACGAACGACCAGTTGGCCGGACGCCAGCAATCTGCCCAGAGCCGGTTCTTCTCGACGATGGCCGGACGGAGCTTGGCCGACAGTTCCAGGCTGTCGGGCAATCCAAGCGAGTAAGCCACTTCTTGTCCGACGCTCTCCAACCCCTTAGCCGAAAGATGCAATCCGTCGACGGAAGGATCGTCCTTGGTGACTTCGGTCAGGTTCACGTAAGGCAGCCCGCGCAGCTTGGCGATCTCGGCCACGGCGGCGGCATAGTCGGCGAGATCCTTACGGCGCGCCACTGTCGTGAGGTCCGGCGGACGCTGTGATTTCATGAAACCGGCCGGCGAGAGGAGCACGATGCGGGGCGTATGGCGGCTGAAATCGTCGAGCAGCTTATGGTAGTCGGCCTTGAACTTCGCCAAGCCAGTCTGCCCCTGCAGAGCCTCGGCCTGGCCGAACTGCACGATCAACGTCGTGGCCCCGGCGGCCTCGAGCTGACCTTTCCAGGGACCGAAATTGAGGTCGCGCCACTGTTCGTGGACGGTGTCCGCTTCCCAGGCCATGGAGCGGAAGACCGGATTCTTGGCGGCGAAGGCCGCGGCAAGGCGCGACTCGATTTCACCCGACTTGGCTTCGCGCACGAGATTCTCCTGACCGATGAAGACGACGACCTCATTATCGTTGAGGTCGAACTTACGTTCCTTGAACGGCGCCGGAGGAACCCAGGTAGACTTTGCCTCGCCGAAGCGGTTCATTACCGTCTCCTTGGTCGTGACCGGCAGGTCGTTCAGCGGATCAAGCACGATGTTACGGTAATGAATCTCGGCCTTGTTGTTGCCGTGAATCTGCAAGCCAATGAGTCCGTAGGCATCGTCGATGGACGGATCCGTCTC